>NZ_JBIAUL010000013.1:0-355317 GCF_042892755.1 Streptomyces sp. NPDC001714
CCGCCCCGGCCCCCCCCCCCCCGCGCCGGGCCACCACCCCGGGCCCCCGGTTTAACTACCGGTTGCCCGGGTGGGGGGCCGAACCGGGGGGGGCCGGGGGGGCGCCCGCGGGCGCCGACCGGACCTGGTCGGAAACCGGCTGGACGAGGGCCCGTGCCGTGCGCGCGGGCCCTCGGCGTTTGTCGGGACGTGCCCGTTTCGGTGCTCGTTGTTTGTACTGGCTTTTGCCGTGACACTCCGGAGCGGTACGGTCGTCGATCAGAAGCACCATAGGGAAGGCGAAGGGCGTCGATGGCCATTGCCAAGGCCGAGCGGCTGATGAACCTGGCGCTGTGCCTGCTGGGGACGCGGCGGCCGCTCAGCAAGCGCGAGCTGCGCGAATCCATCGAGGCCTACCTCGAGGCGGGCAGCGACGACTCCTTCAGCCGGATGTTCGAGCGGGACAAGGACGATCTCCGTGAGCTCGGACTGGTGATCGAGACCGTCGAGAACCTGGACGGCGAGGTCGGCTACCTGGCGCGCCGCGACAGCAACCGCCTGCTGCCCATCACCCTGGACGCCGAGGAGGCCGCCGCCCTCGGTCTCGCCGCCAAGGTCTGGCAGCAGGCCCGGCTGGCCGGCGCCGCCAGCGGTGCCCTGCAGAAGCTGCGCGCGGCAGGCCTCCCGGAGGACGTCGACCCGTACGAGTCCCATGGCGCCCTGGAGCCGCGGATCCCCGTGCACGAGGCCGCGTTCGAGCCGCTGATGCTGGCCTGCCGGGACCGCCGCCCGGTCGTCTTCGACTACCGCAAGGCCACCGCCGCCCACCCCGAGACCCGGAACGTGGAGCCCTGGGCCCTGGAGTGCTGGCGCGGCCACTGGTACCTGGCGGGCTGGGACCGCGACCGGGGCGCCGAGCGGGTGTTCCGGCTGTCCCGGATCACCGGCAAGGTCCGCTCCCGGGGCGCCGCCTTCACCGCGCCGGTCCCGGACGTCGTCACCGTCCGCGAGACCGTGGCGAGCTGGGCCGGTGAGATCGCCGACCGCTCCGCGCTGATCCGGCTGCGTTCCGGCGCGGGCTACCCCCTTCGGGCGAAGGCCACCGCGGTGCGGGAACTCGGTGACGGGTGGGACGAGTTGATGATTCCGTACGGACACGGGCTCGACGCCTGGCTGGTGGAGTTCGGGCCCGATGTGGTGGTCCTGGAGCCGGCCGAGCTGCGGGCGGACGTCGTGGACCGGCTGCGTGCCGTGGCCAAGGGCTGAGGGGGAGCGGAGCAAGGCAGTGGCAGGCAAACCGGTCAGGCCCGTGAACGCCATCGACCAGACCCGGCGGATGCTCTCCCTGGTGACCTACCTGCGCGAGCGCCCCGGCGCCCGGATCGCGGACGTGGCGCGCGCCTTCGGCATCACCGAGGACGAGCTGGTCTCCGATCTCGACGTGCTGCCCATGTGCGGCACCAGCTTCCGGGGCGGCGATCTGCTGGACATCGACACCGACGGCGAGCGGATCTGGTGGCACAACGCGGCCGCGCTCGGCGAGGAGGCCGCGGAACCGCTCAGGCTCGCCGCCGACGAGGCGACCGCGCTCCTGGTCGCCGCCCGCGCGGTGGCCACCCTGCCGGGGCTGCGCGAGGGCGACCGGCAGGCGCTGCTGCGGGCCACCGCCAAGGTGGAGACCGCGGCCGGCGAGGCGGGCGACGCCAGCGCCCGGCTGTCGGTGACCTTCGAGTCCGAGGGCGGGGTCTTCGCCGACGTCGACCGGGCGATCGCCGAGCGCCGCCGGCTGTGGATCCGCTACTACTCACCGGCCCGCGACGAGGTCACCGAGCGCGAGATCGACCCCATCCGCCTGGTCAGCGTCGGCCACACCTATGTGGAGGCCTGGTGCCGCCGCTCCGAGGCCCGGCGTACCTTCCGGCTCGACCGGGTGGCGGAGATCAGGATCCTGGACGAGCCGTCCGCGCCCCCGGAGATCGAGCTGCGGGACCTGTCCGAGGCCCTGGTGCAGCCGGCCGCCGAGGACCCCGAGGTGGTCGTCGAGGTCGGTCCGGGCGGCCGCTGGGTCGCCGAGTACTACCCGCACGACAGCGCGGATGAGCTTCCCGACGGTGGACTGCGTATTACTCTGCGCACCCCCGATCCGGCCTCGCTGCGCCGGCTGGCGCTCAGGCTCGGCGGCGACGGCCGGATCGTGTCACCGCCCGAGCTGGCCGATGCCGCCCGCCGGGCGGCCCGCGAGGCACTGGCGGCGTACGACCACGTTGGGCACGGCGACGAGGAAGGGCATGAGTGAGCCGGAGGAGCGCGCCGGTGTCGAGGCGGTGACCGCACCGAGGCCCGCAGGGTCGAGCACGGTCACCCCCTCGACAGCGGCTGAGGCGCTCCGAAGGCGAACGATCAAGAAGGAGGGGCGAGGGTTTTGAACGAGTCTTCGGGGGTTCTGGACGAGTCTTCGGGTTCCGTCGGCGCGGGAGCGCGGGAGATGACGGTCGCGGCCGCCTTCGCCGGGATGAGAAGAGTGGTCCCCGTGGTGTTCAGGGCCGGCTGCCCGGACTGCCGGAGCAGTTTCGAGCTCACCGCGAGCGCCCTGCGCCTGGCCATCGGAGCCACCAGCAAGACGACGTTCTACTCGTTCACCTGCCCCGACTGCGGGGCCGCCGTCCGCAAGCCCGCCGGCGAGCGGATCGTCGAACTGCTCACCGGCGGCGGGGTCAGGACACTGCGGCTGCATCCCACCGTCTAGGCTCGCCCCATGTTCTGGGCGATGGTCGCGGTAGCTGTGGGTTTCGTGGGTCTCGCCGTGCTCGGCGTGCTCGCCGTCCGGGTCTTCCTGGAGGCGCGGCGGCTGGGCGAGCAGGTCGCGGACTCGGCGCGGCGCATCAACCGGGCCGCGGAGGACCTGGAGCGGGCGGCCGAGAGCGCCGCCCGCACTGTGGACGCACTGTGACCGCCGCTGTGCAAGCGATGTGAGTAGGGGGCCATAAGCGGTTTGCGTCACTTCGCCCTGTCACGGTGCCCGCAGGGAAAGGTACGCTGCTGCTCGCGGGGCGGAGAACGAGGCCCGTTCCGCGGACCGGGAGTACGCACGGGGATTGCCTCACGTTTACCCCTGAGCGTTACGATCGCTGACAGCACGATCACTCGGGCGCATGTCCGAAGGATCGGACAGCACCCCACCCAGCCGCCTCGGTGAGAAGGTAAAGACTTATGTTCGGAAGGCTCGGCGCCCCCGAGATCATTCTCATCCTCGTCGTCGTCATCCTGCTGTTCGGCGCGAAGAAGCTTCCCGACATGGCGCGCTCGCTCGGCAAGTCCGCTCGCATCCTCAAGAGCGAGGCCAAGGCGATGAAGGAAGACGGCAACACCACGACCTCCGCCCAGGCCCCCGCCTCCGGCGAGCAGTCCCAGGCCCAGCGCACCATCCAGGCGGCCCCCGGCGACGTGACCAGCGCCCGCCCGGTCAACGAGCCGTCGGACTCCACCCAGCGCTGACGCAAGGCCGGTAGCCCCCGGCCTGCCGCACGAGATGAGGACGTGGGTTGCCAAAGTCTGCCCGCAATCAGGAGAAGGATCCCGAGGGGCGGATGCCTCTCGCGGATCACCTTCGTGAGCTCCGCAACCGGCTCGCGAAGGCCATGCTGGCCATCATCGTCATCACGGTGGTCGCCGCCTTCTTCTACAACAACATCATCGACTTCCTCACCAAGCCGATCCTCGACTCGGTCGGTTGCCACCACACCTTCTCGGAGATGAACACGACGAAGGGTGACGAGCAGTGCGCGCAGATCACCATCAACGGTCTGCTCGCGCCCTTCACCCTCGCCCTCCAGGTCTCCCTGATGGCGGGTGTGGTGTTCGCCTCGCCGGTCTGGCTGTACCAGCTGTGGGCCTTCGTCGCCCCCGGTCTGCACCGGCACGAGAAGAAGTACGCCTACGCCTTCGTCGGCACCGGCGTCCCGCTCTTCTTCGGCGGCGCGTTCTTCGCCTACAAGGTCCTGCCGACCACCGCCAAGGTCCTCATCGGCTTCACCCCGCACGGCGTGAGCAACCTGCTGCCGCTCGACGACCTGCTGCAGCTGGTCACCCGCATGGTGATCGTCTTCGGGCTCTCCTTCGAGCTGCCGCTGCTCCTGGTGTTCCTCAATCTCACCGGGATCATCACGGGCAAGCGGATGCTCGGCTGGTGGCGGGCCATGATCCTCGGCATCACGGTCTTCGCGGCCGTGGCCACGCCGAGCACCGACCCGCTCTCCATGCTGGCGCTCGCCGGACCGATCTGGGTGCTGTACTTCGGCGCGGTCGCGTTCTCCCTCCTCAACGACCGGCGCAGGCGCCGCCGCGACGACGACGGCCTCGACGACGACGAGGCCTCCGACCTCGACCTCACCCCCGAGGACATCGGCGAGATCGAGACCGTCTCCGCCAGCCGCGCGCTGCCCGAGGGCCCGGACCGGGTCAACGGCTACGACGACGTGACCTGACAGGGCGACCCCAATCACCGAGAGGTGCCCGCGTCCCACGACGCGGGCACCTCTTCGTCGTCCGTTGTCCCATGTTCCGGATAATGATCGTCCTGTTGTCAGTGGGGACCGGTACGCTCGAAAGCACGATGACAGAGGACCTCTCACCGGCCGAGCGGTATGCGGCGGCCCGCAGGCGGGCCGCCGAGCAGGCCACCGCGCTCGCGTCGTTCCGCGAGATGTACGACTTCGGCCTCGACCCCTTCCAGATCGAGGCCTGCCAGGCGCTCGAAGCCGGAAAGGGCGTACTGGTGGCCGCCCCCACCGGCTCCGGCAAGACGATCGTCGGCGAGTTCGCCGTCCACCTCGCCCTCATGCAGGGCAAGAAGTGCTTCTACACGACACCCATCAAGGCACTGTCGAACCAGAAGTACGCCGACCTCTGCCGCCGCTACGGCGACGGCATGGTCGGCCTCCTCACCGGCGACAACAGCATCAACCCGGACGCCGCCGTGGTCGTCATGACCACCGAGGTCCTGCGGAACATGCTGTACGCGGGCTCCCAGACCCTCATCGGCCTCGGTTACGTGGTCATGGACGAGGTCCACTACCTCTCCGACCGCTTCCGCGGCGCCGTCTGGGAAGAGGTGATCATCCACCTCCCGGAGTCCGTGACCCTGGTCTCCCTGTCGGCCACCGTCTCCAACGCCGAGGAGTTCGGCGACTGGCTCGACACCGTCCGCGGTGACACCGAGGTCATCGTCTCGGAGCACCGGCCGGTCCCGCTGTTCCAGCACGTGCTCGCCGGACGCCGGATGTACGACCTGTTCGAGGAGGGCGAGGGCCACAAGAAGGCCGTCAACCCCGACCTCGCCCGGCTGGCCCGGATGGAGGCACAGCGTCCCTCCTACCAGGACCGCAGACGCGGCCGCGCCATGCGCGAGGCCGACCGGGAGCGGGAGCGCCGGCAGCGGTCCCGGGCGTGGACACCGGGCCGCCCCGAGGTCATCGAACGGCTCGACAACGAGGGCCTGCTGCCCGCCATCACCTTCATCTTCAGCCGCGCCGCCTGCGAGGCCGCCGTCCAGCAGTGCCTGTACGCGGGACTCCGGCTCAACGACGACGAGGCCCGGGAGAAGGTCCGCGCGCTCGTCGAGGAGCGCACCTCGTCGATCCCGCCGGAGGACCTGCACGTCCTCGGCTACTACGAGTGGCTGGAGGGCCTGGAGCGCGGCATCGCCGCCCACCACGCCGGCATGCTCCCGACCTTCAAGGAGGTCGTCGAGGAACTCTTCGTACGCGGCCTGGTGAAGGCCGTGTTCGCCACCGAGACCCTCGCGCTCGGCATCAACATGCCCGCCCGGTCGGTGGTGTTGGAGAAGCTCGTCAAGTGGAACGGCGAGCAGCACGCCGACATCACCCCGGGCGAGTACACCCAGCTGACCGGCCGTGCGGGCCGCCGCGGCATCGACGTCGAGGGCCACGCGGTGGTGCTGTGGCAGCGCGGGATGAGCCCCGAGCACCTCGCCGGGCTCGCCGGCACCCGTACGTATCCGCTGCGGTCCAGCTTCAAGCCGTCGTACAACATGGCGGTCAACCTGGTCGAGCAGTTCGGGCGGCACCGCTCGCGGGAGCTCCTTGAGACGTCGTTCGCGCAGTTCCAGGCCGACAAGTCGGTCGTCGGGATCTCTCGCCAGGTGCAGCGCAACGAGGAGGGGCTCGCCGGCTACAAGGAGTCCATGACCTGCCACCTCGGCGACTTCGAGGAGTACGCGCGGCTGCGGCGGGAGCTGAAGGACCGGGAGACCGAACTGGCCCGGCAGGGCGTGGCCCAGCGGCGCGCCGAGGCGGCGGTGGCCCTGGAGAAGCTCAAGCCCGGCGACGTCATCCATGTGCCGACCGGCAAGTACGCGGGCCTCGCGCTGGTCCTTGACCCCGGGCTGCCCGCAGGGCGGTCCAACGGCCACCGCGGCTTCGAGCAGCACGACGGGCCCAGGCCGTTGGTGCTGACGGCCGAGCGGCAGGTCAAGCGGCTCGCCTCCATCGACTTCCCGGTGCCGGTCGAGGCGCTGGAGCGGATGCGGATCCCCAAGTCGTTCAACCCCCGCTCCCCGCAGTCCCGTCGGGACCTCGCCTCCGCGCTGCGCACCAAGGCCGGGCACATTCCGCCGGAGCGCGCCCGCAAGAAGCGGTCGCAGGCGGCCGACGACCGTGAGATCGCGCGGCTGCGGACCGCGATCCGCGCGCACCCCTGCCACGGCTGCAACGACCGCGAGGACCACGCCCGTTGGGCCGAGCGCTACCACCGGTTGATCCGGGACACCTCCCAGCTGGAGCGGCGCATCGAGGGACGGACCAACACCATCGCCCGGACCTTCGACCGGATCGTGGCGCTGCTGACCGAGCTGGACTACCTGCGCGGCGACGAGGTCACCGAACACGGCAAGCGGCTGGCGCGGCTCTACGGCGAACTCGACCTGCTTGCCAGCGAATGCCTGCGGGCCGGTGTGTGGGAGGGCCTCGGGCCCGCCGAACTGGCCGCGTGCGTCTCGGCGCTGGTGTACGAGGCCCGGGTCGGCGACGACGCGATGGCGCCGAAGCTGCCCTCCGGGAAGGCCAAGGCCGCGCTCGGCGAGATGGTGCGGATCTGGGGGCGGCTCGACGCCCTGGAGGAGGACTTCCGGATCAATCAGACCGAGGGCGTCGGACAGCGGGAGCCGGACCTCGGGTTCGCCTGGGCCGTCTACATGTGGGCCTCGGGGATGGGGCTGGACGAGGTGCTGCGGGAGGCGGAGATGCCTGCCGGGGACTTCGTCCGGTGGTGCAAGCAGGTCATCGACGTGCTGGGGCAGATCTCGGCCGCGGCCCCGGTGGAGGGGTCGACCGTGGCGAAGAACGCACGCAAGGCGGTCGACCTGGTGCTGCGGGGAGTCGTGGCCTACTCGTCCGTGGGGTGAACGGCGGGCGTGGGTGGGGGCCTGCCCGGTGGATCCCGCCGGACAGGCCCCCGCTCTCGGCTCGGGCTCAGCGCTTGAGCGTGAAGGTGAAGTCGCCGGAGAGCCTGCTGTTCAGCCGGACCGCCGAAACGACCTTCCCCTCGGTGACCAGCCGCTCGACCTCGGCCCGCGAAAGGCCGCAGCCTTCGGCGATCAGCCGCACCGGCCGGACCGGGATCCGCGCCGCGAAGCGGACCGAGACGTCGATCACCTCGCGGTCCAGGTGATCCGGTCCGCCGGTGTCGAGGCGCCAGGCGCCGTCCCAGTCGAGGGCGATGCGGTTGCGGCGCCGCACGGCCGGATCCTGGAGCAGCTCGGCGGTCAGGCCGAGGTCGTTGTCGTGCAGCCGGTCCAGCAGCTCAGGCTGTACGGAGCGGACGTTGGTACGCTCCAGGAGCGTGAGCTTCGCCGTCTCCCCGCACGCGGTGCAGAGCACGAGGAGCCAGGCGTCGATGAGCTTGTGGTTCGCGTTGACGCGGAACCTGCCGCTCGGCCGGAAGCGACTGGACCCGCACGTGTGGCAACGGCGCAGGACCAGCGGAAGGCAGGTGGGCATGACCACCCAGTCGGTGAGCACAGAAGTACACCGGTTTCAGTGAGAAATCCGCAGCAAAAAGAGGCGCGGCGCACAGCACAGGCGCGACGCGCGACCGATCAGCGCTTGGGAGGTCTCACACGGTGTACAACGGCACGTCCTTGATCAGACGACGGGGTCGGGCAGCACAGTAGCGGCGCACAGCGGCGCCGTTCCACCGGTTTTCCGAGGGGGCGGCGCGGCTGTCAGTCCCTCGCCAGGAAGGCTCGCCAGCCTCCGTGGTGCGTGATGTCCTCGGCGTCCGCCAGTGCGCCCGGCTCGCACAGGAAGCCGGGGACACTGGTGCCGTCGGCCAGTTCCACGCTGCCCAGGGCCATGGGCCGGGGGAGCGCGGCGAGCAGGCGGCCCAGGCCCTCGGCCGGCAGGCTCCAGATCTCCGTCTCGATCTGCGCGCCGCCCGCTCCCACGTTCACCAGGCCGGGCTTGGGCGGGGTCGTCGGGAGGGCGTGGAGACGGTACGCCGGGGCCGTCGTCGTCGTGCGGTCCAGCACCGCCCCCAGCGCCAGGAGCTGGGGATTGAGCGGCTGGCCCGTCAGGTGGGCGCCGACCACCGCGAGGCTCACCCGCGGTTCCAGGGCGCGGGCGATCGTGGCCAGGCGGTCGTCCGTGAACGCCGGCCCGACCAGCATCACGCCGAACGGCAGGCCGTTCACCTCGCCCGCGGGCACCGCCAGTGCCGCCAGGTCGAAGAGGTTCGTGGAGTTGGTGAAACGGCCCAGCCTGGCGTTGGCGCCCAGCGGGTCGGCCGCCACCTCGGCGAGGGTGGGGTGGCCCGGGGTCGTGGGGAGCAGCAGGGCGTCCGCGTCGGCCAGTTCCGCCAGGGCGCGGGTGCGCAGGTCCGCGAGCCGTTCCTGGTCGGTGAAGAGCCGGTGGGCCGGGATGTCGCGGGCCCGGGTGATGATGCCGGCGACCGTGGGGTCGAGGCCCTCGCCGCCGGATGAGATCAACTTGTCGATAAAGGGACCCACGGCCGTGTACCGCTCGGCCACGAAGGCGCCCTCGTAGAGCATCGCGGCCGCCTCGGTGAAGGGGGTCAGGTCGAGCGGGCGGATCGAGGCGCCGGTGGCGGCCAGGCGGTGCACCGTCTCCTCGTAGGCGTCCGCCCAGCCCGCGTCCAGGTCGCCGAGCTGGGCGAGGGGCGGGACCGCGATGCGCCAGGGGCCCGGGGCTCGCTGGGGGAGGGGCGGGAGGGGGCGGTCCGGGTGGTTTGTCACCTCGTACGGAGACTGGTGTGTGACATGGCACAGGGCCTGCTCCGCCTCCGCCAGCGTCCGCGCGAACACCGTCACACAGTCGATCGAGGCACACGCCGGCACCACCCCCGCCGTCGGCACCAGCCCCCGGGTCGGCTTCACACCGACGATGCCGTTGAAGGCCGCCGGGACCCGGCCCGAGCCCGCCGTGTCCGTGCCGAGGGCGAGATCGACGATGCCCAGCGCCACGGCGACCGCCGAGCCGGAGCTGGAGCCGCCACTGATCCGGGTCGGGTCGACGGCGTTGCGGACCGCGCCGTAGGGGGAGCGGGTGCCGACCAGGCCGGTCGCGAACTGGTCGAGGTTGGTCGTGCCGAGGACCAGGGCGCCGGCCGCGCGCAGCCGGGCCACCACCGGGGCGTCGGCTTCCGGTTCGTAGGCGTACGCCGGGCAGCCCGCGGTCGTCGGCAGTCCGTGGACGTCGATGTTGCCCTTGACGGCGACCAGCCGCCCGGCGAGCGGAAGGTGCTCGCCGCCGGCCACCCGTTCGTCGATCGCGTGGGCCTCCGCCTCGGCCTCCGCCCGCGGGCGCAGGCCGATCCAGATCTCGGGCCGGTCGACGGCCTCGATGCGTGCGTAGGCGGCACGGACACGGGAGACGGTGCTGGACATGGTCTTGCTCCTCGGGGTCAGTTCCGGGCCGGCGCCAGGACGAGCAGGGCCGTCCCCGCCTCCACCTGGTCGCCTGGCCGCGCCAGGATCTCCGTGACCACACCGGTCATCGGTGCGTGCACCCTGGACTCCATCTTCATCGCCTCCAGCGCGAGCAGCGGCTGGCCGGCGGTCACCTCTTCGCCCGGCGCCACGTTCAGTTGCCACACGGAGGCGGCGAACTCGGCCTCTATCAGGCGGCCGCCCGGCGGCACCGCCACTTCGGTGGGCGGGGCGGGGGGCGCGGTGGCCGCCTCCGCCCGCGCGAACTCGCCCGCCGCTTCCCAGGCGTCCCGCTCCGCGGCGAAGGCCCGCTGCTGGCGCGTCCTGAACTCCCCGATGGAGTCGGCGTGCGCGGCGAGGAACTCCCGGTAGGAGGCGAGGGAGAAGGTGCCCTCCTCGATGCGCGGCACGAACCGGCCGGAGGTGATGTCGGCGCGGAGGTCGAGGAGTTCGTCCGCGGACACCGGGTACCACCTGATCCGGTCGAAGAACCGCAGCAGCCACGGCATGCCCGGTTCGAACGCGCCGCGCTGCTGCCAGCCCGACCACACCTGGGTCGTACGGCCCACGAACTGGTAGCCGCCCGGGCCCTCCATGCCGTAGACGCACAGGTAGGCGCCGCCGATGCCGACGGAGTTCTCGGCGGTCCAGGTGCGGGCCGGGTTGTACTTCGTCGTGACCAGGCGATGGCGCGGGTCGAGCGGGGTGGCGACCGGGGCGCCGAGGTACACGTCGCCGAGGCCGAGGACCAGGTACTCCGCGTCGAAGACCGTGCGGTAGACGTCCTCCACCGAGTCCAGGCCGTTGATCCGGCGGATGAACTCGATGTTCCACGGGCACCAGGGGGCGTCGTCGCGGACGCCCGCCATGTAGCGGGCGATCGCCTCGCGGGTCGCCGGGTCGTCCCAGGAGAGGGGGAGGTGGACCGTGCGGGAGGGGACGACCAGCTCGTCGGTGGGCGGCAGGGCGAGGACGATCTCCCGTACCGCACGCACCAGTCCGGCCTGGGGAAGGACCCGCGGGTCGGTCCGGATCTGGAGCGAACGGATGCCGGGAGTCAGGTCCGTGACCCCGGGCAGGTCCGCCGCCGTCACCGCCTCCATCAGCGCGTGGACACGCATCCGCAGGGCGAGGTCCAGCTGCATGGGACCGAACTCGACCAGCAGGTTGTCGTCGCCGCTGCGCCGGTACGTCACGTCACCGTCCCGGGCCAGGACGCCGCCGTCGACGATCTCGGGGCGGGGCGCGCCCGTCACGTCGACCGGGGTGAAGCGGACCGTGTCGCCGGGGCGGAGCTGGCCGAGCTTCCAGCGTTCGCCGCTCAGGACCGTCGCCGGGCACACGAACCCGCCCAGGGAGGGGCCGTCGGGGCCGAGCAGGACCGGCATGTCGCCGGTGTAGTCGACGGCGCCGACCGAGTACGGGGTGTCGTGGATGTTGGACGGGTGCAGGCCCGCCTCACCGCCGTCGGTACGTGCCCAGCGCGGCTTGGGGCCGACCAGGCGGACGCCGGTGCGCGCCGAGTTGAAGTGCACCTTCCACTCGGCCGCGTAGAAGTCGCGGACGTCGTCCTCGGTGAAGAACTCCGGGGCCGCGTGCGGGCCCTCGACGGCCGCCAGCCGCCAGTCGGCGGTGAAGTGCGGGCGTTCGGCGACCGGTTTGCCGTCCGTCACCGCTCCGCCGTGCAGGACGTCACCCGTGCGCAGCGCCCGCCCGCCGTGACCGCCGAACCGGCCCAGGGTGAAGGTGCTCGCGCTGCCGAGGAAGGCGGGGACGTCCAGGCCGCCGCCGGCGAACAGCACGTAGGTGCGCAGGCCGTGCTCGGTGGGCGCGCCGACCTCGAGCAGGCCGCCGGCCGGGACCGTCACCGGCTCCCACTGGGCGACCGGGGCGCCGTCGACGGTCACCGGGGCCGGGGCGCCGGTCACACAGACGGTGGTGGGGTGGGTGAAGCGCAGGGACGGGCCCTGGAGGGTGCATTCGAGGCCGGGTGCGCCCTCCGGGTTGCCCAGGGCATGGTTGCCGAGGCGGAAGGAGCGGTCGTCCATCGGGCCGCTCGGGGGGACGCCGACCTGCCAGTAGCCGGTGCGGCCCGGCGAGTCCTGGACCGTGGTGAGCGTGCCGGCGGCGACGACCTCGATCCGGGGGGTGGGGTCGGTGACCTCGGCGAGGGTCGCCGTGGAATGGGTGGCGGCGCGGAACCCGGGGTCGGCGAGCGCGGCCCGCACCAGACCGAGGTTGGTCTCGATGCCGTCGACGCGGGCGGCGGCCAGGGCCTCGTCCAGCCTGCGCAGCGCCGCCGCGCGGTCCGGGCCGTACGCGATCACCTTCGCGAGCATCGGGTCGTACGACGTCGTCACCTCGGCGCCGGTCTCCACCCAGCCGTCGACGCGCACGCCCTCCGGGAACTCCACCCGGGTCAGCAGGCCCGCGCTGGGCCGGTGCTCGCGGGAGGGGTCCTCGGCGTAGACGCGGGCCTCGACGGCGTGGCCGCGCGGGGTGCCCGGGGCGCGGACGACGTCGGTCTCGCCCAGGGCCAGACGCAGCATCCAGGCGACCAGGTCGACGCCGTAGATCTCCTCGGTGACCGGATGTTCCACCTGCAGGCGGGTGTTGACCTCCAGGAAGTAGGCCTCCTCGCGGGCCGCGTCGTACACGAACTCGACCGTGCCCGCGGAGCGGTAGCCGACCGAGGCGCACAGGTCGCGGGCGGACGCGGCGAGTTGGGCGCGTACGCGGTCGGGCAGGCCGGGGGCGGGGGCCTCCTCGACCACTTTCTGGTTGCGGCGCTGGAGGGAGCAGTCCCGGTCGCCGAAGGTGACGACCCGGCCGTCGCCGTCGCCGAAGACCTGGACCTCGACATGGCGGGCGTGCTCGACGAGGCGTTCCAGGAAGACCCCGGCGGAGGAGAAGGACGCGGCGGCGGTGCGCTGGACGCGGTCCCAGGCGTCGGTCAGTTCGTCGGCGGATCGACATGCCGACATGCCGATACCGCCGCCACCGCCGGTCGCCTTGAGCATGACGGGATAGCCGATGGCGGACGCTTCGCGGCGGGCCTCGTCCACGTCCGCCAGCAGCCCGGTGCCGGGCGCCAGCGGTACCCCGGCGGCCTGTGCGGCCGCCCGTGCGGTGTGCTTCGCGCCGAACAGCTCCAGCTGTTCGGGGGTCGGTCCGACGAAGACGATCCCGGCCTCCTCGCAGCGCCGGGCGAAGCCGGCGTCCTCGGACAGGAAGCCGTAGCCGGGGTGGACCGCGCCCGCGCCGGTGTCCTTGGCGGCCTTGAGGACCAGGTCGGCGTCGAGGTACGACTCCTTCGCCGGGGCCGGGCCGAGCCGGACCGCCTCGTCGGCGAGGCGGACGTGCGGGGCCGAGCGGTCGGGGTCGGAGTAGACGGCGACCGTACGCAGGCCCAGTTCACGGGCGGTCCGGATGATGCGGACGGCTATTTCGCCGCGGTTGGCGATCAGCAGCTTCTCGAAGGAGGTCATCCCGCGGCCCCGGTGATCGTCATCTGCACGGCCGTCGGGTCGAAGCCGTTGCAGGGGTTGTTGATCTGGGGGCAGTTGGAGACCAGCACGAGGACGTCGCGGTCGGCGCGCAGGGTCAGCTTCCGGCCCGGGGCCGAGAGGCCGTCGACGATGCCGAGGGTGCCGTCCTTCTCGACGGGCACGTTCATGTACCAGTTGATGTTGGAGACCAGGTCGCGTTTGCCCAGGCCGTGACGCGCGCCTTCCGCCAGGAAGTTGTCCACACACGCGTGCTGCGACCAGGTGTGGTGTCCGTAGCGCAGGGTGTTGGACTCCTTGGAGCAGGCACCGCCGACCGTGTCGTGGCGGCCGACCTCGTCGGCGACGACGGTCATCAGCGGGGTGTGTTCGTTGCTCATGAGCCTGCTGTGCGTGGTCAGGAAGATGGAGCCCTGGGCCTGGATGGTGTCGGGTGCGCTGTAGCGGACCGAGGTGTCGTGGGCGTCGTAGACGAGGAAGTCGACGGCCTGGTTGCCGTGCAGGTCGGTGATGGTGAGGGTGTCGCCCGCGCGGATCACGGCGGACCAGGCGGCGCGGGCCGGGACGACGGTCTGCGTGCTCATGCGAGCCCCCTCGCGGCGAGGAATTCGTGGGTGTTGAGGAAGGCGCGACGGCCTTCGGGGGTGGCGTCCCAGAGGGGGTCGCCGGGCGGGGTGGGCGCGGCGCGCCAGGCCAGCACCTCCAGGGGGGTGCTGACGTAGTCGGGGCGCGGGTCGGCCGGGTGCGGGACGTTCGCGATCAGTACGGTCACGTCCTGCTCGGTGCGGAGCGTGACGCTGCCGCCGGGGCCCGCGGAGCCGGTGAAGTCCAGCGTGCCGTCGTCGCGTACCTCCACGCCCTGGAAGAACGACAGGGACGGCGGCAGGTCGCGCGGTTCCAGGCCGTTCTTGGCCGCCGCCAGCTTGAACAGCTCGCGTCCTGCGGGGGAGGGCGACTGCGGGGTGCCGTCGCCGTACCGCTCGGTGTTGCGGACGAGGGTGGAGGTGCCGCAGAGCGCGTCGTGCCGGCCGGAGGTGTCGGCGACCACGGAGGCGAGCACCCGGCCCTGGTCGGAGAGGAGCAGCACGCCCTCGCCGAGGTAGGCGTTCCACTGGACCTTGACCGTGTCGGCGACGTTCAGCCGCTCCCAGGGGCGGCCGTCGGCGTACAGCAGGAGGTGGGCGCAGGCGTCGCCGGTCGGGTCGGTCAGGCGCAGTTCGGTGCCGCGGGCCAGGACGCGGTGCGTGTAGTTGCCGCCCGCCACCGTCTCGGCCCACACCAGGTGACCGGCCTCGCAGGGCGGGTCCGGCCAGTCGGCGGCCGGGACGACGGGCATGGCCTCGGCGCGGGTGCCCTCCTGGGCGCGGGCGTGGGCGCGGGCTCCGTACGTGGTCGCTGTCGCCATCGCTGACCTCCGGCTCCTTCGGCTGGGGAGATTTCTGTCGCCCGACAGAAATTAGGGGCGGGCCGGGTCGGCGGCGTTGCCGCGGTGTTCCGGCCCGGTTACCGAGGGCTCACCGGGGGTGGCGGTCCGGCGGGACGGGCGTCGGCGTGATCGCCGTACGGCGTCGTGTGCGAGGATCGAACGCATGGGGACGAGCAGTGGCCGCCGGGTCGGCCGGCCGCGGGCCGCGCAGCGGCCGGACAGCGGGCTCGAGCCGCGGGCCGAACTGCTCGCGGCCGCGGCTGAGTTGTTCACCACCCGCGGCTACGCGGCCACCACCACCCGGGCCGTCGCCGAGCGGGCGGGCATGCGGCAGGCGTCGATGTACCACTACGTCTCCGGTAAGGAGGATCTGCTCGCCGAGCTCCTCGAGTCCACCGTCACGCCGTCCCTGGCCTGCGCGCGGGAACTGCTCGCGGACGACGTGACCCCGGCCGAGGAACGGCTGCGGGTCCTGTGCCGGGCCGACGTGGAGCTGCTGTGCGCCGGGCCGCACAATCTCGGCGCGCTCTACCTGCTGCCCGAGGTGCACACCGAACGGTTCGCCGGCTTCCACGCCGTACGCGCGGAACTCAAGGACGCCTACCGGCAGTTGATCGCCGGCACGGCGGCCGGCGGGGCGCTGGCCAAGGGGGAGCTGGAGCTGCGGACCGATCTCGTCTTCGGGCTGATCGAGGGCGTCATCCTCGTCCACCGCTCCGAACCCGAGCGTCCCGCCCACGAGTTCGCCCGTGCCACGGCCGAGGCCGCGCTGCGGATCGTGGGGGTCTGACGAGTCTCGCGGGGCGGCCGAGGTTCCGCCGCTCAGGTTCCTTTCACCCGTCACAGTGAGTTACTTTCGTACGTCTGTGCGCAGTAACGGGCCGTGTTCGAATGAACGCCCCCCGTACAAAACGACCGAGGGTACTCCAGTCCTTCGGGCGTTTTCAGGTGCTTGCCGAATATGACACGGCGTTGATCCGGTCGGACTAAGCTCGCCCGCGGCGCACCGAGTTGAGGTGAATTCGTGCGCCTGTTCCCAAACATACGGAAGATCCAGACTGCTCCATGAACCTTCCCCCCACGAGCTCCCCCGACACCCAGCCGATTCGTCTCAGAAGGCATACATGGTGAGTGTGCAATCGCCTCCCGATGGCCGTGAACTTTCCCTGGCGCGCGTGCTGTTGCTGCCCGCCATACTGATGGCCGCGGCGACCGCCGCCGCCGTCGTCCTGGTGGCGGGATCCGCCCGGATCGCCGTCGGCGTGTGCGGGGCCGTCGGCATGCTGCTGGTGCTCGCGACGGCGGCGGAAGCGGTGCGCCGCGGCCGCAGGCTCCGGGAGGCCCGGGCCGAGCACGACCGTCACAGCGCGTATCTGGAACGGCGCCTCACCGCGAGCGACGAGGAGATCGAGCACCTCGGCCGGGAGGTCTTCCCGACCGCCCTCTACCGGCTGAAGGCCGGCGAGTCACCCAAAGAGGTGGTTCGCCAGCTCTTCGACGTCGACCCGCGGATGCGCCACGCCCCCGAGTCGCAGCGCCGGCTGATCCGCATCATGCTCGACATCGTCGACGAGGAAGACCTCCAGCGTGACTCCCTGGAGCGCTCGTTCGTCAGCGTCGCCCGGCGCGTCCAGGCCATCGTCCACCAGCAGGCCCACGAACTGCGGGAGATGGAGGAGGACCACGGCCGCAACCCCGAGGTCTTCGACGACCTGCTGCGCATCGACCACGGCACCGCGCTGATCGGACGGCTCGCCGACTCGGTCTCCGTGCTCGGCGGCGGCCGCCCCGGCCGCCAGTGGCCCAACCCCGTCGCCCTCTACAGCGTGCTGCGCGGCGCCATGTCCCGGATCCTGGAGTACCGGCGCATCGAGCTGCACTCCATCTGCCAGGTCAACATCAAGGGCACCTCCGTCGAGCCGGTCATCCACGCGGCCGCCGAACTCCTCGACAACGCCACCCGCTACTCGCCGCCCTCCACCAAGGTGCACGTCACCGCCGTCGAGGTGCAGTCCGGCGTGTGCATCGAGATCGAGGACGCCGGCGTCACCCTCAACGAGGAGGCCCGCGACCGCCTGGAGGGCCTGCTGGAGAAGGCCAAGCAGGGCAAGGACATCCAGGTCCTCGGCGAGAACCCGCGCCTCGGCCTCTCGGTCGTGGGCCGCTTGTGCAAGACGTACAACATGGACGTGTCGCTGCGCGCCTCCGCGTACGGCGGCGTCCGGGCCGTCCTCATCGTGCCCAGCGACATGATGACCACCGACCCCGCCCCGGGCATCGCCCACGGCATCGGTGCCACCGGCATCCCCAAGCCCGAGCTCGGCGCCCTCGAAGGCCCCAAGCGCCCGCCCAAGCGGCGTCGGCCCACCAGCCCCCGCATCCCCGCCGGGATCTCCATGGAGGACGACGTCCCCGAGGTCACCGAATGGACGGCGGGCGGCCTGCCGCAGCGGCGCAGCCGGATGAAGACGCCGCTCAGCCGGCGGATCGCCGAGCAGGCCGCCATCGAGCGCGCCGAACGCGAGGGCAACCCGACCATCTGGTCGCAGCACAAGGACCCCGAGCCGGAGCCCGAGCCGGAGCGCCGTGAGCCCGGCCTCTGGGTCGATGCCTTCTGGGAGGGGCTCAAGAAGAACAACCCGGGTGTCCACCCCACCGACTTCACCCGGAACCCCACCAAGTACCTGCATCTGATCAACGATCCGGCCGGCACCGAGGCCGAAGACGAGGGGGACCTCAAGTGATCCAGCAGCGAGGCAACTTCGACTGGATGCTCAAGCAACTCGCCGACGGGGTACCGGGCGTCGAGATGATCGTCGTGCTCTCCGCCGACGGCCTGCGCATCGCCCGGCACGGTGGCGACCCCGACGCCGCCGACCGGCTCGCCGCGGCCTGCGCGGGCGTGCAGAGCCTGGCCGGCGCCGTCGCCCAGGAACTCCCCATCAGCAACGGCGACATGAACCTCGTCCTGATCGAGATCGACAGAGGCTACTTCTACCTCATGTCCGCCGGCGCCAACGCCTACCTCGCGGTGCTCGCCGACGTCACCTGTGAACCGGGCCGGATGAGCGAGATGATGCGCGACCTCGTCGTCCGCATCGGCGCCCATCTCACCAGTCCGCCCCGGCGGAACGGGCAGACCGTATGACTCCTCCGCAACGCAAACGGCGCCGACCCAGGCCGGAACTCGCTCCGTCCCCGGTCCCGTCCGCGCCGCCGACCCCCGAGAGCGGCGGCGAGGACGAGGACAACAAGAACCCCGAACGGCTCTACGTCATCAGCGGTGGCGACGGCGCCCGGGCCGAACTCGACCTGGTGACCTTAATCGTGGCGCGCGCCGCCGCACCGCCCTCCGTCACCCCGGAGCAGGCGGCGCTGCTCCGGCTCTGTCTCGCCCCCCTGTCCGTGGCCGAGCTCTCGGCCTACCTCAACCTGCCGTTCAGTGCGATGACAGCGCTGATCACCGAGCTGATCACGGCCGAACTGGTGCAGGCGCGCGCCCCGATCGTCCGCCAGGCGCTTCCCGACCGTTCACTTCTCGAAGCGGTGATGCATGGACTTCAAAAGCTCTGAGACGGTCCCCGGCCCCCGCACCGAGGACCATCTGCCGCACACCGCCCAGGCCGCGGTGAAGATCGTGATCGTGGGCGGCTTCGGGGTCGGCAAGACCACCATGGTCGGTTCCGTCAGCGAGATCAGACCGCTGACCACCGAGGAGACCATGACCCAGGCCGGCATCGGGGTCGACGACAACTACGGCTCCGACTCCAAGACCGCCACCACCGTGGCCATGGACTTCGGCCGCATCAGCATCACCGACCAGCTGGTCCTCTACCTCTTCGGCACCCCCGGCCAGGAACGCTTCTGGTTCCTGTGGAACGGCCTGTTCGAAGGCGCCCTCGGTGCGGTCGTCCTCATCGACACCCGGCGCCTGGAGGTCAGCTTCGACGTGATGGGACGCCTGGAGGAGCGCGGGGTGCCGTTCGTCGTGGCCGTCAACTCCTTCCCGGACGGGCCTCGTTACCCCATCGAGGAACTCCGCACCGCGCTGGACCTGCCCCCCGATGTCCCCATCATCGAGTGCGACGCTCGCCGCCGGGCCTCCAGCCGTGACGTCCTGATGACCCTGATGCGCTTCCTGCACTCGCTCGCCATGTCCGGCGCGCTCACCTGACCCCCCTCGAATTTCGGACTCTTTCGAACTCTTTCGGATCTCTTCGGAGCGATCACTGTGACGCCTGAATCCCCCTTCCCGGCCGGCGCCAGCACGGGCCCGGTCCCGCCGCCCGGCTGTCCGGCGCACGACCGCGGCCCCGGCGGACTCCACCGGCTCTACGGCGCCGACGCGGACCACCTGGGCGAGCTGTACGAGAAGCTGCGAGAGGAACACGGGTCCGTGGCGCCCGTCCTGCTCCACGACGACGTACCGATCTGGGTGGTCCTCGGCCTCACCGAGAACCTCCAGATGGTCCGCACCCCCGCCGTCTTCACCCGGGACAGCCGGATCTGGACCCCGCTGCGCGAGGGCATGGTCAAGCCCGACCACCCCCTCATGCCGCACATCGCCTGGCAGCCCATCTGCTCGCACGCCGAGGGCGACGAACACCTGCGACTGCGGGCGGCCGTCCAGGGTGCCATGACCACCATCGACCACCGCAGCATCCGCCGCCTCATCGGCCGCTACACCCAGCTGCTGGTCAACGAGTTCTGCGAGAAGGGCCGCGCCGAGCTGGTCTCCCAGTACTCCGAGCACCTGCCGATGGCCGTCATGTGCGAACTGCTCGGCATGCCCGAGGAGTACAACGACCGGATCGTGGAGGCCACCCGGGACGCGCTCAAGGGCACCGAGACCGCGATCGCCAGCAACGAGTACGTGATGGGCTGCCTGACCCGGCTCACCGCCCGCCGCCGGTCCCGCCCCGAGGACGACTTCACCAGCCACCTCGTCAACCACCCGGCCGGGCTCAACGACGACGAGGTCGCCCAGCACCTGCGGGTCGTCCTCTACGCCGCCTACGAGACCACCGCCAACCTCCTCGCCAACGCGCTGCGCATGGTCCTCACCGAGCCCGGCTTCCGCGCCCAGCTCAACGGCGGCCAGATGACCGTGCCCGAGGCGATCGAGCAGTCCCTGTGGGACGAGCCGCCGTTCAGCACCGTCTTCGCCTACTTCGCCAAGCAGGACACGGAACTCGGCGGCCAGCGCATCCGCAAGGGCGACGGACTGCTCTACGCGCCCGCGCCGGGCAACGTCGACCCGCGCGTCCGCCCCGACCTGAACGCCAACATGCAGGGCAACCGCTCCCACCTCGCCTTCGGTGGCGGTCCGCACGAATGCCCCGGCCAGGACATCGGCCGTGCCATCGCCGACGTCGGGGTCGACCAGCTGCTGACCCGGCTCTCCGACATCCAGCTCGACTGCGACGAGGAGGAGCTGCGCTGGCGCGCCTCCATCGCCTCCCGGCACCTGGTGGAACTGCCGGTGCGCTTCGACCCCAAGCCGAAGCAGGACGTCACCCTCATGCCGAGCCCGGCCCTCGTCCCCCCGCAGCGCACCGACTGGCAGGCCGGCATCACCCGCCCGGCAGCACCCGCACCGGCCGCTCCGGAACCGGCCCCCGAGCCCCAGCCGGCGGCGCCGGTGGCCGTGTCCGCCTCCGAGCCGGCCAGGCCGCGCGGCATCTGGCCCAGGCTGCGCCGCTGGTGGCTGGGCCGTTAAGGGACCTGGTCACCGGCCCACGCCTGGTACGACTCCCAGGCCCGCAGCGTCCGCGCGCTGCACAGCCGGTGCTCCGAACCCGTGACCGGATCGGTGAACTCCAGCCGCCGCGCCAGCAGTTGCAGCGGCCGCCGGAAGTCACCGTCCGGCACGGGGCCCAGCACCACGGGATACAGCGGATCCCCGAGGATCGGCACGCCCAACGCGCTCATGTGCACGCGCAGTTGATGGGTCTGGCCGGTGTGCGGGGTGAGCCGGTACCGTCCCAGCTCACCTCTGCGTTCGACCAGCTCGACGACCGTCTCCGCGTTGGGCTCCCCCTCGATCTCCCGCGCCGCCGGTACCCCACGCTCCTTCAGGATCCGGCTGCGTACGGTCCGGGGAAGGGCGAGCGACGGATCGTACGGCGCGATCGCCTCGTACTCCTTGCGCACCCGCCGCTCGCTGAACAGCGTCTGGTACGCCCCCCGCTCCTCGGGCCGCACGGTGAACAGCACGAGCCCGGCCGTGAGCCGGTCCAGGCGGTGCGCGGCGCCGAGCGCGGGAATCCCCAGCTCCCGCCGCAGCCGGGCGAGGGCGGTCTCGGTGACGTGGCTGCCGCGAGGGGTGGTGGCGAGGAAGTGCGGCTTGTCGGCGACGACGAGGTGGTCGTCGCGGTGGACGACTTCGAGGCGGAAGGGGACGGGGACCTCGGGGGGCAGGTCGCGGTGGAACCAGAGGTAGCGGCCGGGGGAGTAGGGCGTGCGGGCGGCGATGGGTTGTCCATCGACATCGACGACCATTCCCGAGTTCAGCATCTCCTCAACGGCTCCGGGTGCGGCTCCGGAGAGCCGGGCCACGAGATATTCGCCGACGGTGTCCCACTCCTCGGAGAAGGGCAACCGGACCCGAACAGGGTCCACCCCTCGACGCTGGGGGAGCGGGGAGGGCGGGGCGGGGGTCTTACGTCTCATTGCAGCCAAGGGTAAGGCGGACGCCCCTTTCTCGGGGACGCGGGGAACTGCGCGACCAGCCCCCACGCACCCGCACCCCGACCGACTACGCCGCAGCCTCCGGCACAGCGACCGCACTCCGCGACTCCGCCCGGGTGAGCCTCCAAACGCCGCCCACCACCACCGTCCCGACCAGGAACAGCACGGTGAACCACCGGAAGTACCAGTGGCCCCCACTGGGGTCGTACACCGCCCCCCGAGGCCACGCCAGATTCACGGTCATCACCAGCCCGTACAGCAGCGCGACCACGTTGACCGGCACACCCCACCGCCCCAGCGAGAACAACGGCGCGCCGGTCTCGTCCGTCCCCTCCACCCGGAACTCCCCGCGCAGCCGTCGCACCAGCAGCGGCCCGGTCACCATCGCGTAGGCGAGGTACAGCATCACGATGCACGTGGTCCCGATCGCCAGGAACGCGTCCGGTGAGGCGAAGTTGAGCAACAGCAGCACGGCGGCCAGCACCCCCACCACCACGGCCGGCGCGCCCGGCATCCCGGTCCGCGGATTCACCCGCGCCAGCCGGCCGGCGAACGGGAGCTGCTCGTCCCGCGCCATGGAGAACAGCATCCGCGAGGCCGCGGTCTGGATCGCCAGCGTCGCCACCGCGATCGCCACCACCACGTCGGCCAGCAGCACCCGGCCCACCCCGTCCCCGAGGCTGCTGGTCAGGACGTAGCTCAGTCCGTCGACCCCGAGGTGCCCGTCGGTCAGGCTGGGCGCGGCCAGCAGGCCGCCCAGGATGACCAGGCCGCCGAGCAGGCCCGCGGCGGACAGCGCCGTGAGGATCGTGCGCGGCGCCGTACGCCGCGGGTGGTGCGTCTCCTCGCTCATCTCGCCCGCGCTGTCGAATCCGATCATCACGTACGCGGCCGTGAACGAGCCGACCAGGAGAGCGCCCAGCAGACCGCCCTCGGCGGCCGTACCGGTGTGGAACGTGATGCCGGGGGAGCGCTTGGAGTGGGTGAGCAGCAGCACGATGATCAGTACCGCGCCGATGATCTCGGCGGTCACCCCGACCCGGTTGATCACGGACATCACCCGGTTGTCCATGATGTTCACGAGGGTGGTCAGCACCAGCAGGACGACGCCCAGCACGGCGGCGTTGGCGGCCCCGTCGGCCGAGGTCACCGCGGTGTCAGTGCCGACCAGCTGGAAGCCGGACCACAGCGCGGGCAGCACCATCTGCAGGGCGAGCGCGGCTGCCGCGACCACCACGATCTGCCCGATCACCATGATCCAGCCGGCGAACCAGCCGAAGGACGGGTTCGACAGGCGTGAGGACCACTGGTAGATGGCGCCGGAGATCGGGTAGCGCCCCGCCAGTTCGGCGAAGCAGGCGGCCACCAGCAACTGGCCGACCAGGACGGCCGGCCAGGCCCAGAAGAAGACCGGGCCGCCGAACGCGTACCCGAAGGCGAAGAACTGGAAGACGGTCGTCAGTACGGAGATGAAGGAGAACCCGGCGGCGAACGAGGCGTACCGGCCGAGGCTGCGATGCAGCTCCTGGCGGTAGCCGAACTCCTCCAGGGAGCGGTCGTCGGGTTCCACGGAGCGGTCGTCGAGTGTCGTCACGGCGGCACCTGCCTGTCAGGCGGACTTCCTGTCGAGGACGGAAAGCGCTGATTTCCTGTCGGGCGACAGAAATTAGGGACGCGCTGTTTCGGACGCGTCACGCGGGCGTGTCCGGGGCGGGCCCAAGTCCTCACGCCCTTGCGGAGTCCGCTCAGACGCGATACATCGTGTGTATTGACGAGTCCGGTCGACTCGCGATATGTTCGGCCACGGATATTCGGAGACGAGGTGATCGGTGTGGCGATGAAGCGGCGCAAGCTCAGCAATCCCCTGGCGCTCGTCGTGCTGACGACCCTCTGGCAGAAGCCGATGCATCCGTACGAGATCGCCCAGACCATGCGCCGTCAGGGCAAGGACACCAGCACCCGGATCAACTACGGCTCGCTCTACACGGTCATGCAGAACCTGGAGAAGCACGGCTTCGTCGAGGTGGCCGACGTGGAGCGGCAGGGCAACCGCCCGGAGCGCACGGTCTACGGCATCACCGACGCCGGGCGCGAGGAGATGATCCACTGGCTGTCCGATCTGATGGCCGTCCCCGCGAAGGAGTACCCGATCTTCGAGACGGCGCTCTCGCTGATGGGTGCCCTGCCGCCCGACGAGGTCGCGCACCTGCTGGAGACGCGGCTGAGCTCCCTGGAGGTGGAGGTCGCCGGCGGCAGGGCCGTGCTCGAGAAGCTGCACGAGACGCTGCCCCGGCTCTTCGTCGTCGAGGTCGAGTACCACCTGCACATGCTGGAGGCGCAGACGGACTGGGTCCGCGGCTTCGTGCGGGAGATACGGGACGGTTCGCTGCCGGGCGTCGAGGGCTGGCGCCGGTTCCACGAGACCGGCGAGTTCCCGCCGGAGTTCACGGAGGTGGGACAGCAGTAGAGGAAGCTGCGAGAGAAACAGACCCCGGCGGAGCTGTTGGAGCAGCTCCGCCAGGGTCTCGGACCCCGAGCTGAATCCGCCGTGGGGCAGATCCGGGCGATCGAGGTGCGGCACATCCAGGATAGCCCGGCGCTCCTCAGGTGGATCAGCTGTCATCCCCTGTCATCTGTCATCCGCTCATTCAGGAGAGCCCTGTCATGAACACCCGTGCGCCCGCAGTGCAGGCGCGCCAGCTGATCAAGACCTATCCCGGTGACGTCACCGCGCTGAACGGCATGGACGTCACCGTCGAACCCGGCACCGTCTTCGGGCTCCTCGGGCCCAACGGCGCCGGCAAGTCCACCACCGTCAAGATCCTCACCACCCTGGCCCGCCCGGACTCGGGCACCGCCACCGTGGCCGGCCACGACGTGCTGCGCCACCCCGACCGGGTGCGCCGCGCGATCGGCGTGGTGGCCCAGAACTCCGGCGCCGACCCGGTCGCCACCGGCCGGGAGAACCTCCAACTCCAGGGCAGGCTCTACGGTTTGCGCGGGGCCGGGCTGAATCGCCGGGTCGACGAGCTACTGGACCGCTTCACCCTCACCGAGGCCGCCGGCCGCCAGGTCAAGGGCTACTCCGGCGGCATGCGGCGCCGGCTCGACGTGGCCCTCGGCCTGGTCCACCGCCCCGAGGTGCTCTTCCTCGACGAGCCCACCACCGGTCTCGACCCCGAGGCCCGCACCGCGATGTGGGACGAGATCGGCCGGCTGGCCGGCCAGGAGGGCCTGACCATCCTGCTCACCACGCACTACCTGGAGGAGGCCGACCGGCTCGCCGAACGGATCGCGATCGTCGACCGCGGCCGGGTCGTGGTCGAGGGCACCCCCGACTCCCTCAAGGGCGAACTGCGCGGCGACGCCGTCCACGTGGAGCTGCGCGAGGCGCCCGGGGAAGCCGGCCGCACCCTGCTCACGGGCGCGCTGACCGGACTGCCGGGCGTGCACGAGGCGCTGTTCGACGGGCGTCGGATCAGCGCCCGCGCCGACGACGGGGCCGCCGCGATGCCGGCGCTGCTGGCCGCCCTGGAGCGGGCCGGGGTGACCGTGGTCGCCGCGACCGTCGCCCGGCCCTCCCTCGACGACGTCTACCTGCGCTACGCCGGCCGCCGTTACGCGGAGGCCGACACCGCCGACTCCGGCTCCCTCACCCTGGCCGGAGGTGCGCGATGAGCAACGCCCTGTCCCAGACCTGGTACATGACCCAGCGCCAGCTGGTGGTGTTCGCCCGGCAGCCGGCGTTCGCCGTCATCACCCTGATCCAGCCGGTGATCTGGCTGTTCCTGTTCGGCAACCTCTTCAGGAAGGTCGTCGAGCTGGGCGGCTTCGGCACCACCTCCTACCTCGACTACCTGGTGCCGGGCGTGGTCGTGATGAGCGCCCTCAGCTCCAACATGTGGGCGGGCATGGGCACCCTGGAGGAGATCCAGCGCGGCACCCTCAACCGGTTCCTGACCACACCGGTCAGCAGGGCCGCGCTGATGAACGGCAACGTGGTGAACAACGGCCTGGTCACCGCCGGCCAGTCACTGATCATCGTGCTGCTCGGCCTGCTGGGCGGCGCCGACTACCCGGGTGGAATCGGTGGCACAGCCGTCCTGCTCGTGGCCGCGGTACTGCTCGGCACGATCTTCGGCGCGCTGTCCAACGCGCTCGGCATGCTGGTGCGGGAGCGAGAGTCGATCATCGGGATCAACACCTTCCTGCTGCTCCCGCTGACCTTCCTGTCCAGCGCGTTCATGGCGCCGTCCCAGATGCCCGGCTGGATGCGGCACATCGCCGACTTCAACCCGCTCAACTGGGCGATGGTGGCGAGCCGTTCGGCGCTGTCGGCGGACCCCGACTGGGGTGCGGTGCTCGGCCGCGGCGGGGCGCTGCTGGCGCTGGCGGTGGCGGCCGTGTGGCTGTCGATCAGGACCTTCAGGTCGTATCAGCGGTCGGTGTGACCCGCGCGTCGCGCCGGCGGTCGGAGTGACCGGCAAAGGGCGGCGGCACCTCCTCGCGAGGTGCCGCCGGTCCGCTCAGGCCGCGGCCGCGCCGCCCTCCTGCTCCGCCTCGATCCGGGCGTTCCACTCGCGCTTGGAGGCCTGCCAGCCGTCCTCGTTGTGACCGAGACGCCAGTAACCGGAGATCGACAGGTCCTCGCGCGGGATCTGGCGCTCGACGCGCAGCAGCGCCCGCAGCTCCTTCACGAAGCTCGCCTCGCCGTGCACGAAGGCGTGCACCCGGCCCTCCGGGAAGTCCAGCGCCCGTACGGCGGCGACCAGGGCCTCGCCGACCGGCCGTTCGCCCCGGTGCAGCCAGACGACCTCCACATCGGAGTCGATCTTCTGCTCCTCCTCGGGGCCGGAGACCTCGACGAAGGCGAACGCCTTCGCCCCGGCCGGCAGGGACTCCACAGCGCGGGCGATCGCCGGCAGCGCGCTCTCGTCACCGGCGAGCAGATGCCAGTCGGCGCCCGTGTCGGGGGCGTAGGCGCCGCCGGGGCCCATGAAGCGCACGGTCTCGCCGGGCTGCACACGGCAGGCCCACGGCCCGGCCAGGCCCTCGTCGCCGTGCACCACGAAGTCCAGGGTCAGCTCCCGGTGTTCGGGATTCCAGGAGCGCACGGTGTAGGTGCGGGTCACCGGCCAGTGCTCGCGGGGGAACTCGGCGCGGATCCGCTCCAGGTCGAAGGGCTCCGGATAGGTGACGCCCGCCGGTCCGAAGAGGAGTTTCACGTAATGATCGGTGCAGGTGTCCGCGGCGAAGTCGGCCAGCCCGTCACCGCCGAGGACCACGCGCTGCATGTGCGGGCTCAGCCGTTCGGTGCGCACCACCTGAGCGGAATGGGGCTTACGCGGCTTACGTCCCGGGCGCTCTGCCATGACCGGCCTCCCTGCTCAATTGGTTAGGTTTACCTAAGTTAGCACTTCCCTTCCGGTTAACACCTCTTCCATGAACACTTGATGGGCGGGTTTTGCCGGAAGCATTCCTTCAGGCCTCAGGCCTCAGGCCTCAGGCCTCAGGCCTCCAGCGTCACCAGCAGGCGGTTCAGCGAGCCGCCCAGACCCCAGCGGGCGGCAAGGGTGTTCAACCGCGCCGGGTCCCGGGGGGCCTTCGGCAGAGCTGTGTCGACGTCCGGCAGCGGTACGTCACCGGCGACCCGGACCACCTTCGGCGCCACGGCGACATACGGCCGGGCCTCGTCCAGCCGCTTGCGCTGCGACGGCGTGAGCTTTGCCTTCGGGTCGTCGACCGCGGCCATGATCCCGGCCAGGTCGCCGAACTCGGCGAGGAGCTTCGCCGCCGTCTTCTCGCCGATGCCCGGCACCCCCGGCAGGCCGTCGCTCGGGTCGCCGCGCAGCAGTGCCAGGTCCGCGTACCCGCCTCCGTCGACCCCATACTTCTCGCGCAGCCACGCCTCGTCGGTCGTCTGCAGCGTGCCGACACCCTTCAGCGGGTACAGCACCCGCACCCCACGCGCGTCGTCCACCAGCTGGTAGAGGTCGCGGTCGCCGGTGACGATGTCCACCGGGCCCGCGGCGCGCGCGGTGAAGGTGCCGATCACGTCGTCGGCCTCGTACCCGGCGACACCGACCCGGGCGATGCCGAGCGCGTCCAGCACCTCCTCGATGACCGGCACCTGCGGGGAGAGGGTGTCCGGCACCTGCTCCTCGTCCGGCCCCGTCTCGTGTTCCTCGGCGACCCGGTGCGCCTTGTAGGAGGGGATGAGGTCGACCCGCCACTGCGGCCGCCAGTCGGCGTCCATGCAGGCCACCAGCAGGTCCGGGCGGTGGTCCTTGACCAGCCGGTCGATGAAGTCCAGCAGCCCGCGTACGGCGTTCACCGGCGTGCCGTCCGGCGCCTTCACGGAGTCCGGGACGCCGAAGTAGGCGCGGAAGTACAGCGAGGCGGTGTCGAGAAGCATCAGTCGTGCGGTCACGCCAGGCATCATGCCGTACGGCACTGACGGCGACGGGCTCCCCGTGCGGCCGCCCGTGTGGTGAAGTCCACCCCGCCCACCCCGCTCCGGACCCAGCGGGGGCCGTAGCCTCTGACGACTTCGGCCCCGGCACCAGTCAGCCCTCCCTGCACGCCGACGGCACCAGGCGGATGGGTCCTCGCCTACGAAAAGGATCCGGCCAACCACATAGCGCTACGGCACTACCCAAGCCTTTCAGCCCTGCTGGCCGGAACGGCCGACCGTGCGTTCGACGCGCCCCGCACCCTGTCCCGCTGCGCCGCGGGCACCCCCGACGTCACCGCGATCCACGGCGACACCGTGGAACTGACCGGCCACTACCGCACCGACTGCGCCACCGACCGCCAACTCCGGGCCGCCCCGCGGGACTTCACGCTCTGGCGGGCCGGCCCCGATCACCGCCTCGACCAGGTACTCCTCGCCTGGGGCACCGCCGGGAACATCGGCGACCGCGCACGCATTGAACTCGTGGGGCGCCCTCTCGTCCTGATCGAGGGCCAGCGCCTGCGGAACGACTTCGGGAGCTGGTCCACGTATGCCTACGACCCCGCCTCCGGCCGGGCCGACCGGCTGAGTCCGCGCACCCCCGGCGGCAGCCGGGCCTTCGCCGATCCGCTGGCCGCGCTGATCACCGACCCGGGCGGTCGTCCGGCCCTCCTGGTCAGCGTGTTCGTCCCGGAGGAGGAGGCCGCGCCCGGTGAGTCCGGCGAGCTCGGGTACTGGCGCGAACTGTGAGGGTCGCGCTCACCGGACGTGACAGGGATGTGACGGCCGCCTGAAACGGTTTGCCGAACATGCGTAGGGTGCAGAGAACCCATCAGGAGGGGCCCGGCCCGAGCGGGGCACCCGAAGGACGGAACGACGAGCGAAGGAGGGAGCCGGAGCGATGGGCGACCACAAAGACCAGCAGCCCGTGCGGGTGGGCGCGGCAGTCCGGCGGCGCCGCCGTGCGCTGGAGCTCACCCTCGCCGTCGTGGCCGAGCGCAGCGGCCTCTCGGTGCCGTTCCTGAGCCAGGTCGAGAACGACAGGGCCCGCCCCAGCCGCACCTCCCTGGAGAAGCTCGCCGACGCCCTGCGCACCACGGCCGTCGAACTCCTCGCCGCCGCCGACCCGGCGTGCAGCGTCGACGTCGTACGCGCCGACGGCGCCACCGAGCCGGACTTCGCACCCCAGGTGCGTTCCCTGGTCCGCGGTCACCACCAGCTGCACGCCTCGGAGTTCACCGGCGACCACGACGCCGGCCGCGAATTCCAGCACCGCAACGACGAGTTGATGTACGTCGCCGACGGCGCCGTGGAGATCGAGGCCGAGGGCCGCGCCTACCGCCTCGGCCGTGGCGACACCCTCTACCTCACCGGCGGAGTCCGTCACCGCTGGCGCGCGACGGTCCCGGACACCCGGGTCATCGTGGTCGCGGTGGCGGAGCACATCGAGGCAGTCCACGATCGCCAGCGCTGACAGCCCCGGTTCCCGGTCGCCTCACTCCGAAGCGCCCCGCAAGGGGCGCGGGGAACTGCGCGACCAGCCACAACGTACCCGCACAGGACCACGGCGCGTAGTCTCCTTGGTCCCCTCCCTCACCGAGGCCATCGCAGAAACGCTCCCTGACGTCCTCGTCGGCGCCACGGACTGGTGCACCCACCCCGTCGGCCTCGGCCTCACCCGCATCGGCGGCACCAAGAACCCCGCCCTCGACCGCATCCTCGCCCTCGCCCCCGACCTGGTGGTCGCCAACGAGGAGGAGAACCGCGCCCCCGACCTGGACGCCCTGCGCACCGCCGGCGTGGCGGTCCTGGTCACGGAGGTGCGGGACGTACCGCAGGCCTTCCGCGAGCTGACGAGAGTACTGGCCGCGTGCGGGGCGAGCGGCCGCCCCCGCTGGCTGGACGAGGCGGAGCAGGCCTGGTCGGCACCGATGCCCGAGCCTTTCGCGACGGCGGTCGTACCGATCTGGCGGCGGCCGTGGATGGTCCTGGGCAGGGACACGTTCGCGGGTGACGTGCTGGCCCGGCTCGGCGTCCGCAACGTTTTCGGAGACCACCCCGAGCGCTACCCCCGCGTCCCGGTCGGGGAACTGCTCGACGCGGCCCCCGACCTGGTCGTCCTCCCGGACGAGCCCTATCGCTTCACCGCCGCCGACGGCCCGGAGGCCTTCCCCGGGCTGTCGTGCGCACTGCTCAGCGGACGGCACCTGACGTGGTACGGACCGTCACTGGCCGAGGCGCCACGGGTGCTGGGCGAGGCCCTGCGAGCAGCTCACCGCTGAGCAGCCCGCGTACGGTGCCGGAGGCGGCCGCGAGCCAGCCGGCGACGAGCAGGCCGTACAGACCCACCGCCAGCCAGTGGTAGCCGGAGAACCCGGTGTGCCGCCCGAGCGCGGTGGCGCCCGTGACACACGTGCCCACGGGGAAGGTGAAGGCCCACCAGGTCATGGCGAACCGCATGCCGTGCCGCCGGGCCCGCACCACGTGCGCGCTCGCCAGCGCCAGCCACAGCAGCGCGAACCCCATGACCGGAACGCCGTACAGCACGGCGAGGAGGCCGAAACCCGCCGCGTACGGTGCCGGTACGACGCCGGGGGCGAGGTCCGCGAAGGCGCCCACCGCCGTCGTGGACTGCCCGAGCGGGCCCAGCACCAGGAAGATCGTCGGCGTCAGAACGGGGGGCAGCGGACCGCCGGTGACCAGCCGGGCGAAGACGAGCGTCAGCATCAGCAGCGTGGCCAGCAGGCTCAGCCCGAAGAGCGCGAAGCAGCCGTAGAGCAGGGCCTCGCGGGGCTGCCCGGGCGGCAGACGCGGGACCAGCTGCGGCCCGAGCGCGGCCGACACCATGGGCGCGACCAGCGGCAGCAACCACGCCGGGGAGGCCTGACCGAGCTCGACCCGGTGGCGTACGGCCAGCAGGTACGGCACGGCGACGGCGGCCACGAGTCCCACCGCGGTACCGGCGACGAACAGCACGGAGTCGAGCGCGACGGCGGCCGGCTCGCCGATCCAGTTCCGCCCGAGGGCGAGGGCGCCGCCGCCGACGGCGAGCAGGGCCATGGCCAGGCACCCGTAGAAGGGGGCGACCGCGGGGTCGCGGAGGTGGGCGAGGGCCTGGTCGCGGTGGTAGGCCCAGTGCAGGGCGCGGGCGGCCAGCAGGACCAGGAGCTGCACCAGGGACAGCGCCCAGATGCCGACGAAGAGCTCGCGCGGGCCGTCGGCGCCGAGTGCGGCACCGCCGAGGGCGAGGGCTGCGGTGCCCATGACGGACGCGTACCAGTTGGGGCCGAGATTCCGGACTGCGATGACCATGAGTCCACGGTCCTGCCGTTGTGGGGCCGCGACCAGGGAGTCCTTCTCTATGGGGGCATAAGCTGGTCTTATGAGCGAGACGGAGGAACGGGCGGGCGGCGGCACGCTGGCGCACCGGGTGCCGGACCTCGGCGCGCTGGAGCTGCTGCTGGCGGTGGCGCGGCTGGGCAGCCTCGGGGCGGCGGCGCGGGAGGTCGGCATCACCCAGCCGGCGGCCAGCAGCCGGATCCGCTCCATGGAACGGCAGCTGGGCGTGGCCCTGGTGGACCGGTCACCGCGTGGCTCCCGGCTCACGGACGCGGGGGCGCTGGTGACCGACTGGGCGCGGCGGGTGGTGGAGGCGGCGGAGGCCTTCGACGCCGGGACGCAGGCGCTCCGGGACCGGCGGGACTCGCGGCTGCGGGTCGCGGCGAGCATGACCATCGCCGAGTACCTGCTCCCCGGCTGGTTGCTCGCGCTGCGCGCCCAGCGCCCCGATACGGCGGTGTCCCTGCTCGCCGGCAACTCGGCGGCGGTGGCGGAACGGCTGCTCGCGGACGAGGCGGACCTGGGTTTCGTGGAGGGCCTGACGGTCCCGCACGGCCTGGACTCGGCGGTGATAGCCCACGACCGCCTGATCGTCGTGGTCGCGCCCGCCCACCCCTGGGCCCGTCGCCGACGCCCGCTCGCCGCGGAGGAGCTGGCGGCGACCCCGCTGATCCTCCGCGAACGCGGCTCCGGTACCCGCCAGGTCCTCGACGCGGCGCTGGGCGGCCTGGCCCGCCCGCTGATCGAACTGTCGTCGACCACGGCCGTGAAGGCATCGGCGGTCAGCGGCGCGGGTCCGGCGGTCCTCAGCGAACTGGCGGTGGGGGAGGAGCTGTCGATGCGACGGCTGGTCAGCATCCCGCTGGAGGGCATCGCACTGCGCCGCGACCTACGAGCGGTCTGGCCAACAGGCCACCGCCCGACCGGCCCGGCCCGCGAGCTCCTCTCCCTGACCCGCGGCTGACGGCCCCAGGGGGCTCCGCCCCCTGAACCCCCGAACCCTCCGCCCACCCACCACCCGACTCGGTCACCTGAAAGGGAGCCCGCGACCCGACCCGTCTGGTGTTTGGGGGGAGCCCGCGATCCGACCCGTCTGGTGTTGGGGGGCGTGCCGTCCGACCCGTCTGGGTTTTTTGGGGGGCGTGCTGTCCGGTTTGTCTGGTGTTTGGGTGAGCGTGCCGTCCGGCTTGTCTGGTGTTTGGGGGGAGCCCGCGACCCGACCCGTCCGGTGTTGGGGGGGGTGTGCCGTCCGACCCGTCTGCTGTTTGGGGGGATCTATCCGGCTTGTCTGGTGTTTGGGGGAGCGCGCCCTCCGGCCTGTCTGGTTTTTTTTGGGGGGGGCGTGCCGTCCGGCCTGTCTGGTTTTTGGGGGGCGTGCCCTCCGGCCTGTCTGGGGTTTGGAGGGGAGCGGACCCTCCGGTTCGTTCGGCGTTTGAGGATGACGGTCGGCCGGCGCCACATTCCAGCCCGTCCGGCGTTTGAGGACGAGGCCGTTCAGGCCGATGCGGGGGTGCGGGGGCGGCAGCCCCCGAAGCGGGCGGTCGAAGGGGGTACGCCCCCTGGAGGACGGGACGGGTAGGGGCGGCGGGGGCGAAAACCCGGCTCAGGACGCCGACGCGGCCGCGACCAGCGCCCGCATCACCCGCAGATCCTCCCCCATCTCCGGATGCCACTGCACCCCGAGGACCCACCCGCGCTCGGCGGCCAGCTCCACCGCCTCGACCGTGCCGTCCGCCGCGTGCGCAGACGCGAGCAGCCCCTCCCCGAGGCGGTCCACCGCCTGGTGGTGGAAGGTGGGCACGGCGGTCTCCTCCGGGACCGTCTCGGCGTACCGCGTACCGGGGACCGGCTTGACGTCGTGGCGGCCGAAGACGCCGGGCACCTCCGCGTGGCCGTCGATGTGCTGCACCAGGGTGCCGCCGAGGGCGACGTTCAGGAGCTGCATGCCCCGGCAGATGCCGAGCAGCGGCAGCCCGGCCGCCAGTGCCGCGTCGATCAGGGACAGCTCCCACGCGTCCCGGGCGCGGGCGGGCCGGCCGGTGCGGGGATCCGGCTCGGCGCCGTAACGGACCGGCTCCACGTCCGGGCCGCCCGCGATCACGAGGCCGTCCAGCCGGGCCACGGTCGCCGCCGCGTGCCCGGGGTCGTCCGGCGGCAGCATCGCGGCCAGCCCGCCCGCCCGCTGCACCAGGCGCGGGTAGCCGGCCGGCAGCAGGGCCGCCTCCAGCTCCCAGACGCCCCAGCGCGTCCCGGCCTCCAGGTATGTGCTCACGCCGATCAGCGGCCGTCCGGTCATGGACCCCTCCCGTTGCATAAAGGTGTGCGTGCGTACCTTTATGGCATGCCTGTGGGCCGTTACGCCAGAAAGCCCCGCAGCAGCGCCGCCGTCCCCGCGCAGTGCTCCCGCATCATCTCCCGCGCGCCGTCCGCGTCCCCGTCCAGCACCGCCTCCACCAGCGCGATGTGCTGGCGCTGCGAGTGCTCCAGGTTGCGGACCAGGAGCGGGATGCAGTCGAGGAGGTCGTTGACCGTGGCCCGTACCGCCGCGTACTGGGCGGTGAGGGAGGGGGAGCCGCACAGTTCGGCGATCGTCAGGTGGAGCAGGGTGTCCAGGCGGCGGTAGTCCGCCAGCGGTGCCTCGTGGGTGCGGGCCAGCGCCTCGCGGAGGCGGAGCGCCTGCTCGCCGGTCAGCCCGTGCGCCGCGCACAGGCCCGCCGCACCCACCTCGAGGACCTCGCGGAAGCGCAGCACGTCCTCGATGTCGACCTCGGCGATCCGGCGCCGCAGCTCGTCCTCGCCGCCCGCGTCCGTGCGCGGCAGCACGAACGTCCCGCCGTACCGCCCGCGCCGGGACTCCACCAGGCCCTGGTCCTGAAGCACCTTCAGGACCTCGCGCAGCGTCACCCGGCTGATCCCGAGCCGCTCCGCCAGCACCCGCTCGGCGGGCAGCCGCTCGCCGCCCGGGACCAGGCCCAGCCGGACGACCTGCAGGATCTGCTCCAGCGCCTCCTCGAAGCCGTTGCCCGCCCGCACCGGTCGCAGCACCGGAGTCAACGGGTCGTCGAGGGCGCCGTCCGCGTCCAGCGACATATGGCCGTACCCCCTTCCCAAGCAATGGTTCTCTTCAATACCTTAGAGCCCCCCACCCGGCCGCAGAAGCGCAGCACCATCGCGAAAGAAGCCGAAGGAGCTCCCGTGGCAGACCGCACACCCCCGCTGAGCGTCGAGGAACTGCACACCCACGTCGCCAGCGGTGAGATCGACACTGTCGTCCTGGCCTTCCCCGACATGCAAGGGCGGTTGCAGGGCAAGCGGTTCGCCGCCCGTTTCTTCCTCGACGAGGTCCTGCGCCACGGCACCGAGGGCTGCAACTACCTCCTCGCCGTCGACACCGAGATGAACACCGTCGACGGCTACGCGATGTCCTCCTGGGACCGTGGCTACGGCGACTTCGCCATGCACCCCGACCTCGCCACCCTCCGCCGTGTGCCCTGGAATGCCGGCACCGCGATGCTCATCGCCGACCTCGCCTGGAACGACGGCTCCCCGGTCGTCGCCGCGCCCCGGCAGATCCTCCGCCGCCAGCTGGAGCGCCTCGCCGAACTCGGCTACACCGCACAGGTCGGTACGGAGCTGGAGTTCATCGTGTTCAAGGACACCTACGAGGCTGCGTGGGACGCGAACTACCGGGGGCTGACCCCGGCCAACCAGTACAACATCGACTATTCGGTGCTGGGGACCGGCCGGATCGAGCCCCTGCTCCGCCGGATCCGCAACGAGATGGCGGGCGCCGGACTGACCGTCGAGTCCGCCAAGGGGGAGTGCAACCCCGGGCAGCACGAGATCGCGTTCCGCTACGACGAGGCCCTTGTCACCTGCGACCAGCACGCCATCTACAAGACCGGCGCCAAGGAGATCGCCGCCCAGGAGGGCGTCTCCCTCACCTTCATGGCCAAGTACAACGAGCGGGAGGGCAACTCCTGCCACATCCACCTGTCGTTGACGGACGCGGACGGCCACAACGTCTTCGCCGCCTCCGACGGGCACGGCATGTCCGACGTGATGCGGCACTTCCTCGCCGGGCAGCTCGCCGCCCTCCGCGACTTCTCGCTCCTCTACGCCCCCAACATCAACAGCTACAAGCGGTTCCAGCCGGGCTCCTTCGCCCCGACCGCCGTCGCCTGGGGCCAGGACAACCGCACCTGTGCGCTGCGCGTCGTCGGCCACGGCCGCTCGCTGCGGTTCGAGAACCGGCTGCCCGGCGGCGACGTCAACCCGCACCTCGCCGTCGCCGGCCTGGTCGCGGCCGGGCTGTACGGCATCGAGCAGCAGCTGGAACTGCCCGAAGCCTGCGCCGGCAACGCCTACACCGCCGACTTCGCCCACGTCCCGACCACCCTCCGCGAGGCCGCCGAGCTCTGGGAGAACAGCCCCGTCGCGAAGGCCGCCTTCGGGGACGAGGTCGTCGCGCACTACCGCAACATGGCCCGCGTCGAGCTGGAGGCCTTCGACGCCGCGGTGACCGACTGGGAGCTGCGCCGCTCCTTCGAACGCATGTGAGGCACCCCTTGTCGCAACAGTACGAACTCGACGTCCTCAACCCGGCCACGGAGGAGGTGATCGCGACCGTCCCGGGGGCCGTGGAGGAGGACATCGACACCGCCGTACGACGGGCCGCGCGGGCCCAGGAGCGGTGGGCCGCCCTCGCACCCGGCGAACGGGCCCGGCTGCTGCGCCGGTTCGCCGTCACCGTCGACGAACACCGGGAGGAACTCGCCCGGTCGGAGGTCCGGGAGGCGGGACACACCATCGGCAACGCGCGATGGGAGGCAGGCAACGTCCGGGACCTGCTCGACTACGCGGCCGGGGGAGTGGAACGGCTCACCGGCCGTCAGATCCCGGTCCCCGGCGGCCTCGACGTCACCCTCCTCGAACCCCTCGGAGTCGTCGGCGTCATCGCCCCCTGGAACTTCCCCATGCCCATCGCGGCCTGGGGCACCGCCCCCGCCCTCGCCGCCGGCAACGCCGTCCTCCTCAAGCCCGCCGAGACGACCCCGCTCACCGCCCTCCGCCTCGCCGAACTCGCCCTGACGGCGGGCCTGCCCGAGCACCTCTTCCAGGTGCTGCCCGGCCGCGGCGACATCGCGGGCGAGGCCCTGGTCCGCCACCCCGGCGTCGCCAAGATCGTGTTCACCGGCTCCACCCGGATCGGCAGGCGCATCATGGCGCTCTGCGCCGACCAGGTGAAGCGCGTGACCCTCGAACTCGGCGGCAAGAGCCCCAACCTCGTCTTCGCCGACGCCGACATCGAGGCCGCCGCGGCCGCCGCCCCCATGTCCTTCCTGGACAACTCCGGCCAGGACTGCTGCGCCCGCACCCGCATCCTCGTCCAACGCCCGGCCTACGACCGCTTCCTGGAGCTCCTCGCCCCCGCGATCGAGTCCGTCACCGTCGGCGACCCGGCCGACGAGCGGACGGACATGGGCCCGCTGATCTCCAAGGCCCAGCTGGAGCGGGTCCGTTCGTACGTCGACGCGGACGCGCCCGGCGTCCGGGGCAAGGCGCCCGAGGGCCCCGGCTTCTGGTTCCCGCCGACCGTCCTCACCGGCGTCGACCCACGCGCGCGCGTGGCCGCCGAGGAGGTCTTCGGACCGGTCGCCGTCGTCATCCCGTTCGAGGACGAGGCCGACGCGATCCGGCTCGCCAACGACACCGACTACGGCCTCTCCGGCTCGATCTGGACCCGCGACGTGGGCCGCGCCCTGCGCGTCTCCCAGGCCGTCAAGGCCGGCAACCTGTCCGTCAACTCCCACTCCAGCGTCCGCTACTGGACCCCCTTCGGCGGCTTCAAGCAGTCGGGGATCGGCCGCGAGCTCGGCCCGGACGCGCTCACCGCCTTCACCGAAACCAAGAACGTCTTCATCAGCACGGAAGGCCCCGCACAGTGACCGCTGAGACCCCTGACATCGTCTGCCGCCGGCTCGTCGGCCGTACCGCCGTCATCACCGGAGCCGGCAGCGGCATCGGCCTCGCCACCGCGCGGCGGCTGGCCTCCGAGGGCGCCCACGTCGTCTGCGGCGACGTCGACGAGACCCGCGGCAAGGCCGCCGCCGAGGAGGTCGGCGGCCTCTTCGTCAAGGTCGACGTCACCGACGCCGAGCAGGTCGAGGCGCTGTTCAAGACGGCCTTCGACACCTACGGCAGCGTCGACATCGCCTTCAACAACGCCGGTATCTCGCCGCCCGACGACGACTCCATCCTGGAGACCGGACTGGAGGCCTGGAAGCGCGTCCAGGAGGTCAACCTCACCTCCGTCTACCTGTGCTGCAAGGCCGCCATCCCCTACATGAGGCAGCAGGGCAAGGGCTCCATCATCAACACGGCGTCCTTCGTGGCCCGGATGGGCGCGGCGACGAGTCAGATCTCCTACACCGCCTCCAAGGGCGGGGTCCTGGCCATGTCCCGTGAACTGGGCGTGCAGTTCGCCCGGGAGGGCATCCGCGTCAACGCGCTCTGCCCCGGACCGGTCAACACCCCCCTGCTGCAGGAGCTGTTCGCCAAGGACCCCGAGCGGGCCGCACGCCGCCTGGTGCACATCCCGCTCGGCCGGTTCGCCGAGGCCGAGGAGATCGCCGCCGCCGTCGCCTTCCTGGCCAGCGACGACTCCTCCTTCGTCAACGCCAGCGACTTCCTGGTGGACGGCGGGATCTCTGGGGCGTACGTCACGCCCCTCTAGGAGTCCGTGTACGGACCCCGACCCCCGTCCTACAGTGCGGGAGTGAGCATGACGCCGCCGCCCGGCTGGTACGCCGACCCCGAGGCCCCGCACCTGGAGTGCTGGTGGGACGGACGGGACTGGACCGAGCACCGGCGCACCCCGTCCGGCCTCCCCGTGCCGCCTACCCCGGCGGCACGGGCGTCCGGACGGGCCAAGGCGGTCGCGCTGACGTCCGCCGCTGCCGTGCTGGCGACGGCGATAGTCTCCGGCGCGACCGTGCTCCGCACCGACGAGGCGAGCGGCGGAGCCGACACCACGGTCCGCGCCGCCCCCAGCGCGGCGGCGCCCCCGTCGCTCGTCGTCGACCAGCTCAACGGCATCACCCTGCCGGTGCCGGCCGGCTGGACCGGCTCCTCGTACCTCGCCCAGGACGACGTCGTGATGACCACCGACGGCACCTACGCCTGCCCGGCCCACACCGGCCGGTGCCGGCACGGCCAGGTCCTCAGCGGTACGGCGGGCAGCGCCGACGGCGCCTCCCCGCGCACCGCCGCCGAACGGGACGTACCCGACGCGGCCGAGGCGGCCTACGGCCACGATCCCGGTGGCCGGCGGCCCTTCGGCGGCATCCGGTCCCACCAGGTCGTCAGGTCCGGACGGGTCGCGGTGGCGGGCCGCGACGGCTACCTGGTCCGCTGGCGGGTACGGACCGCCGACGGACCGGGCGGCTACGTCCAGTCCGTGGCCTTCCCGTCCGCCACCGGCGTCCCGGCCCCGGCCGTCGTCCGCTTGGTCTTCGACGCGGGCCCGGACGGACCGCCGCTGTCCGACATGGACAAGATCACCAGCGGCATCCGCCCGGTCGGTTAGAGGTCAGAGGAAGGTGTGACCTTCACCCCGGTACGTCGGTACGGTCGCCGTCACCCGGTCGCCCTCGACCAGCTGCAGCTCGGCGAACCGCTCGCACAGCTCGCCCGCCTTGGCATGCCGGAACCACACCTTGTCGCCGATCAGCAGGTCGTCAGCGGCGGCGCCGAGCAGCGGGGTCTGCACCTCGCCGGGACCCTCCTGGGCGTCGTACGACAGCCCCTCCGGCAGGTACGGCACCGGGAGCCGGTCCGGGCCCGCGACGCCCGAGGCCGGGTAGCCGCCGCCGAGGACCGTCACGACCCCGACACCGGGGCGCCGTACCACCGGCATGGCGAAGAGCGCGGCCGGACGGCCGGTGAACGACGTGTAGTTGTCGAAGAGGCGCGGCACGTACAGACCCGATCCGGCCGCTATCTCGGTGACCGCGTCCTCTGCCGCCGTGGTCTGCACACTGCCCGTGCCGCCGCCGTTGACGAACTCCAGGTCCGGCGCCACCGCCCGGACCGCCCGCACCACCGCGCCGCGCCGCTCGGCCAGTTCACGGCGGGCGGTGGCCTGCATCAGCCGCACCGCGCGGGAGCGTAGCGGCCGGCCGGCGACGTCGTCCCCGACGCCGGCGATGTGCCCCTCGTACCCCATGATCCCGACCAGCCTGAAGCCCGGCCGCCGGGCCACGGTCCGGGCCAGGTCGGCGAGCTGGACGGGGGAGTACAGCGGCGAGCGCCGGGCCCCGACCCGCACCCGGCCCCCGAACAGCTTCAGCGAGGTGTCCAACTCCAGGCAGACCCGGACCACTTCGCTGCCGCCGTCACGGGCGGCGTCGATCAGGTCGAGGTGCGCCGGGTCGTCGATCATCACGGTCACGGCGGCGGCCAGCTTCGGATCGGCGGCCAGCTCCGCGAACGCGCTCCGGTCGGCGGACGGATACGCCAGCAGGACGTCGTCGAACCCCGACCGCGCGAGCCACAGCGACTCCGCGAGCGTGAACGACATGATCCCCGCGAAGCCCTCCTTCGCGAGGACCCGTTCCAGCAGGTGGCGGCAGCGCACGGACTTGCTCGCGACCCGGATCGGCTTGCCGCCGGCCCGGCGCACGAGATCGTCCGCGTTGGCGTCGAAGGCCTCCAGATCCACGATCGCGAGAGGGGCGTCGAGGTGGGCGGTGGCCCGGTCGTAACGGGCCCGGTCGGCGGCGCGCGCAGTCATGAACGAAGCCTGCCAGACAGGATTACCGCAGGGTAGGGGGACGATCCGGGCAGAAGCCGCGGGCCCGCGGACTGGTTGCCGTTCGCGCTCGCACAAGCCGTAGAGTGACGCGCAGGTACGGCGGAACGGCCCGGCCGCCTGACCCGCGCCGGGATACGGATCCGCGCGTGCGGGTATGCGTGCCCGGGGGCGGACGCCTTCGCGCCGGGGAGCACGACGGCCCGTACGAGGAGTTGGCCCGGGCACGAGGAAACGGGGGGGCATGAGCGGCGAAGCGCAGCACGCCCCGAACCCGCGACGCCCCGCGCCCGGCCCCGCCCCGACGGAGCCCGCCGGGGAGCCCGCGCCAACGGCCGACGGGGCCCGGCCGGGCAACGGCGGGAACGGCCGGGGCGATGTCCCGCACGCGGCCCACGTGTCCGGCCGATCGGATCGACCGGGGTACGACGGCGACGGCCGGGGCGCTGTCCCGGGCACGGCCGACGCGTCCCGCCGGGCGGACCGGCCCGGGTTCTTCGACCGGCCGAGCCGGGTGAACCGGTCGCAGCGGCCGGACGTATCCACTGGCGGGGCCGGGACCTCCGGGCAGGACCAGCTGCCGGGACGGCCCGGTGGGCAGCAGAGTCGTGATGAGCGGACGAGCCGGGGCGGTGCGGTGGGGCAGGTCGAACAGGGTGCGGGGGACCGGGCTGTCGGCCGCTCGACGTCCGCCGAACGCATCGTTCGGCCCCGCCGTCCCAGCCTCCGACCCCCGCAGGACCAGCCGCCCCGGAGCACCCCCACCACGTCCCCGCCCCCACCACCGGCCTCGGCCCGCTTCCCGGACGCACCCCCGACGGCTTTCGACCGGGAGCCCGGTCGGGCGGTGCCGCCGGCACCGTCGGCGTTCGCGGGTGGGGAGACCGGTCGACGGGGGCCTGCGGCCTCCTCGGCTCGGGAGTCCGGCCGCGCTGTGCCGCCCGCGTCCCCCGGGCGGGAGACCGGGCGTACCGCGCCGTTCCGCCTGTCGTACGGTTCGGGCCCGTCGCCGCGGCGCGCGGACTCCGGGGCGGAACCGACCGCCCCGCTGCGCCCCCTGCGCGCGGCGTCGGAACCGGAGCCGTCGTCGGACGAGCGGCGCGGAGCCACGGGCCCGTCGGCCGCGCGCCCGGGCACGCCGTCCGCGCCGTCGGACGGCACGACCGGGGGCACCACCGGCTCGGCCGGGCCCAGACGGCTCGAACGGCCGCGCGGCGACTACCCGACCACCACCTTCGGCGCGCCGGCCTCGGGCAGCGCGTGGAGCCCGCACATGCGGACGTTCCCCGTCCCGACCGCCCCGCCCCGCCCCACGACACCTCCGAAGGCCGCCCCACAGCCACCCCGCCCGCCACAGCCTCCGTCCCCCGACACACCACCGCGTCCGACGGACGCCGTGACGGCAGGCGCACCGCCGCGTCCGACGAGCCCTCCGGCGACCGGTACACCCTCGCGTCCCGCGGATCCTCCGGCGGCGGGTGCCGCACCGCGCCCGGCCGGGCCCGCGGCGGCCGAAGTTCCCTCGCGTCCCGCGGGGCCTTCCTCCCGTGCGACGGGCGGTCCGGCGCCGACCGCTCCCCCGCGTCCGGCGGGGCCCGCGGCGGCCGGTGTTCCCTCGCGTCCGTCGAGCGGTCCGGGGGCGGCCGGAACACCCCCGCGTCCGGCGGGGCCCGCGGCGGCCGGTGTTCCCTCGCGTCCGTCGGGCGGTCCGGCGCCGACCGCTCCGCCGCGTCCCACGGTGCCTCCGGCGGCCGGTGCCCCAGGAGGCGAGGTACCGCATCGGCCGGGTGGGCCGGCGGCCTCCGGTCCGTCGCGTCCGGTGGGGCTCCCGGACAGCGGTGCCCAGACGCGTCCCGCCGCTTCGTCGGCTACCGGTACGGCGTTCCCGGCCGTCGACGGTCCCGCGCACCCGGCGGCGGGAGCGCCGCCGCGGCCGTCGGCCGCTCCGGCCTCGGCCCGGCCGGACTCCGGCACCGTGCCGCATCCCGCCCCCGCTCCACCTTCCCACCGCGACACCGCCCCGCCGCCCCAGCCCCTCAACCCCGCCCCGGACCCCTCGATGTCCTGGACCGCCTCCGCGGGAACTCCCGGCCGGGAGCGGCCCGTTGTGACGTTCGGTGAGCCCGAGGGGTACGACGAGCGTGGGCGGGGGCTGTCGTTGGCCGCTCGCCTGGCGCCTCGCACCGCCGCTGCAGCCGCCTGCATGGTCCTCGGCCTCGGTCTCATCGGCGGCGCGGTGACCGGCGGCTGGATCATCGACGACGGCGGCGACCCGGGCGCGGCGACCAGCTTCAGCTCCGCCGCCGGCCTCTGGCACAACGTGCCCGTCGACGAGTTGTTCCCGCGCACCGTGCAGGGCACCGGCGCCGGCCCCGGCGGAGCCGACCGCACCTGGACCCGGATCGCGGTCGCCCCGGCCACCGGCTGCGCCGACGCCTTCGACCCGCTGCTGCGCAAGACACTCGCCCCCGTCGGCTGCCAGCGCCTGATCCGCGCCACCTACACCGACGCCACCCAGAGCTACGTGACGACCGTCGGCCTGCTGTTCACGAAGGCCGACTCGGCCGGGATGGCCGCCCTCGCCAAGCGGTTCACGGACGAGCGCCTGGACCGCCGTGCCGACCTGCTGCCCCTGCCGTTCGCCGCGAAGGGCACCGCCGCCGAGCGGTTCGGCCCGCACCAGCGCGCCTCCTGGACGATCTCCGTGCTCACCGACGCCCCGGTCGTCGCCTACGCCGTCTCCGGCTGGGCCGACGGCCGTACCGTCGACACCCCGCAGCCCGCCGCCGACGCCGAGGCGTCCGGCGCCACCACGGCCGCGGCCCAGGCCGGCCTCGGCAACGAGGCGGAGGGTCTGGCCGACCGCATCGAACGGCGACTGCGCCAGAACATCGCAGGACCGGCAACGGAGACGCCCTCATGAAGCGCCGCGCAACCGGGGCCGCGGTGAGCCTGCTGCTCGCCGGCTCGCTCGCCCTGCTGCCGTCCACGACCGCGTACGCGGACGGTATCCGCGCCCAGCAGTGGGGCCTGTCCGCCCTGCACCTCGACGAGGCCTGGCAGACCACCAAGGGCAAGGGCATCACCGTCGCCGTCCTGGACACCGGCGTCGAGGCCGACCACCCGGACCTCGTCGGCAACGTCCTGACGGCCAAGGACATGATCGGTTTCGGTGCCGGGCCCGGCGACCGCGACTGGGCCCGGCACGGCACCGCCATGGCCGGCATCATCGCCGGTCACGGCCACGGCGTCGGCGACGGCGACGGCGTGATGGGGGTAGCGCCCGAGGCCAAGATCCTCCCCGTCCGGGTCATCCTCGAAGACGGCGACAGCGCCCGTGCCAAGGCCCGCTCCACCCGGGGCAACGCCCTCGCCGAGGGCATCCGCTGGGCCGCCGACCACGGCGCCGACGTCATCAACCTCTCCCTCGGCGACGACTCCGACTCCGCGCACCCCGAGCCCAGCGAGGACGAGGCCATCCAGTACGCCCTGAAGAAGGACGTCGTGGTCGTCGCCTCGGCCGGCAACGGCGGCGACAAGGGCGACCACATCTCCTACCCGGCCGCCTACCCGGGTGTCATCGCCGCCACCGCGGTGGACAAGTTCGGCACCCGCGCCGGCTTCTCCACCCGCCGCTGGTACGCCACGGTCAGCGCGCCCGGCGTCGACATCGTCATCGCCGACCCGGACCACAAGTACTACGAGGGCTGGGGGACGAGTGCCGCCTCCGCCTTCGTCTCCGGTGCCGTGGCCCTGGTCAAGGCGGCCCACCCCGGGCTCACCCCGGCCCAGATCAAGAAACTCCTGGAGGACACCGCCCGCGACGCCCCGGCCGGCGGCCGCGACGACTCCCGGGGCTTCGGCATGATCGACCCGGCGGCCGCCATCAAGGCCGCGGCCAGGCTGAAGACGCAGAACCTGACGTCGGCGTCGTACAGCAAGAAGTACTTCGGCTCCGGCCCGGACCCGGAGGAGAAGACGACGAGCGCAACGGACTGGGCAGCCCCGCTGGCGGGCGGCACGGGCGGGGTGCTGCTGGTGGCTGCGGTGGTGCTGTGGAGAGGCCGCAGAAGAACCCCCTGAGGGAGACGCGCCCCAAAGGGGCGCTGGGGGCCCCGGCCGAAGGCTGGGGGAGGAACTGCGCGATCAACCCCCACGCACCCGCACCCGCCTGCGAACCCACTCCCTACTGCGAAGCCGCAGCCGAAGCGGACGCCGACTCGGAAGACTCGGTGAACGACCCCACCGCCGCCTTCGCCGCCGCCTCCACCAGCGAGATCCCCTTCGCCTGGCTCACCGTCCCCTTCGACAGCACGGCCACCAGATAGTCCGTCCCGCCCACCGTCACCCGCCCGATGCTGTTCACGTCCCACAGCCCCGTCGTGCTCCGCGCCAGCCACCCGTTCTTCAGCGCGAACTGCGAACCGTCGGCGGCCGCCGAGACGCCCCACCGCTGATCGGACTCGACCGTCTTCATCAGCCCCCGGATGTACTCCCGCGAGGCCTCGCTCAGCTTCGAGTCGTCGCCGAACACCTGCTGGAGCAGGGTGAGCTGATCGGCGGCGGTGGTCTGCGTCAGTCCCCACAGCGCCCCGTCGCCGCCCTCGGTCGACGTCAGCCCGAACCGCCTGTTCGCCGCGTCCAGGCCCGCCGCCTTGCCGATGACGTCCCAGAGCTGGGACGCCGCCGTGTTGTCGCTGTTCTCGATCATCTTCGTGGCGTACGCCTTCTCCGTCGCCGTCAGATGCCGGTCGGCGTCCTGCGCCTGCAGCAGCAGCGTCGCCAGGATGTCGACCTTGACGATGCTCGCGGTGTCGAAGGCCGAGTGGCCGTAGGTCGCGCTGTCGCCGGAGTCCAGGTCGAGGACGGCCGCGGAGACCTTCGCCCCGGACGGCACGGTCACCTTCCCCAGCGCCGAACTCAGCAGCGCGTCCCGGTTCACGGCCGGCTCCGTCACGGGTTCCACCGATGCCTCCTCACTTGCCGAAGCCGAAGCCGAGACCGAGGAGGACGGCGCCGGCGACGCCGCCGAGGATACGGCGTTGCCGCGCGCGTGCGCCTTCACGTACACGGTCCCCGCCGCGGTGGCCCCTAGGACGGCGACCGTGGCGAGGGAGACGTAGAGAACGGCCCGGCGCCGGGGCCGGGCGCGACGGCGGGCCCGACGGGATCCTGAGGTGGCTCTGGGGGACTCCATGCCCGCGATGCTGGGGCCGGGGACTGTGCGAGCCGTTTGGTGGAAGTTAGAAGTAGGTCAGGGAAATCTGAGATTCCGGTGAAAGCTGTGTCGAGCCGGTTTCGGGGGCCGCACAACCGCAGCAGCATCCCCCCGATAGGGTCGGGGACCGTGGCGAACAAGAACATTCCCGACTCCGGCTACTCCGACGACGACGGCTCCGCCGACCCCCGGCTGGCCGCCGCGCTGGCCGCCTGGGCCGCGGACCGCAGCGCCGTCGCACCGGTCCTGGAGGCGCTGAAGGGCGCCCGGCTCCTGGTCCCGGTGGTCGCCGTCCTCGGCGAGGTCGAGGAGGACGAGAACGGTCTGCGCCGCGAGAAGACCAGTGACATGGCCGTCCCCACCCTGAAGGCGGGCCACCGCACCGCCCTGCCGGCCTTCACCTCCACCGACTCGCTGGCCCGCTGGGACCCGGCGGCCCGGCCCGTGGCCGTACCCCTGCACCAGGCGCTCCAGGCCGCCGCGCACGAGAAGGCCGACACGGTGGTGCTCGACCTGTCGGGGCCGGTGCCGTTCGAGCTGACCGGCGCCGCGCTGCTCGCCCTCGCCGAGGGACGTACGAGCACCGACCCGCTCGCGGACCCGGCCGTGGTCGGTGCCGTCCGGGCCGCGGTGGCCGCCGAGCCCGCCGTGCTCCGCGCCCACCTCGGACCCGGGGCGGCCGACGGGACGCTGGCGCTGGTCCTCGACCCGGCCGCCGCGCCGCCGGCCGAGGCCGCCCGGGCGGTCGCCGAGCGGCTCGCCGCCGACGAGACACTGCGGGCCCGCCTGGTGCGCGGCCTCGACCTGGCACTGCTGCCGGCCGGGACCACGCCTCCGGGCGAGCCCTTGTACGTACGAGGCTGAGCGGCGGCTAGCCGTAGACCGGGCCGGTGTACTTCTCGCCGGGGCCCTGGCCGGGCTCGTCGGGGACGATCGAGGCCTCGCGGAAGGCCAGCTGCAGCGACTTCAGGCCGTCCCGCAGCGGGGCGGCGTGGAAGGAGCTGATCTCGGTCGCGGACGCGTCGAGCAGTCCGGCGAGAGCGGTGACCAGCTTGCGGGCCTCGTCCAGGTCCTTGTACTTGTCCCCCTCCTCGGTCAGACCGAGCTTCACGGCCGCGGCGCTCATGAGGTTGACGGCGACCGTCACGATCACCTCGACCGCGGGGACCTCCGCGATGTCGCGGGTCATCTCGTCGAAGTCGGGCTGCCCGGCGTCACCGGGGCCGGGAAGGGGTGTTTCACTCATGCCCCACACGATAGGCGCAGGGGTGCGGAGGCTCTTACTTAGCCCCAGGTCGTCTCAATTAGCCCTGTCTCGGCTTTGCTGCTAGCCTGGTGTGACGACCGGCCGGACGGGTATGCCGCACAGCTAACCGAACCGGCCCACAAGTGGAGGCTTCGAACTCCCACCTGACTGCCCCACGGGCGGCGGGTCACCGGTCAGGCGGTCGCTTCGCCGTTCACGGCGACGGCGTTCCGTCCGATTCTGCGCCCCGCGATCCTCGCGGCGGTGTTCCGGTAGTTCGAGGAGCCCCGCCTGTGATCGTCCGGGGCATTTTTTCTGCTTCGGTGCGGTTAGGTCTTACGGAAACAGACGTTACGCGGCTGCCCGCCAGGCCGCCGTGTGGTGCTACCGAGGAGGATCCATCAGCACCGAGCCCCGCATCAACGACCGGATTCGCGTTCCCGAGGTGCGACTTGTCGGTCCCAGCGGCGAGCAGGTCGGGATTGTCCCGCTTGCCAAGGCGCTGGAGCTTGCGCAGGAGTACGACCTGGACCTGGTCGAGGTCGCGGCGAACGCCCGTCCGCCCGTGTGCAAGCTCATGGACTACGGGAAGTTCAAGTACGAGTCGGCCATGAAGGCCCGTGAGGCGCGCAAGAACCAGGCGCACACGGTCATCAAGGAAATGAAGCTCCGGCCGAAGATCGACCCGCACGACTATGACACCAAGAAGGGTCACGTCGTCCGGTTCCTCAAGCAGGGCGACAAGGTCAAGATCACGATCATGTTCCGTGGTCGCGAGCAGTCCCGGCCCGAGCTGGGCTACCGACTGCTGCAGCGGCTCGCGGAGGACGTCCAGGACCTCGGTTTCGTGGAGTCGAACCCGAAGCAGGACGGCCGGAACATGATCATGGTTCTCGGTCCGCACAAGAAGAAGACCGAGGCGATGGCCGAGGCCCGTCAGGCGCAGGAGGCCCGCAAGGCGGATGCGAAGGCCAACCCCGGCCGCTCGCAGAACGCCGCCGAGGTCGAAGCGGCCGAGGCGCCTGCCGAGGAGCCCGCCGAGGCGTGATCCCGGGGTCAACGCCCCAGGTCAGCACCAGGGGCGCGAGTCCCAGGATGTAACCGATACAAGAGCGACGTTCCACCGTGCCCGGTTTCACGACCGGGCACCGGAGCGCCACCGACGAGGAGATAACGGCGCTATGCCGAAGAACAAGACGCACAGCGGTGCCAGCAAGCGCTTCAAGGTCACCGGCTCCGGCAAGGTCCTGCGTGAGCGCGCCGGCAAGCGCCACCTGCTCGAGCACAAGTCGTCCCGTGTGACGCGTCGCCTCACCGGCAACGCCGAGATGGCCCCGGGTGACACCGCGAAGATCAAGAAGCTTCTCGGCAAGTGACACACGGGCGCCTGCCGGCGCCTGAGTCAGCAGTACCGGGACCCAGTCGTTTCCGGGCCGCGTGAGTCCAACCGCGGCCCCGCTACAAGGAGTTAACAAGTGGCACGCGTCAAGCGGGCAGTCAACGCCCACAAGAAGCGCCGGGCGATCCTCGAGCAGGCCTCCGGCTACCGCGGTCAGCGTTCGCGCCTCTACCGCAAGGCCAAGGAGCAGGTCACCCACTCGCTGGTCTACAACTACAACGACCGCAAGAAGCGCAAGGGCGACTTCCGTCAGCTGTGGATCCAGCGCATCAACGCCGCTGCCCGCGCCAACGGCATCACCTACAACCGCTTCATCCAGGGTCTGAAGGCCGCGAACGTCGAGGTCGACCGCAAGATCCTGGCCGAGCTGGCCGTCAACGACGCCAACGCTTTCGCCGCGCTCGTCGAGGTGGCCCAGAAGGCGCTGCCGTCGGACGTCAACGCCCCCAAGGCGGCGTGACGCTGCGCTGGCTTTAGGCCGACGTGACTGAAGGACCCGCAGGCTGTACGGCTTGCGGGTCCTGCTGTTGCCGCCCGCTCGCTTCGTTCTTCTCCGCCGCGACGGCGCTCAGTCGGTACGGCGGATTTCGGCGGTGCCGAGCCCTGGGTTGGCGCAACGGTTTCCCTCGCCCGCGTTGGCGGGTGCCGCTGCGCCCACCCGTGCCGCCTGGGGGTCCCCCAGGCCTTTCGGGCTCTGGGGGAGGCACGACTGCCCGCAGCTATGAGAGCCACGGCCGGGAAGCGCCCCGTAAGGGGCGCTGGGGGTACCCCCGGCCGAAGGCTGGGGGAGGAACTGCGCGACCAGCCCCCACCGGCCCGCGGCCGAAGAACCGGCTGCAGCGGCGGGTAAGAAAGCTACCGATGTCTCCGAAGGTGAACGACAACATGCCCACCCCCGAGCTGATCTCCCCCCGTTCCGCGCGTGTCGCCGCTGCCCGGCGGCTGGGGCGGCGGAACTTCCGGGGGAAGGAGCGGCTGTTTCTCGCCGAGGGGCCGCAGGCCGTGCGGGAGGCGGCCGGGCATCGGGTCGGTGACACGGCGACGCTCGTCGAGATGTTCGCGACCGTCGAGGCCGCGGAGCGGTACGCCGACATCATCGGAGAGGCGCGGACCGCCGGCGCCCGGATCCACCTCGCCTCCGAGGACGTCATCGCCGACATCTCCACCACGGTGACGCCCCAGGGGCTCGTCGGGGTGTGCCGGTTCCTGGACACGCCGTTCGAGGAGATCCTCGCCGCCCGCCCCAAGCTCGTCGCCGTCCTCGCCCACGTCCGTGACCCCGGCAACGCCGGCACCGTGCTGCGGTGTGCCGACGCCGCGGGTGCGGAGGCCGTCGTACTCACCGACGCGTCCGTCGATCTGTACAACCCGAAGGCGGTCCGGGCCTCCGTGGGCTCCCACTTCCACCTGCCGGTCGCCGTCGGGGTACCCGTCGAGCGGGCCGTGGCCGGGCTGAAGGGCGTCGGCGTGCGGATCCTCGCCGCCGACGGGGCCGGGACCGACGACCTCGACGACGAGCTCGACCAGGGGACCATGGGCGGGCCCACGGCGTGGGTGTTCGGGAACGAGGCCTGGGGGCTTCCGGAGGAGACGCGCGCGCTGGCGGACGCCGTCGTGCGCGTCCCGATCCACGGGAAGGCCGAAAGCCTGAACCTCGCCACCGCCGCCGCCGTATGTCTCTACGCATCAGCCCGTGCACAGCGCGCCTCCGGAGGGTGCCGTTCCGTCACCGAGAGCTAGTAGGGTGACCAGCTCGGGGGCCTGCTGCGCCGTCTGAGAGGTGGAGTACGGGGTATGAGTGTCGGCACCAGCAACGCGCCGGGGGGCCGCGGCACCGGTCGCGTACCCGCACCCCGGCACGGCGACCTCACCGGGCTCGGCATCGACCCCGACGAGCTGCCCGACGGCCTGGTGGTCGCGGACGAGCACGGACTCGTCGTCTGCTTCAACACCGCCGCCGCCCGCATCACCGCCACCGCCCCCGCCGACGCCCTCGGCCGGCGCCTGGAGAAGGCCCTGCCCTTGGAGGACCTGGAAGGCCGGCGCTGGTGGCAGCTCACCGACCCCTACGGCGGCCTCGCCATCCGGGTCGGCCAGCCCGAGCGGAACCTGCTGCTGCCCGGCGGCCGGGAGGTGCTGGTGTCCGCCAGGTACGTGCGGGACGAGCCCACCGGGCCCGTGCGCCGGGTCGTCGTGTCGCTGCGGGACACCGAAGCCCGGCGTCGTACCGAACGCAGTCACGCAGAGCTGATCGCCACCGTCGCGCACGAGCTGCGCTCCCCGCTGACCTCCGTCAAGGGGTTCACGGCCACGCTGCTCGCCAAGTGGGAACGGTTCACCGACGACCAGAAGCGGCTGATGCTCGAGACCGTCGACGCGGACGCCGACCGGGTCACCCGGCTCATCGCCGAGCTGCTGGACATCTCGCGGATCGACAGCGGCCGGCTGGAGGTACGCCGGCAACCCGTCGACATAGGCGCGGCCGTCGGACGGCACATCCAGGCGTACGTCGCCGCCGGGCAGCCCGCCGACCGCTTCCTGCTCCGCGTCGAGCAGCCGCTGCCCGCCCTGTGGGCCGACCCCGACAAGGTCGACCAGGTCCTCAGCAACCTCATCGAAAATGCCGTGCGGCACGGCGAGGGAACCGTCACCATTGACATCACGGCCACGGCATCCCCGCGCGAAGGCGAGGACACCGGCACGTCGGTCACGGTGAGCGACGAGGGGCCCGGCATCCCGGAGGAGTCCATGAACCGCGTCTTCACCCGCTTCTGGCGGGGCAGCAAGCGCGGCGGCACCGGCCTCGGGCTGTACATCGTCAAGGGCATCGTCGAGGCCCACGGCGGCACCATCACCGTCGGACGCGCCCCCGGTGGCGGCGCCGAGTTCCGATTTACGTTGCCCGTGGGGGCCCCGGCGTATCTCGCCTGAGATCACAGACAGCACCTGGATCACAGCGACCGCCGGAGCAGCCCGCGGGCGCTCCGCGTTCCTCCACCCCGTTAGACTCGGCCTTTGGCACCTTTGTGTCCTTCTCACGGCCCACCAACGGTCTCGGGGACCAACCGCCAGCCAATCGGAAGCACGGGAAGAGATGTCGGCACCCAATAAGTCGTACGACCCTGTCGAGGTCGAGGCGTTGAAACCGGAAGAGATCGAGCGCATGCGGGACAAGGCGCTCGCCGCCTTCGCCGCCGCGGACTCCCTCGACGCGCTCCAGGAGGCCAAGGTCGCCCACACCGGCGGCACCTCCCCGCTGGCCCTCGCGAACCGCGAGATCGGCGCCCTGCCCCCGCACGCCAAGGCCGCCGCCGGCAAGCTGGTCGGCCAGGCCCGCGGCGCGGTGAACAAGGCCCTCGCGGGCCGCCAGGAGGAGCTGGAGGCCGAGCGTGACGCCCGGGTGCTGGTCGAGGAGGCGGTGGACGTCACACTGCCCTACGACCGCGTCCCGGCCGGCGCCCGCCACCCGCTGACCACCCTGTCCGACCGCATCGAGGACATCTTCGTGGCCATGGGCTACGAGGTCGCCGAGGGGCCGCAGGTCGAGGCCGAGTGGTTCAACTTCGACGCCCTCAACATCGGCCCGGACCACCCGGCCCGCGGCGAGGCGGACACCTTCTTCGTGCAGGGCCCCGAGGGCGGCACCGAGTCCGGTGTCGTGCTGCGCACCCACACCTCCCCGGTGCAGATCCGCTCCCTGCTCGACCGCGAGCTGCCGGTGTACGTGATCTGCCCCGGCCGCGTGTACCGCACCGACGAGCTGGACGCCACGCACACCCCGGTCTTCCACCAGGTCGAGCTGCTCGCCGTGGACGAGGGCCTGACCATGTCGGACCTCAAGGGCACCCTGGACCACATGGTCCAGTCGCTGTTCGGCCCGGGCATGAAGACCCGGCTGCGGCCGAACTTCTTCCCCTTCACCGAGCCCAGCGCCGAGATGGACATGCTGTGCTACGTCTGCAAGGGCGAATCCGTCGGCAACCCCGACCGCCCCTGCCGTACCTGCTCCTCCGAGGGCTGGATCGAGCTGGGCGGCTGCGGCATGGTCAACCCGCGGGTGCTCACCGCCTGCGGCGTCGACCCGGAGAAGTACAGCGGCTTCGCCTTCGGGTTCGGCATCGAGCGGATGCTGATGTTCCGCCACAACGTCGAGGACATGCGAGACATGGTCGAGGGTGACGTCCGGTTCACCCGGCCGTTCGGGATGGAGATCTGATGCGGGTCCCGCTTTCCTGGCTGCGGGAGTACGTCGACCTGCCGGCCACCGAGACCGGCCGCGACGTGCAGGCCAAGCTGATTTCTGGCGGTCTTGAGGTCGAGACCGTCGAGCAGCTCGGCGACGGCCTCAAGGGCCCCCTGGTGGTCGGCCAGGTGCTGACCATCGAGGAGCTGGAGGGCTTCAAGAAGCCGATCCGCTTCTGCACCGTCGACGTCGGCACCGCCAACGGCACCGGCGAGCCCCAGGAGATCGTCTGCGGCGCCCGCAACTTCGCCGTCGGCGACAAGGTCGTGGTCGTGCTGCCGGGCGCGGTGCTGCCCGGCGACTTCGCCATCGCCGCGCGCAAGACGTACGGCAGGACCTCCCACGGCATGATCTGCTCCAGCGGCGAGCTGGGCATGGGCGACGACGGCACCCACGGCATCATCGTGCTGCCGCCGGAGACCGAGGTCGGCAAGGACGCCATCGAGCTGCTGGAGCTGGTCGACGAGGTCCTGGACATCGCCGTCACCGCCAACCGCGGCGACTGTCTGTCCATCCGCGGCGTCGCCCGCGAGGCCGCCATCGCCTACGGCCTGCCGCTGCGCGACCCGGCGCTGATCGACGTGCCCGGCCCGAACGCCTTCGGCTACCCGGTCCAGGTCTCCGACCCGCTCGGCTGCGACCGCTTCACCGCGCGCACCGTCACCGGTCTGAGCCCCGAGGCCCGCTCGCCGATCTGGCTGCAGCGCCGCCTGCAGAAGGTCGGCATGCGCCCGATCTCGCTCGCCGTCGACGTCACCAACTACGTGATGATGGAGCTTGGCCAGCCGCTGCACGCCTACGACCGCAAGCTGGTCCAGGGCACCATCGGCGTCCGCCGCGCGGCCGAGGGTGAGAAGATCGTCACCCTCGACGGTGTGGAGCGGAAGCTGCACGCCGAGGACCTGGTCATCACCGACGACCGCGGCCCGATCGGCCTCGCGGGCGTCATGGGCGGCGCCAACACCGAGATCGCCGACCACGACGACCTGGAGAACTCCACCACCGACGTGGTCATCGAGGCGGCGCACTTCGACGCCGTCGCCATCGCGCGCACCGCCCGCCGGCACAAGCTGTCCTCGGAGGCCTCGCGCCGCTTCGAGCGCGGTGTCGACCCGCAGGCCGCGGCCGCCGCCGCGCAGCGCACGGTCGACCTGCTGGTGCTGCTCGCCGGCGGCACCGCCGAGGCCGGCGTCACCGAGGTCATCGCGCCGTCCGCGCCGCACACCATCACGGTCGCGGCGGACCACCCGGACAAGGTCGCGGGCGTCGAGTACGGACGGGAGATCGTCGTCCGGCGCCTGCAGGAGGTCGGCTGCGACGTCTATGGAAATCCTGCCGCGTGGAACGCGTCGTTGGGGGGTGGTGGTCGGGCGACGGGCGGGCAGGACGAGCTGCTCGTCACCGTCCCGTCCTGGCGGCCGGACCTGCTCGAACAGAACGACCTGGCCGAAGAGGTCATCCGCCTGGAGGGCTACGAGAACCTGCCCTCCACGCTGCCCAAGCCGCCGTCCGGCCGAGGCCTGACCCACCGGCAGCGCCTGCACCGCCGGGTGGGCCGCGCGCTCGCCGGGGCCGGCTACGTCGAGGCGCCGAACTACCCGTTCGTCAGCGAGCAGGTCTTCGACCAGCTGGGCCTCGCCGCCGACGACCCGGCCCGCCGCGTCGTCCGGCTGACCAACCCGCTCAACGACGAGGAGCCGGCGCTCCGCACCTCGCTGCTGCCGGGCCTGCTCGGTGCGCTGCGGCGCAACGACGGGCGCGGTGCGCACGACCTGGCGCTGTTCGAGACCGGCCTGGTCTTCCTCCCGCGTGCCGAGCAGGGCATCGCCGGTCACCTGCCGGTCGACCGCCGCCCGACCGACGCGGAACTCGCCGCGCTGAACGCGGTGCTGCCCGAGCAGCCGCGCCATGTCGCCGTCGTCCTCGCGGGCGCCCGCGAGCAGGCCGGCTGGTGGGGCAAGGGCCGTCCGGCCGACTGGGCCGACGCGGTCGAGGCGGGGCGCGCGGTCGCGCGTGAGGCCGGGGCCGAGCTGATCGTGCGGTCCGGGCAGTACGGGCCGTGGCACCCCGGCCGGTGTGCCGAGCTGGTCGTCGTGGCCGACGGCGCGGAGCGGGTCGTGGGCCACGCCGGTGAGCTGCACCCGCGCGTGGTCAAGGCCCTGGGGCTGCCGGCCCGCACCTGCGCGATGGAGCTGGATCTGGACGCGCTGGAGCAGGTCGGCGACGGCACCCCGCAGGCGCCGAGCATCTCGACGTTCCCGGTGGCCACGCAGGATGTCGCCCTCGTCGTGGACAAGCCGGTGCCGGCCGCCGACGTCGAGGCCGCGCTGCGCGAGGGGGCGGGTGAACTCCTTGAGGCCATCCGGCTGTTCGACGTGTACGTCAACGACGAGCAGCTCGGCGACGGGAAGAAGTCGCTGGCATATGCGCTGAGGTTCCGGGCGTCCGATCGCACGCTGACCGTGGACGAGGCGTCGGCGGCGCGTGACGCTGCGGTCGCCCTAGCGGGGGAGCGTACGGGAGCGGTGCTGCGCGGCTAGGCGCCGTGGGGGGAACTGCTGTCGGCCGGCTGCGGGTTCGTCGTGGCTCATCGCGCAGTTCCTCCCCCAGCCTTCGGCTGGGGGTACCCCCAGCGCCCCCCAAGGGGCGCGTCCCTGACCGGCGCTCACATGTACTGCTACCTGCATAAATGCGGGTGTCCTGTGGGTGGTCACTCATTTGGGTGAGATCCATCCGAGACGTGGCCTTTTCGGGGCATGCCGTCGACAGAATCGGACCGGCCTTTCGGGGTCGGTCCGTCTGTTCTGTCAGGGCCTACTTGGGGGCCATCGGCATGATCCGCATCAAGGCTGGGGGTCCCCGCAGCAGGCGGCCCCGGATGAACGCACGGCCCAGGCGCCGTGCCCTCGCCCTGGGACTGCCCACGGTGTGGGGCGCCGTCGCGGTCGGCTACAAATACGGGTGCCCGCTGGCCGAGCAGCACGGGCTCGGCGCGCGGATCGTCACCAGTGCCGTGTTCTTCGCCGTCGGCACCGGGCTGATACTCCATGTCCGCCGGGCCCTGCTGAGGGAGTTGCGGCAGGCCCGCATGGTCGCCGGCGCCGCACAGAGCGTGCTGCTGCGGCCGTTGCCGCCCCGGCTGGCCGGGCTGAACGTCGCCGCCGCCCAGCTCTCCGCCGACCGGGGTGCGAGCATCGGCGGCGATCTCTACGAGGCCGTCGCCACCGAACACGGCGTACGGGTCGTGATGGGCGACGTACGCGGCCACGGGCTGGCGGCGATCGGTACGGTCGCCGCCGTCCTCGGCAGCTTCCGGGAGGCCGCCCACGACGAACCCGAACTGGGACGGGTGCTGGGCCGCCTGGACCGCGCCCTCGCCCGGCACCTACGCGAACGAGCCAGAGCCGAACACCCGTCCAGCGGCCAGGACCCGGACAGCCCGGTGGCCGAGGAGTTCGTCACCCTGCTGCTCCTGGAGATCGCGACGGACGGCGGTCTCAGTGCCTTCAACTGCGGCCATCCATGGCCGTACCTGCTCAGTGGGTCAAGGGTCGAGCAGTTGTCCCGGGCAGACCCGCTGCCGCCCCTCGGGCCGTTCCCGCTGCCGTCGGATCTGGCTGCCACGCCCTGTGGCCAACTGCTCGCAGACGAGTCCCTGGTCCTGTACACGGACGGTGCCGAAGACGCCCGAGACGCGCGAGGTCGCTTCTTCTCCTTGCCGGAAGCCTTGGCGGCAGCAGTGCGAAGCCGCCCGGTCTCGCCTCAGAGCATCCTCCGTACGGTCTTCACGGCCCTGCTCCACCACACAGCGGGCCGCCCCACCGACGACATCGCCCTCCTGGTGCTACGCAACGAACGCACGCACCAACACGCCTGCTTGGGGGCGCGGGGCGATGACATCAGCGGCTCCGCCGCGGGGGCGCGAACAGCCACGACGCACCCGCAGCCGACAACGCGCGGCTAGCCCCCTGTTGTCGGCCAAGCCAACGGCCAGGCCACCGCACTGTACGAGGGGGAGCCGGCGGCCCGGCCGGCCTCTTGCGAGGCAGTTCAGTCAACCGGCCCGACACTCTCCGCGACAGTGCGTGCACGCTACGGATTCGCGCACTTCGTTCACACCCCGTGTGAACGCACCCGCACTACGCTGACGGCACCAGGCCACTCGGGGGGCATCCATGCAGCCCAACTCTCTGCTCGACGCGATCCTGGACGAGGCGGGGATCTCGCACGCCGGTCTCGCCGCGCACGTCAACCAGGCGGGCCGCGCCCGTGGACTCTCGCTGCGCTATGAACACACCGCCGTCGCACGGTGGTTGAAGGGCCAGCGGCCGCGCGGCCAGGTGCCCGACCTGATCTGCGAGGTGCTCGCCGTCCGCCTGCACCGGCCGGTCACCCTCGACGACATCGGCCTCGGGGTACCCGGCGAGCCCAGCGTCCCGCACGCCACCTCGCTCTCCGGTTTCGTCGAACGGGCCACCGCCCTGTGGCGTTCCGACGAACAGCAGCGCCCGCACATACTCGGCGCGCCCGCCGTCACCGGCACGCCCGCCGTGATGCCGGTGTGGGAGTGGGAGAACCCCCCGGAGGACGTCGACGTCTCGCGGGGCGGGCGGCACCGGGTCACGCCGGCCGACCTGGAGATGCTGCGCGCCGCCCGGGCGCACTACGAGCAGATGTACCGCAAGGCCGGCGGCATGGCCACCCGCACCCGGATCGTCGGCTTCCTCAACGCCGAGGCGGCGCCGCTGCTGCGCGGCAGCTACACCGATGCCACGGGCCGTCAACTGCACCGCGCCACCGGGGGACTGGTGGCGATCGCCGGAATCTGCGCCTACGACTCCGACGCCCACGGCCTCGCCCAGCGCTACTTCCACCAGGCGCTGCGCCTGTCCAAGGCCAGCGGTGACCGGGGACTCGGCGCGTACGTCATCGCACTCCTGGTCAACCAGGCGCTGTTCATGCGGGAGTTCCGGCAGGCCGTCGCCTTCGCGGAGGCCGCGCTGCGCACCGCCGGCAAGCACATCACCCCCGCCCTCGCCTCCGATCTGTACGCGATGCAGGCGAAGGCGTACGCCCACCTCGGCGACGGCACGAGCGCGCTGTCCTGCATCCGGCGGGCCGAGTCGGCCGCCGAACGCATCCGGCGCGGCCACGAGCCCGACGAGACCGGCTATGTCCAGCCCGGCCTGGTCAACGTGCAGGTGGCCGAGGCGCTGCTCAGCCTCGGCGAACTCGCCGCCGCCCGGGAGCATGCGGCGGCCGCCGTCGACAACCCCGCCCACGACCGGGGGCGGGTGCACCGGCTCGCCATGCTGAGCACCATCGAACTGCGTCAGGGAAACGCCGACAACGCGGTGGCCACGGCCGTGCAGATGGCCGAGCAGGCCCGCGGAATGGAGTCCCAGCGCCTGCGCGACAGACTCCGCGCGGTACGCGAGCACCTGGTGCGCAGCGGCGGTTCCGGAACCGCCGAGGCCGCCGAGCTGATCGACGGCGCACTGCGCGTACCGCTCCAGGCGCGGTAGGCCTTCGAAGCCGCTGCTGCGATATTGCCACTTACTCGGCGGAAGGTGGCAGAACCGTGCAGTGGACGAAACAGAACGAACAAACTGTGTATGAAAACCGCTGGTTCAGCGTGAATCTCGCTGATGTCGAGCTGCCGGACGGCCGGCACCTCGACCACTTCCTGATACGGCTGCGGCCGGTGGCCGTGGCGACGGTGGTCAACGAGGCGGGCGAGGTCCTCCTCCTGTGGCGCCACCGTTTCATCACCGACAGCTGGGGCTGGGAACTCGCGGCGGGAGTCGTCGAGGACGGCGAGGACATCGCCGTCGCGGCCGCCAGGGAACTGGAGGAGGAGACCGGCTGGCGGCCGGGAACCCTGCACCATCTCATGACCGTGGAGCCGTCCAACGGCCTCACCGACGCCCGGCACCACATCTACTGGTCCGACGAGGGCGAGTATGTCGGACACCCCGTGGACGACTTCGAGTCGGACCGGCGGGAGTGGGTCCCGCTCAAGCTCGTCCCGGACCTGATCGCCCGCGGGGAGGTCCCGGCCGCCAACATGGCGGCCGCGTTACTCCTGCTGCACCACATGAGGCTCGCCGACGACTAGAGCGGGCTCTAGCGGGCCAGCGCCTGCCAGACCGTGACGACCAGGGCGCCCAGTGCGGTGAGCGCGGCGAGGGAAGGCAGGGGCCAGCGGGCGTGTTCCAGCGAGGCCAGGCGGGTGTTGAGCTCGTCCAGTTCCTTGGCGGTCTCCTTGGTGCGATGGCTGAGCAGGTTCAGCCCTCCCTCGACCTGGGCGTAGGCCACATCGAGGCGACGACGTAACTCTGCGAGTTCTCCTTGGACCACGGGATGCTCCGGTTCGGTGGTCACGGGTCCGCTCCTTTGCGTGATCGAGGGTGTTGTTCCGCATCCCTTTGCATGCGCATGAAGAGTGAACTCGCCTGGTGAGCGCGTGGGGAGAGTGTGCGAGGGGCATATGCGTGCCCGCGGTGCACACGGAGTGTGAAACACGCGGGCCCGGCACCGCAGCAGGTGCCGGGCCCGTGGAGCATCGCTCCCTGTAGTCAGCGGGGCGTGATCAGCCGTACGTGTAGAAGCCCGAGCCGGTCTTGCGGCCCAGCCGGCCGGCCTCGACCATGCGCTGGAGCAGCGGGGGAGCGGCGTACAGCGGCTCCTTGTACTCGGCGTACATGCTGTTCGCGATGGAGACGATGGTGTCCAGGCCGATCAGGTCGGACAGCTTCAGCGGGCCCATCGGGTGCGCGCAGCCCATCTCCATGCCGTTGTCGATGTCCTCGCGGCTCGCGATGCCGGACTCGAACATCCGGATGGACGAGAGCAGGTACGGCACCAGCAGCGCGTTGACCACGAAGCCGGAGCGGTCCTGGGCGCGGATCGCGTGCTTGCCGAGCACCTTCTCGGCGAACATCTGGGCGCGGCTGAGGGTGCCCTCGGAGGTGGTGAGCGCCGGGATCAGCTCGACCAGCTTCTGCACCGGGGCGGGGTTGAAGAAGTGGATGCCGACGACGTGGTCGGGGCGGGAGGTGGCGACGGCCAGCTTCACCAGCGGGATCGAGGAGGTGTTGGAGGCCAGGATCGCGTCCGGGCGGGTCACCACCTGGTCGAGCACCTGGAAGATCTCCGTCTTCACCTGCTCGTTCTCGACGACGGCCTCGATCACCAGGTCACGGTCGGCGAACTCGCCGAGGTCCGTGGTGAAGCTCAGCCGCGCCAGCGTGGCGTCCCGCTCCTCCGCGGAGATCTTGCCGCGCTCGGCGGCCTTGGCCAGGGAGTTGTGCAGCCTGGTACGGCCGATCTCCAGGGCCTCGCCGGTGGTCTCGGCGACCCGCACGTCCAGACCGGCGCGGGCGGCGACCTCGGCGATGCCCGCTCCCATCTGGCCGCAGCCCACGACTCCGACCTTCTCGATGTCGGTCACATCGTCCCCTTCGCTGATCTACGAGCGGCCGGCAGGACCTCCGGATCCGGCGCCTGCTCCGTTCGAGCACGTTACCCGTAAGTATCGATGATCGATCGTCCGGGTGCGGGCATCCTGTGCCGCGGAGGCGATCCGTGACCACGCGGATCCGGAGAGTGAGAGGGTCTTACGATGGCACGAGTGTCTCGCAGGGCGTTCGCGTTGGCGACCCTGTCCGTGCTGGCGTCGGCGACACCGGGCGCCGCCGCGCCGACGGGACACCCGCCCCGCCGTGCGGCCACCGAGATGCGCGGCATGTGGCTGGCGACCGTCTCCAACCGTGACTGGCCCTCCCGCACCGGACTGTCGGCGTCCGCCCAGCGCAAGGAGCTGACCGCCCTCCTCGACAAGGCGGTCGACCACCGGCTCAACGCCGTGATGTTCCAGGTGCGGCCCACCGCCGACGCGTTCTGGCCCTCGCCCTACGAGCCCTGGTCCCAGTACCTCACCGGCACCCAGGGCAAGGACCCCGGCTGGGACCCGCTGGGCACCGCCGTCCAGGAGGCCCACGCCCGGGGCCTGCAGCTGCACGCCTGGTTCAACCCGTACCGGATCGCCAACCACACCGACCCGGGCCGGCTGGTCGCCTCCCACCCGGCCCGCACACACCCGGACTGGGTCGTGCGGTACGGCGGCAAGCTCTACTACAACCCGGGCATCCCGGCCGTCCGCACCTTCGTGGAGCAGGCGATCCTCTACGCGGTCGCCAAGTACCCCGTGGACGCGGTCCACTTCGACGACTACTTCTACCCGTATCCGGTGGCCGGCCAGACCTTCGACGACGACGCCGCCTACGACACCCACGGCGGGGACTTCTCGTCCCGGGCGGCCTGGCGGCGGGACAACACCGACAAGCTGGTCACCGAGATCGCCGCCGGGGTGAGGAAGCTGCGACCCGGCACCCGGTTCGGGATCAGCCCGTTCGCGGTATGGCGCAACGCCACCACCGACTCCCGCGGCTCCGACACCAGGGCGGGCGTCGAGACGTACGACGACCTGTACGCGGACACCCGGAAATGGGTGCAGAAGAACTGGATCGACTACATCGTCCCGCAGGCGTACTGGCAGATCGGCAACGCAGCCGCCGACTACGCCAAGGTGGTCGACTGGTGGGCGGGCGTGGCCAAGGGGTCAGGGACCCGGCTGTACATCGGTGAGGCGCTCTACCAGGCGGGGGCCGCCGGCGCCGCCTCGGCCTGGCAGGACCCGGCCGAACTGTCCCGCCATCTCGCTCTGGCCGACAAGTACCCGCAGGTGGGCGGGCATGTGTACTTCGCGGCCAAGGACGTGGCCGCCGACCGGATCGGCGCGCTCTCCCGGGTGGTCGCCGACCACTACAAGCAGCCGGCGACCCCACCGAGCTGAGCTGCGGCGCCCCGATAGGGGCGCTGGGGGTACCCCCAGCCGGAGGCTGGGGGAGGAACTGCGCGACAAAGCCACGACGGTGCCGCAGCCAACCGACGGCATACGCCACCTCGCGGCACTCCCAGCGGAGCGCTACCGCTGTTCGTGGATCTCCCGGTGCCTGACCTGGCAGTCGGGACCGGGGGACATGATGGCCTCGTGGCCGTCCTCGAAGCGGACCCGGTAGGGCGGGCTGCCCTCGGGGCCGAGTACCTGGACGACTTCCGAGACCTGGTCGTGCTGTCCGACCACCCTGCCGTGCTGGACAAGCTGGTCGCCCTCGGATGCACGCATCTCCAGGGCCTCCTCACGATCGCGATCGTTGGGTGACGGCGATGCACACGAGCACGGCGGCGGCCGTGAGTGGAGCGGCCGCGGTGAGGTGCTCGCCCAGCAGCAGCACCGACCACACCAGTGTGAGCAGCGGCTGGGCCAACTGCAACTGGCTGGCCTTCGGAATGCCGACGGCCGCCATCCCCCGGTACCAGACCACCAGGCCGAGGAACTGCGAACCCGCCGCCACCCACAGCACGCCGGCCACCCCGTGCGCGTTCCAGACGACCGGCTCGTACGACAGCGCGACCACCGCGGCCGGCCCGGTCAGCGGCAGGCAGCCCACCAGCGCCCAGCCGATGACCTGCCACCCGGGCATGATCCGGGCCAGCCGGCCGCCCTCGGTGTAACCGGCCGCGCACACCACCAGGGCAGCGAACAGGTAGCCGTCGGCCGTCGTCAGCGCTCCGCCGCTCTGGGCGACGGTGAACGCCAGTACGGCCGCCGCGCCCGCCAGGGCCGCCGCCCAGAAGGTGCGGGAGGGGCGGATGCCCATGCGCAGGGCCGAGAAGAGGGCGGTGGTCAGCGGGAGCAGGCCCACCACGACGGCCGCGTGCGAGGTGGTGGAGGTCTCCAGGGCGAGCGTGGTCAGCATCGGGAAGCCGAGCACGACCCCGGCCGCGACGACCGCCAGCCCCGCCCAGTGCCGGCGCTCGGGCAGCCGTACCCGCAGGAAGAGCAGGCAGCCGCCCGCCATGGCCGCCGCGAGCACACTGCGCACCGCCACCAGCGCCCACGGCCCGAAGCCCTCCAGGCCCCAGGCCGTGGCCGGGAAGGTGAGGGAGAAGGCGACGACACCGAGGGCGGCCTGGAGGGTGCCGAACCGTCGGGAGGAGCGGGCGGCCGGGGAAGGGGCCGGGGCGTCGGCCGGTGGCGTGCCGACCGCTATTGAAGTCGGGCTGGTAGCGCTACTCTCTGCTCTCATGCAAGAGCGTAGCAGTGTCGTGGAACTGGCGGAACGGCTGCGGCGGGACCTCGACCGCTACTCGCCAGGTGGAAAGCTCCCGTCGAGCCGGGCCCTTGTCGAGCAGTTCCGGGTGAGTCCGGTGACCGTCTCCCGGGCGCTGGCCCAGCTGGTCGCGGAGGGCCTGGTCGTCACCCGGCCCGGCGCGGGCGCCTTCAAGGCCCCGCCGCGCACCGCGGCCGAGCCCGCCGGGGACACCTCCTGGCAGGAGGTGGCGCTCAGCGCCGACGGCGCCCTCGACGTGGTCCCACGCACCGTCGACGCCTCCGGGGTCACGGTGTGCCTCGCCGCCCCGCCGCCCGGCGTGCTGGAGCTCAGCGGCGGCTACCTGCACGCCACCCTGGAGCCCGAGCGCGCCATGGCGGCGGCGCTGGCGCGGGCCGGCCGCCGCCCCGGCGCCTGGGGCCGGCCGCCGCTCGAAGGCCTCCCCGAACTGCGCGAGTGGTTCGCGCGGGACATCGGCGGCGCGGTCACCGCCGCGGAGGTGCTGGTCGCCTCCGGCGGCCAGTCCGCCCTGGCCACCGCCCTGCGCGCACTCGCCCCGCCCGGCGCCCCGGTCCTGGTCGAGTCGCCCACCTACCCCGGCATGCTCGCCATCGCCCGCGCGGCCGGCCTCCGCCCGGTCCCGGTCCCGGTCGACCCCGACGGCGTGCGCCCCGCGCTCCTCGCCGACGCCTTCAAGGCCACCGGCGCCCGGGTGTTCGTCTGCCAGCCCCTCTTCCAGAACCCGACCGGCGCCGTCCTCGCCCCCGATCGCCGCGCCGAGGTGCTGCGCATCGCCCGCACAGCCGGCGCGTTCGTGATCGAGGACGACTTCGTGCGACGGCTGGTGCACGCGGACGCGGGCCCGCTGCCCCGCCCGCTCGCCGCAGACGACCCCGACGGAGTCGTCGTCCACGTCGGCTCGCTCACCAAGGCCACCTCGCCGAGCTTCCGGGTGGCCGCCCTGGCCGCCCGCGGCCCGGTCCTGGAACGCCTGCGCGCCATCCAGATCGTCGACACCTTCTTCGTCCCCCGCCCGCTCCAGGAGGCCGCCCTCGAACTCGTCGGCTCCCCGGCCTGGCCCCGCCACCTGCGCAACCTGGCCGCCGAGCTGAAGACCCGCCGCGACGCCCTCACCGGCGCCCTCGCCCACCACATCCCCGAACTCGCCCTCCCGTACATCCCCTCCGGCGGCTACCACCTCTGGCCGCGCCTGCCCGACGGCGCCGACGACGCCACCCTGACCGCCGCCGCCCTCCGGGCCGGCGTCTCCATCACCCCGGGCCGCCCGTACTTCAGCGCCGAGGCCCCGGCCGCCCACGTCCGCCTGAGCTTCGCCGCGGTCGCCGGGACGGGGGAGATCCTGGAGGGGGTACGACGGCTGCGCGCCGCGTGCGACGAGGCGCTGCGTCCCAGACCCTGAAAACCGATCGACGCCCGGACGCCCGACCGGCGAGGATCCCCGCATGAGCGACGCACCCGGCCTCCCCGAGGGCTACGAGTTCTCCGCCGACACCGACCGCGTGGACGTCGAGCGCGTCCACCGCTGGCTGTCGACCGATGCCTACTGGGCGACCGGCCGCCCGCTGGACCAGCAGGAGCGCGCGATGGCGGGCTCGCTCAACTTCGGGGTCTACGACACCGTCACCGGGGAGCAGGTGGCGTACGCGCGCGTGGTGACCGACCAGGCGCTGTTCGCCTGGCTCTGCGACGTCTACGTCGACCCGTCGGTGCGCGGCAAGGGCGTCGGCACGGCGATGGTCGGCGCGGTCCGCGAGCACCTGCGGCCGTACGGCGTACGACGCGTGCTGCTGGCCACCCACGACGCCCACGGGGTCTACGAGAAGCTCGGATTCGCCCCGCTCGAACGCCCGGACCAGTGGATGGCGCTCTACTACACGTCGCCCGAGTGACATTCCGGTTGACTTGTCGGACTCCTCCTGACCTTTGAGTAACATTTCCTCCACGTCCGACAACTCACAGCCCAATCGCCCTTGACCTGCGCACATGCGCGTCACACCATCGCCGCATGCCACTTCGGGTCACGTTCGTCGCGGCCGCGCGCAGCTCACCGCTGCTCGCGGAGCGCTTCCAGGACGACCGCCCGCTGGACCAGGCGGGCTGGGACGAGGTGCAGCGCGTCGCCGGTGAGCTCCTGCCTCTCGCGGCGGCCGAGCTGCGCTACTGCTCGCCGACTCCGCGCAGCCGCGCGACCGGCGACGCCCTGGGGTACGCCCCGCTGGTCCAGCTCGCGCTGCGCGACTGCGACATGGGCCGCTGGCGCGGGCTGACGCTCGGCGAGGCGATGGCCAGGGAGCCGGACCAGGTGGACGCCTGGCTCTCCGACCCGCTCGGCGCCCCGCACGGTGGCGAGTCGCTGCTGGCGTTCATCACCCGGGTCGGCGGCTGGCTCGACACCCGCCCCGTGGGCGACGGCGACCGTATCGTCGCCGTCGCCGAGCCCTCGGTGATCCGGGCCGCCCTCGTCTACGTGCTCAAGGCGCCGCCCGCGACCTACTGGAACATCGACGTCCGCCCGCTCTCGACGACCACGGTGACGGGCCGGGGCGGCCGCTGGAACCTGCGTTTCGACCCGGCGTCGGCTCAGACCTCCCGCACGTAGGCGCTCCGCTGGGAGGGCCGAGTGGGGCCGTGGGTCGGGTGCGGCGGCGTTGTGGGCTGGTCGCGCAGTTCCTCCCCCAGCGCCCCTTACGGGGCGCTCTGGCGCACGTAGTCGGTCGTCAGAAGCAGGTCCTTTGCCGGGCCGGCCACTCGCCACACCGTGCGCCAGTGGTCGGCGTCCTGGACGGTGAACTCGCCGCGGTAGAGGTCGGCCACGCAGGGGTGGTCGGCGACGTACCGCCCGGACGTCAGGTCCAGGTCGTGGAAGGGGCGGTCGTCGGCGAAACGCACGTCGGCCGTGCCGGGGCGTGGGCCGGGGAGGAAGCGCAGGGTGCGCTCGGCGGGCCGGGCCACGCCCTGCCAGGTGAACGTGCCCGACTCCTCGTGCAGCAGGCCGCCGCCGTCCAGGGGCAGGAACACCGTGGCCCCCTCGAAGCGGCCCTCGTCGCCGCCCGCCAGGTCCCGCACGGTCCGGTCCACCCGCCACCGGCCGGCCAGATGGGCCAGTACATCCGCCACCGGCCAGAACTCGCCCACGGTCGTCCCTTCGTCGGCCCACAACCCTACGCCGCCCAGGCCCGCGGCCGACGCGCGGAACTCCCGCCCCATTGACGCGCTCATGCCCCTTCCTTATCGGTGCGGGGCCGGCTCGCGGCGGCGCGTGGCGCGGTGAACACCGAGACGTCCACCGCGGTCGCCCCGGTCACGTCCACCTCACCGGGGTCGCCGGCCGGTTCACCTGCACCTTCCCGGCGAACTCGGTCACCTTCCTGGGGATCAGGCGGAAGTAGCGTCCGGCGCGGGCTGCTGTCCGACCGGCAGTAGCCCGCGCTCGGCGAAGACCTTCTTGGCGACCAGGGTGGCGTTGAGCGCCTTGGGGAAACCGCAGTACCCGGCGGAGTGCAGCAGCGCCTCGACGATCTCCCCGGGCGTGAGGCCCACGTTGAGGGCCGCGTTGACGTGCACCTCCAGTTGGGGCTCGCAGCCGCCCAGTGCGGTGAGCATGCCCAGCGTCACCAACTGCCGGTCCCGGGGGAGGAGTTCCGGGCGGGCGTAGATCTCGCCGAAGCCCCAGGCGACGATCTGGTGGCCCAGCTCGGGGCTGACGTCGGCCAGCGAGGCGATGACCCGCTGCCCGACGTCGCCGTCGACCTTCCGCAGGACCTCCAGGCCGTGGGCGAAACGTTCTTCGCGCGTGGTGCTCTCGCTCATGTCAGCTCTTCCGTTCTCCTCGGATCCGGTCACGACCAGAAGAACGCTAGGAGTTGGAGCACGCTCGAGGTCAAGCCCGTTTCCGCGGTCACCCCAGTGCGCGCAGTGCGGCGACCCGTTCGCCCAGGAACGTCCGGGTCCAGTCGGCGTGCTCCCCCGCATAACCCCGGGGGCCGCACTCCACCACCAGGATCAGGCCCAGGTAGAGGCCGTACAGGGCGAGGCGATGGCGCAGTTCGGGGGAGAAGTCGAGGCACCCGCCGGCCGCTCGGTACCCGGCCACCAGGTCGCTCTCCGGGCCGACGTCCCCGCCGAACTCCAGCGAGACCAGTTCGGCGGCCGGGTCGCCCCAGAAGGCGCGCTCGTGGTCGATGAGGCCGGTGATCCGGGGCGCGTCCGCCCGGTCGTCGACGAAGATGTTGCCCGGCCAGAGGTCGAAGTGGACGAGCCTGGGCTCGGTGACCTCGTCGAGCGCCGGGCCGCCCTCGGCCACCAGGCTCCGTATCCCGGCGGCGGGCACCCCGAGGTCGGCCCCCCAGCGGGCCGCGTCCGCCAGCAAGGCCTCCACCATGGCCGTGAACGCGGTGCGCCAGTCGGCGGCGGACAGCTCCGCCCCGGGCGCCGGATAGCCGTAGCGGCCGTCCTCGGAGGTGAGCGTGTGCAGGCGGGCGGTGACGGCGCCCAGTTCGCGGCGCAGCGCCGACGCGGTGGCGGGCGGGAGACGCTCGGCGGCCTTGTCCCAGGGGGTGCCCTCCAGCACCGAGACGGCGAGGAAGTCGTCTGTCCCGTAGAACAGTTCGGGGGTCGGTACCGCTCCCGCGGGCAGGCCGGCCAGACGCCGGTAGACCATGGCCTCGGTGCCCATGATCCCACGTTCGTAGCGGAGCACGGGAGCCTCGGCGGGCGGTGCGAGCTTCACCACGGCCGCGCGTCCGTCGTCGAGGCGGACCCGGTAGGCGGTGTTGAACCAGCCGTCGGTCAGCTCCTCCTCCAGTCGGCAGCCGACGTCCGTCGCCCCGCGGAGGAGGGCGTCGAGTCCGGCGGCGGACAACCGGCGCTTGGTGAGGCTCTGCATGCGGCGACTCGCTCTCGTCCGGCGGGGCGGTGCGTGAGGGGCGCTGGGAGCGCGTGGGAGCGCTCCCGAAGATACGGGATCAGGGTCAGCCGTGACCCCTGCTTCGGATGGTCTCCGCGGCCGCGACGAGCTCGCCGAGAACGGAGCGCACCGCCCTGCGGGCCGTGCGCTCCGGGCGGTGGAGCGCGTCGATGTGACGGTGCGCCTCGATGCCCGCGAGCGGTCTGAGGGTCACGCCCGGGTGCGGGCGGGACGTCCAGCGGGGCATCAGGGCGACGCCGCCGCCCGCGGCGACCACCTCGGCGACCACGGCGATCTCGTTGACGCGGTGCACGATGTCGACTCCGCGCCCGGCCGCGGCCGCGATCGCCTCGACCGTGGCCAGGAGCGGGAAGCCGTCGTGCACGGTGATCCAGGGCTGGTCGGCGACGTCGTGCGCGGTCACGGCGGGTCGCGCGGCCAGGGGGTGGCCGACGGGCAGGGCGATGTCGAGCGGTTCGCGCAGCAGCGGAGTGGCCGTCGCGGTCCGGGGCCAGGGCGGGGCGTGGTCCAGGCGGTGGGCCAGGACAAGGTCGTAGGCGCGGGTCAGCGGCGGGAAGCCGGCCTGGGCCACGTCCTCGTCGTGGAGGGCGAGCCGGGGGGATCCCGGCCCGCTCAGCCGCCGTAGCAGCAAGGGGTAGAAGGCGGCGGCTCCGCTGTGGAAGGCGGCCAGCGACACCGTGCCGTCGGGTTCGTCGACGTACGCGTCGATGGTGTGGCGGGCCCGGGCCAGGGCGGCCTCCACACCGATCGCCGCGTCGGCCAGGGCCTGCCCGGCCGGCGTGAGGACCAGCCGGCGGCCGGCCCGTTCGGTGAGGGGGACCGGGATCGAGCGCTGGAGCAGCCGCAGTTGCTGCGAGATGGCCGAGGGCGTCACCCGCAGCGCCTCGGCGGCCGCCGTGACGCTGCCCAGTTCGCCCAGCTCCCGCAGGACCCGCAGCTGCCGTTCGTCCACGGTGTGAGTGTAGCTCTGCTAAAGGGTTGTTTGAGAAGGTCGTCGTTTACTTCAACATGCAGGTCGTGGATCGTGAACGGCATGCCTACAACCCGTCGTATCGATGTGGTGCTCCTGGCCGTCGCCGTCGTCTGGGGCTCCAGCTACCTGACGGCGAAGACCGCCACGGACGCCCTCCCCGTCCCGACCGTCCTCTTCGTGCGCTACGCCGTCGCCGCGCTCGCGTGCGCGGCGCTACTGTGCCGGCCCGGCGGCCCCGCCGGTTCCCTCACCCGGGACGAGAAGGTCTACGGCGGTCTGCTCGGGCTCACCCAGGCCGCCGTCCTCGTCCTGGAGACGTACGGCGTCGCCCACACCAGCGCCGGGAACGCGGGCCTGATCATCAGCCTCACCCTCGTCCTCACCCCCGTCCTGGACCGGGTCCGTCTGCCGGGCAGGTTCTTCCTCGCCGCCGGGGTGTGCCTGGCCGGTGTCGGGCTGCTCGTCTCCGGCAACGGGCTGCGCGCCCCCGGAGCCGGTGATCTGCTGATGCTCGCGGCGGCCGTGGTCCGCGCCGGGCATGTGGTGCTGGTCGGCCGGGTGACCGCGGGCCGGGCCCTGCGCCCGCTGCAGCTGACCGCCGTGCAGTGCGCCGTCGGTGCCGCCCTGTTCCTTTGGCCCGCGGCCTCCGGACTGCCGGCGCTGGCCCGGACCGGCGCCGCCACCTGGGCCCAGCTCGTCTACCTCGCCCTGTTCTGCGGTCTGTTCGCCTTCCTCGCCCAGACCTGGGCGGTCCAGCACACCTCCGCGACCCGGGCCGGACTCCTGCTGGGCACCGAACCGGTGTGGGCCCTCCTGGTCGGCGCCGTCCTCGGCGGCGAGCGGCTCACCGGGCTCTCCGTCCTCGGAGCCGCACTGATCGTCACGGGGACGTACTGGGGTCAAGCCGTCGAACGGGTACATCGCGGGCTCTCTCCGGCGGCGGCGCGCGACGCGGTTCCGCGCCGTGCGGATGCAGGCGCCACACAGGCAAGTTAACCTGCAAAACATTTTTCGGAAAGCTGCCGTTTCCTTTGAAGTCGTGAATTCTTTCCCGTAGTGCACACGGATTCGGAATTCGCCTTATTACTTCACAGGCATGGCACAACCATCCGGAACCTCTACCCGTCTAAGTCGGCGAAACACCGACCTGCGGGGACTGACGACCCCGTTTTTTATCTGGGGGCCGCACAGAATGAATCGCACCATCCCGGCCGGGCGCGAACAGGGGGCGAAACCGGCAGGGGGCGAGGCGGAACGGGAAACCGGCCCGGGGAAATGGCGGAGAGCCGATCCGAGAGCGACCGCGGCGCTGCTCGCGGCACTTCTCACCACCGTGGCGTTCTGTGCCGCCGACGTGATCGCCCGCAGTTATCCGTTCGGGTCCCGCACCCGCAGCGTCAACGACCTCGGCAACCAGTACGTGCCCTTCCACGCCCACCTGTGGGACCTGCTGCACGGCAGGGCCGACGGCGGCCTCCTGGTCAACTGGCAGTCCGGCTACGGCTCCAGCTTCCTGCCGGACCTCGGCACCTACGTGAGCAGCCCGTTCGCGCTCCTTGTCGCGGTCTTCCCGCGCGACGAGATCGACCTCGCGGTGTACGCGATCACCGTGCTGAAGACGGCGGTCGCCGGTGCCGCCATGGCCTGGCTGCTGATGAGGCTGCGCCGCGGCCGCTGGTGGGCGGCCGGCCTCCTGGGCGCCTCCTACGCCCTGTGCGGCTGGAGCCTCGCGCTCGCCTCCTACAACCCGATGTGGCTCGACGGCCTGATCGCGCTCCCGCTGTTCTGCCTGGTCGGCGAGTGGGCGATGGCCGGCCGGCGCCCGCTGCTCAGTGTGCTGATCGTGGCGCTCGCCTGGATCGCCAACTTCTACACCGCCTACATGGCCACCCTCGGCGCCGCCCTGGTGCTGCTGCTCCGGCTGGTCCTCACCGAACTGCCGTGGCGGCGCGCCCTGGTGGTGGTGGGCCGCGCCGGGGTGACCGTCGGGCTGGGCATCGGCCTGGCCGCGCCGCTGGTGATCGTCGTGTACTCCGGCACCAAGCACGCCTACCCGGGCCGCGAGGGCCACTTCGCCCCGGTCGGCACCGAGGACCTGCTGGCCCGGCTGCTGCCGACGACCTACAGCTACAGCTCCCCGGCCCTCTACGTCGGCATCACCGCCCTGGTGCTCGCTCTCGCCCTGCCCTTCCACCGCAAGGTCCCGGTCCGGGTGCGGGTGGGCTGGACGGTCCTGGTGCTCGCGGTGGCCCTGTCGCTCCAGTGGGCGCCGACCAGCCTGGCCTGGCACGCCTTCGCCGCCCCGAACGGCAGCTCCTACCGGCAGGCCTTCGTACTCTGCGCCCTGCTGGTCATCGCCGCCTGGCACGCGCTGGCCCACGGACTCCCGGACCTGCGGGCACTCGGCTCGGCCGCCGTGCTGCTGGTCCTGATCGCCGCCGCCGCGAGCCGCAGCGCCCTCACCCAGCAGCACAGCCATCACACCTGGCCGGTGGTGCTGCTCGCGGTCGCGGGCGCGCTCGGCGGGCTCGCCCTGCTCGGCCTGCGGAACGGCAGGCCGGTGCTGGCCGGGCTGGCCGTGGCGCTGCTGATCGGCGCGCAGTTCGGCGAGGCCGCCGCCACCTCGGCCGTGGCCACCCGGATGCGGCTCGGCCAGATGGACGACTACGCCCCCTGGGGCGACCGCCAGCAGCAGGAGGCGGACGCGGTCGCGAGCGCCGACAACTGGCCCGCGTACCGCACCGAACCCGGCCGCGACCAGACCGTCGCCAACGACCCCATGATGGTCGGCGGCCAGGGCTCCCAGTACTACAGCAGCCTCACCGCCGACGTCCTCAGCCGCACCCTCACCGCGCTCGGCGACGGCTGGACCTCACGGGGCCGCAGCCTGCAGAGCCTCGACAACCCCGTCACCGACGCGGTGTTCTCGGTCGGCGCCCGGGTGCACAACCCGCCGGACCCGCACCAGAAGTGGCTGCCCCGGGGCGGCGGCCCGTCCACCGTCACCGGCGCGGACGTCCCGCCGCTGGTGACCGTGCGGCCCACCGCCGCGCACTCCACCCCGGCCGCCTTCGGCCCCTCCCCGTACCGCAACCAGGAACTCCTGCTCGGCGCCCGCGTCTACACCCTGCCCCGCACCACCCTCAGCGGTGCGCGCAAGGGCGACGCGGCGCGGGGCCTGCTGGTCGACGGAGCACAGACGATCACCGCCCGGTGCCGGCCCGGGAGTTCGGTCTTCCTGTGGGCACCGCACTACTCCGGCACCGCCCAACTCGCCAGTGGCGGCGAGCAGAAGCTGTTCCGGTCCGACGCCGAGAACACGAAGATCGCCGCGATGCAGCCGCTCGGCACGGTACGCGCTTCGGGGCGGATCCGGATCGACCTCAAGCCCAACCGGCTCAGCCGGGTCCCGGCACAGGGCGCGGTCGGCTGCCTCGACACCGCGCGGCTGCGCACCGCCGTACAGCACCTGAAGTCCACCGGCGCGACCAAGGTGACCGTCTCCGACGGCACCCTGCACGCCCGACTGCCCGCCGGCAGCAGCGGAACCGCCGTGGTGGCCGCCCCGCGGATCGCCGGCTGGCGCTGCTCCGCAGGGGGTGACGAGGTCGCGGCGAGCGAGTTCCACGGCCTGATCGCCGTCCCGCTCGACGCCTCCGCCACCAGCCTGACCTGCACCTTCCACCCGCCCGGCCTGCGCCTGGGCACCGCCGTCGGCGGCGCCTCGCTGCTGACCCTGATCCTCCTCGGCGCCGTCTCGGCCGTACGCCGCAGAACCGCCACCCGCCCCGGTGAGCGCACGACCACCGCTCACTGACCCGTCCCCAGGGGGAAGAGACCCATGCTGATATCGATCGTCGCGCCCTGTTACAACGAGGAAGACGTCATAGAGCGCTTCCACGAACAGGTCCAGAAGATCGCCAACGAACTCCTGCCGCTCGGCCACGACATGGAGTTCGTGTACGTCGACGACGGCAGCCGCGACCGCACCCTGCCGCTCCTCAGCAAGATCGCCGACGGCGACGCACGCGTCCGGTACGTCTCCTTCAGCCGCAACTTCGGCAAGGAGTCGGCGCTGCTGGCCGGTCTGAAGCACGCCACCGGCGACGCCGTCATCGTCATGGACGCCGACCTGCAGCACCCGCCGGAGCTCATCAAGCGCATGGTCGAACTGCGCGGCGAGGGCTACGACCAGGTCATCGCCAAGCGCACCCGGCAGGGGGACCGCGTCACCCGCACCCTCACCGCCCGCCTCTACTACCGGCTCATCAACCGGCTGGTCGACGTCGAACTCGTCGACGGTGTGGGCGACTTCCGGCTGATGTCGCGCCGGGTGGTGGACGCGATCGTGAGCCTCACCGAGTACAACCGGTTCTCCAAGGGCCTGTTCGCCTGGGTCGGCTTCCCCAGCACCACCTTCGAGTACGAGAACGCGGTGCGCGAACACGGCAGCAGCTCCTGGTCGTTCCGCAGCCTGCTCAACTACGGTCTCGACGGGCTGCTCTCCTTCAACAACCGCCCGCTGCGCGCCGCGCTCTACCTGGGCCTGGCCCTGCTGGCCCTCGCCGGCGCGTACACGGCGTGGATCGTGGGCGCCGCGATGATCCACGGTGTCCAGACGCCCGGCTATGTCACCATCATTACAGCCGTCACCGCCCTGGCCGGCGTACAGATGATCATGCTCGGGGTCATCGGCGAGTACACCGGCCGGATCTACTACGAGGTCAAGGGGCGCCCGCACTTCCTGGTGAAGGCGACGAACGTGGACCGAACGGAAGACCGCAGCCGCGGCACGACGAAGGACCTCATCCCCTGATGCCGAACGCCACCCTGTCGACCGCCACCGGCCCCACCCGCCCGATATCCGGGCAGATCATCACCTTCGCCGTGGTGGGCGTCGTGAACACCGCGACGTACTACGGCCTCTACCTGCTTTTTCTGAGCTATTTGCCGTACCTGGCCGCGCATATTCTCGCGTTTTTCCTGAGTATGATCGGCTCGTTTTTTCTCAATGCGAAGTTCACTTACCGGACGCGTCCCACCTGGCGGAAATTCCTGCTGTTCCCGCTGACCAACGCCACGAATTTCGTGCTCACCACGGTGGGGGTGTACGTGATCGTCGACGTGCTGCACGCGGGAAGCAAGTTCGCTCCGCTGATGGCGTCGGCGGCGGCGATTCCGGTCACCTTCGTGGTGTCGCGGTGGGTCATGCTGCCGAAGGTGGAGGCGGCGTAGGCGCGACGCCTTCTGCCAGGGCGAGGCCTCGTCGATCGCGGACCGGATCTCCTCGTCCTCCAGGAACGCAGCACGGCTCGTACGGCCGAAGAGACCGTGCCGATCCGGGCGATGGCGCGCAGCGCTTCGAGGAGTGGCGTGGCGCGATGTGCTGCCACAAGGGGGCGCAGTCCTCCTCCGTCGCCGTTCCGCCCTTGTCCCTCAGGTGCAGCAGGGCACCTCGCGTCTCCTCGGTGAGGCGATCCCCGTAGGCGGTGCGTTGCATAAAAGTGCAGGGAACCGTATAGTCATGCCATCTGGAGGAGGATGGACATGGCGGTACGTGCGGCGGTGGCCGGAGCGAGCGGGTACGCGGGCGGAGAGGTCCTGCGGCTGCTCCTCGCGCACCCCGAGGTCGAGATCGGCACCCTGACCGGCAACTCCAACGCGGGCCAGCGCCTGGGCGCGCTCCAGCCGCACCTGCTCCCGCTGGCCGACCGGGTGCTGGCGGAGACGACCGCCGAAGCCCTCGCCGGGCACGACGTCGTCTTCCTCGCGCTCCCGCACGGGCAGTCCGCCGCAGTCGCCGAGCAGCTCGGCCCGGACGTCCTCGTCGTCGACATGGGCGCCGACTTCCGGCTGACCGACCCGGCCGACTGGGAGCGTTTCTACGGCTCCCCGCACGCCGGCACCTGGCCCTACGGCCTCCCCGAACTTCCGGGTGCCCGCGCCGCGCTGGAGGGGTCCAAGCGCATCGCGGTACCCGGTTGCTATCCCACCGCCGTCTCCCTCGCCCTGTACCCGGCCTACGCCGCCCGGATCGCCGAGCCCGAGGCGCTGATCGTCGCCGCGTCCGGCACCTCCGGCGCGGGCAAGGCGCCCAAGCCGCACCTGCTGGGCAGCGAGGTCATGGGCTCCATGACGCCGTACGGCGTCGGCGGCGGCCACCGGCACACCCCCGAGATGATCCAGAACCTGAGCGCGGTGGCGGGGGAGCGGGTCGCCGTCTCCTTCACGCCGACGCTCGCGCCGATGCCCCGGGGCATCCTCGCCACGTGCAGTGCCAAGGCCGTGGTCGGGGTGACGGGGGAGTCCGTGCGCGCGGTCTACGAGAAGGCCTACGCCGACGAGCCCTTCGTCCATCTGCTCCCCGAGGGCCGGTGGCCCGCCACGGCGTCCGTCTACGGTTCCAACGCCGTTCAGGTGCAGGTCGCGTACGACGAGGCGGTGGGCCGCATCATCGCGATCAGCGCCATCGACAACCTGACCAAGGGCACCGCCGGCGGTGCCGTCCAGAGCATGAACCTCGCCCTGGGTCTCGCCGAGACCACCGGGCTGACCACGATCGGAGTTGCGCCGTGAGCGTGACGGCAGCGAAGGGATTCACGGCCGCGGGCATCGCCGCCGGGATCAAGGAGAACGGCAACCCGGACCTGGCCCTCGTGGTCAACACCGGGCCCCGCCGCGCCGCCGCGGGCGTCTTCACCTCCAACCGCGTGAAGGCCGCGCCGGTGCTGTGGTCCGAGCAGGTCCTCAAGAGCGGCCAGGTCTCGGCCGTCGTCCTCAACTCCGGCGGCGCCAACGCCTGTACCGGTCCCAAGGGCTTCCAGGACACCCATGCGACCGCCGAGAAGGCCGCCGAGGTGCTCGGGCGCGGTGCCATCGAGGTCGCGGTCTGCTCCACCGGCCTGATCGGTGTGCTCCTGCCCATGGACAAGCTGCTGCCGGGAGTCGAGGCCGCCGCGGCCCAGCTCTCCGAGCACGGCGGCGAGAAGGCCGCCATCGCCATCAAGACCACCGACACCGTGCACAAGACGTCGGTCGTGACGAAGGAAGGCTGGACCGTCGGCGGGATGGCGAAGGGCGCCGGCATGCTCGCCCCCGGCCTCGCCACCATGCTGGTCGTCCTCACCACGGACGCGGTCGTCGAGAGCGAGGTGCTCGACAAGGCGCTGCGAGCAGCGACCCGGACCACCTTCGACCGCGTCGACTCCGACGGCTGCATGTCCACCAACGACACCGTGCTGCTGCTCGCCTCGGGCGCGGCCGACGTCACCCCGGAGTACGAGGAGTTCGCCGAGGCCGTCCGTGCCGTCTGCGACGACCTCGGCCAGCAGCTGATCCGGGACGCCGAGGGCGCCAGCAAGGACATCAAGGTGGAGGTGGTCAACGCCGCCTCCGAGGACGACGCCGTCGAGGTGGGCCGCTCCATCGCCCGCAACAACCTCCTCAAGTGCGCCATCCACGGCGAGGACCCCAACTGGGGCCGCGTCCTCTCCGCGATCGGCACCACCAAGGCCGCCTTCGAGCCCGACCGGCTCAACGTCGCCATCAACGGCGTCTGGGTGTGCAAGAACGGCGGCGTCGGCGAGGACCGCGAGAAGGTCGACATGCGCTACCGCGAGGTGCACATCGTCGCCGACCTCGCCGCCGGCTCCGAGACCGCCACCATCTGGACCAACGACCTGACCGCGGACTACGTCCACGAGAACAGCGCGTACTCGTCATGAGCACCACGCGTAAGCACACCGCGCTGCCCAAGGCCCAGACCCTCATCGAGGCCCTGCCCTGGCTGGTCCGTCACAACGGCAAGACCGTCGTGATCAAGTTCGGCGGCAACGCCATGATCGACGAGGACCTGAAGGCGGCCTTCGCCCAGGACGTCGTCTTCCTGCACCACGCCGGCCTCAAGCCGGTCGTCGTGCACGGCGGCGGCCCGCAGATCAGCGCCGCGCTGGACAGACACGGCATCGTCAGCGAGTTCAGGGCCGGCCTCAGGGTCACCACCGAGGACGCCATGGACGTCGTACGGATGGTGCTCGCCGGGCAGGTCCAGCGCGAGCTGGTGAACCTGCTCAACCAGCACGGCCCGCTCGCCGTCGGACTGACCGGCGAGGACGCCCACACCATCACCGCCACCAAGCACCGGCCCGAGATCGACGGCGAGCTCGTCGACATCGGGCGGGTCGGCGAGATCACCTCGATCGACACGGGCGCTATCGAGGCCCTGCTCGCCGACGGCCGCATCCCGGTCGTCTCCTCCATCGCCCGCTCCGAGGACGACGGACATGTCTACAACGTCAATGCTGATACGGCGGCTGCGGCACTCGCTGCTGCTCTGGGCGCCGAGACCCTCATGGTCCTCACCGACGTGGAGGGCCTCTACGAGGACTGGCCGAACTCCGACGAGGTGATCAGCCGCCTCACCGCTTCCCAACTGGAGAAGCTGCTGCCGGAACTCAGCTCCGGCATGGTGCCGAAGATGGAGGGCTGCCTGCACGCCGTGCGCAACGGCGTCACCACCGCCCGGGTCATCGACGGCCGGGTCCAGCATTCGATCCTGCTGGAGATCTTCACGGACGAAGGCATCGGCACGATGGTCGTGCCGGACCAGGAGGGGGAGTCATGAGCAACCAGGAACTGACCACGCGCTGGCAGGGCGCGCTCATGAACAACTACGGCACCCCGCGCCTGCCCCTCGTCCGCGGCGAGGGCGTGAAGGTGTGGGACACCGAGGACCGCCCGTACTACGACTTCGTCGGCGGCATCGCCACCAACGCGCTCGGCCACGCCCACCCCGCGATCGTCGAGGCCGTGAGCAAGCAGATCGCGTCCCTCGGCCACATCTCCAACTTCTTCATGGCCGAGCCCACCGTCGCCCTCGCCGAACGGCTGGTCCAGCTCTTCGGCCGGGAGGGCAGGGTCTTCTTCTGCAACTCCGGCGCCGAGGCCAACGAGGCCGCCTTCAAGATCGGCCGGCTCACCGGGCGGACCCACATGGTGGCCACCGACGGCGGCTTCCACGGCCGGACGATGGGCGCCCTCGCGCTCACCGGACAGCCCGCCAAGCAGGAGCCGTTCCGACCGCTGCCCGCCGACGTCACCCACGTGCCCTACGGCGACGCGCAGGCGCTGGCCGCCGCGGTCACCGAGGAGACCGCCCTCGTCGTCATCGAGCCGGTCCAGGGCGAGAACGGCGTGGTCGTGCCCCCGGCCGGCTACCTCAAGGCGGCCCGCGCGATCACCGCCGCCACCGGCGCGCTGCTCGTCCTCGACGAGGTGCAGACCGGCATCGGCCGTACCGGCACCTGGTTCGAGTACCAGGCCCACGAGGGCGTGCTGCCCGACGTCGTCACCCTCGCCAAGCAGCTCGGCGGCGGGCTGCCGCTCGGCGCGACCGTGGCCTTCGGCCGCGCCGCCGACCTGCTCCAGCCCGGCCACCACGGCACCACCTTCGGCGGCAACCCGGTCGCCTGCGCCGCCGGCCTCGCCGTCCTCGACACCATCGAGAACGAGGGGTTGCTGGAGAACGTCAAGCGGCAGAGCGAGAGGTTGCGGGACGGAATCGAGGATCTCGGCCACCGGTTGATCGATTATGTCCGGGGCGCGGGCCTCCTCCTGGGTATCGTGCTCACCGAGCCGCTGGCAGCGCAGGTGCAGCAGGCGGCTCAGGAGGCCGGGTTCCTGGTGAACGCGCCCGCTCCCGACGTCGTACGGCTGATGCCGCCGCTGAACCTCCGCGACGCCGAGGCGGACGCGTTGCTGAGCGCCCTGCCCGGCATCCTCGACGCAGCGAGCGGGGACGGACGATCCGGAGAATGAGACGACGATGAGCCAGGCGCAGGAGTTCGACCAGTCGGGCGGGGCGGGGCCCGCGGTGCCGCAGACCCGGACCGCCCGGCACCGCCGGATCGTGGACATCCTCAACCGGCAGCCGGTGCGCTCGCAGAGCCAGCTCGCGAAACTGCTCGCCGACGACGGGCTCACGGTCACCCAGGCGACGCTCTCCCGGGACCTCGACGAGCTGAACGCGGTGAAGATCCGCAACACCGACGGCGAGCTGATCTACGCGGTGCCGAGCGAGGGCGGTTTCCGCACGCCCCGCGCCCCGCTGGGGGAGTCCGCGAAGGAGGAGCGGATGCGCCGCCTCTCCCAGGAACTCCTGATCTCGGCCGAGGCCTCCGCCAACCTGGTCGTCCTGCGCACCCCGCCCGGCGCGGCCCAGTTCCTGGCGTCCTCGATCGACCAGGCGGAGCTGCACGACATCCTCGGGACGATCGCCGGCGACGACACGGTGCTGCTGATCAGCAGGGAGCCGACCGGCGGGCAGGCCCTCGCGGACCACCTGCTGCGCCTGGCCCAGAACGGCCACTGACGACGGCCACAGACGACGGCCGCTCACCAAGGCCGGCCGCGGTGGCCGCCGACCGGCCGCCGACCCGCGTGCGGGGACCGGCCTGGCGACGGACAATGACCGTGTGATCTTCCGCGGCGAGCGGTCAGGCGGGCGGGCAATCCCCTGGCGGCCGTCGAACGTATACAGGGGTGTGTCGGGATTCCGGTTCCCTGTCGGCCGCCTCCCGGACGAGGCTCTGCTGTCCGGGCTGGCCACCGGAGACCCGGAGCTCGCCGAGGTCTTCGTACGGAGATTTCAGCGCCGGGTCTTCGGGGTCGCGATGGCCGTCACCGGGGACCAGCAGCTCGCCGAGGACGTCTCCCAGCAGACGTTCGAGCGTGCGTGGCGGCACGCCCAGATCTACGACTCGCGCCGCGGTTCGGTCGGGACCTGGCTCACCACCATCGCCCACAACCTCGCCGTCGACGCCGTCCGTGCCCGGCGGACGGAACCGATGGCACCCGAGGACCTCGACCCCCTCCTCGACGCCGTCACGGAGACCCCCGAGCGGTGGGCGCTGGCCGACGAGGCCTCCACCCAGCTCCGGGCCGCGCTGGCCCGGCTGCCGCGGGAACAGGCCCGGGCCCTGATGATGGCCGGCATCCACGGCATGACGGCCCAGCAGATCGCCGACGCGGAGCGGATCCCGCTGGGCACGGCCAAGACGCGGATCAGAGCGGCGATGGCGAAACTCCGCACCGCGCTCACGTCCCCGAAGGGAGGCGACCATGTCCGGTGACGCGCACTGCGAGAAGCTGCGCGAGGTCGGCGCCGAACTGGCGCTGGGCGTCCTGCCCGGCCGCGAGCGGGCCGAGGCGGTCGCCCATCTGGACGGGTGCGCGGACTGCCGGGAGTACGTACGCCAACTCACCGGGATCGGCGACCGGTTGATCGGCCTGCTGCCGGAGAGCGACCCGCCGCCCGGCTTCGAGACCCGGGTGGCGCGCAGTCTGGCCGAGCAGGCGGCGGGGGCGGAGGGGGCCCGGCCCGCCCGCGCGGCTCAGGGCCGGCGCGGTCGCGTCCGACGCCTCCGGCTGCGGCTCGCCGCGGTCGCCGCCACCGCCGCGGTCGCCGTCGGCTTCGCCGGCTGGGCGATCGGCAGCGCCGTCGAGGGCGCCGTGACCGCCTCCTCTCCTGCCGTGGAGTCCGAGCCCGTACTGGTCGGCGACATGATCCCGGCCGGTGGCGGGCAGCCCGTCGGCGAGGTCTACGCCCACCCCGGCAGCCCCGCCTGGATGTTCGTCTCCGTCGCCCTCACGGGCACCCCCTACAACGGCAGGGTCACCTGCCTCCTCGCCCGCGCCGACGGTACGACCACGCGGATCGGCGACTTCCCCCTGCGCGACGGACACGGCAACTGGGGTGTGGCGGTCCCCGTGGACCTCACCAAGTACGCCGCCACCCGTCTCACCTCTTCCGACGGCTCCGTCCTCGCCACCGCCCGGCTGCAGCAGGGCAAGGTGGTGACCCCGGAGGTGTCATGACAGCACCGCTCCCGAGCCGAGCCGGTGCAGCAGGGCGTAGGGTCCCTGGCGCCCGAGGAGATCCGCGTGCGCGCCGTCCTCGACGACCCGGCCGTGGTCGAGCACCACGATCCGGGTGGCGTCGCGGACGGTCGGCAGGTGGTGCGAGATGACCACGGTGGTCCGCCCGGCCATGAGCCGGCGCAGGGGTTCCATGATCCGCCGCGCCGAGCGGACGTCCAGCCCGGCGGTGGGCTCGTCCAGGAGGAGCACCGGGGCGTCCCGGATCATCGCCCGGGCGATCGCCAGCCGCCGGCACTGCCCGCCGGAGAGCGTCCGGCCGCGCTGTCCGACGAGGGTGTCGTAGCCGTCCGGGAGCCGCTCGACGAACTCGTGGGCGTCCGCGGCCCGCGCCGCCGCGACGATCTCCGCCTCCGTGGCCGCCGGCCGGCCGTAGGCGATGTTCTCCCGCACGGTGCCGTGGAAGACGAGCGTCTCCTGCAACACCACCGCGACGCTCTCCCGGACGTCGGTCAGACTGAGCTCGCGCAGATCGGTCCCGTCGAGACGGACCACGCCCCGGTCGGGGTCGTAGAACCGCAACTGCAGCTTCGCGAGCGTGGACTTGCCCGACCCGCTCGCCCCGACCAGCGCCAGCGTCTCCCCGGGAGCCGCCCGGAACGACACGTCGGACAGCGCCCAGGCCGCCGTACCGGGATAGCGGAACCACACCCCGTCGAACTCCACCGCACCCCGGGCCCGGCGGAGCCGGCGCGCGCCGGCCGCCTCGGTCACCTGGGGCCGCTCGTCGAGCAGTTCGATGATCCGTTCCGCGGCGGCGGAGGCGGTGTAGAAGGTGGTGCCGAGCCCGGACAGCCCGTGGACCGGGCTGTACAGCTTGCCGATCAGCGCGAGGAAGACCAGCAGCCCGCCGAGTGTGAGCTGCCCCTGGGCCAGCTTCCAGGTGCCGAGGGCCAGCACCGCGAGGCCGCCGGCCAGCTCCACGAACTCGACCGCGGGTGCGTACACGGCATGGATCCGCGCCGAGGCCATCGCCGCCCGGAACCGGCCGGCGTTCTCCCGCTCGAACCGGCGTGCCTCCCACGCCTGCCGGTTGTACGCCTGCACGAGTACGACGTTGCCCAGCGACTCCTCGGCGATCGCGCCGAGCGCCCCGCCGCGCCGCCTGCGCTCCCGCGAGGCGTCCCTGACCAGCCGCGAGAAGTACCGGGCCGCGGCCCAGAACAGCGGTACGACGACGAGGGCGAGCAGGGTCAGGTCCCAGCGCAGGTAGACCAGCATGCCGAGGTAGACGCCCAGGCTGATCACGTAGTACAGGGCGTCCGCCACACCCGAGAGCAGGAACGTCTCCACGGCGTCGACATCGCCCGTGACCCTGGACAGCACGTCCCCGAGCCGCCGGCGTTCGAAGAAGCCGAGGGAGAGTCCCTGGACATGCCGGAAGACGTCGGAGCGCAGCGCGAGCAGGAAGCGTTCGCCGACCCAGGTGGACGTCACGTCGTCGGCGTAGCCGAGGACGCCGGAGCAGAGGACGAGGCCCAGGTAGGCGGGCGCGATCCACAGGAAGGGCCGCAACTCCCGGGCGACGAGCACGTCGTCGACGACGAACTTGAAGAGCCAGAGCTCCGCGGCGTCGACGGCGGGGCCGGTCAGGCTCAGCAGGACGAGCGGCACGAGCCAGCGGCGGCCGCCCCGGGTGTACGGCCAGAACCGCCGGAAGACCTCGCGTGGGGAGACCGGGGGAGCGGCCGCCACCACGGTGTCGGAGGGCTCGCCCACCGACAGCAGACGCCGTAGCACATGCGCCATGACAGGGGGTTCCTCGGAAACCGCCGGCGAAGCGGACCGGCTGCCCCGGTGGCCGGTCCGCTCAGCCCTCAGGTGTGGTCAGTAGCGGTCGTGGTCGTGCCGGTCGTGATCGTGGTCATGCCGGTGACCGTGCCGGTCGTGGTGGTCGTGATCGTGTCCGTGACCGTGTCCGTGTCCGTGACGGTCGTCGTGGTCGTGATCACGTTCGTGGTCCCGATGGTTGAACGGCATGAGGTTGCTGAAGACGGCCATGGTGTTCCTCCCGAAACTTGCTTCACAGGGGGTACGGCCGAGAGGGGGTTTGGGATGGCACCCAGAGGAACAAATCGGAAAAAAGTAGCGGCGGCGTCCACCGGCCCTTCGGCTGCGGGCCGGTGGGGGCTGGTCGCGCAGTTCCTCCCCCAGCCTTCGGCCGGGGGTACCCCCAGCGCCCCTGAAGCGCGAGCGAAGCCGAGCGTGGGGGAGGCACCCGGCCGGCGCCGGTGAGCGTCCCCACCCCACCTCAGCCCAGACGCGCGGCCAGCCCTCCGGTGCAGCGCACCTCGTCCCCCGCGGTGATCAACAGCCCTTCCACGTCCGGCAGCGACTCCAGCCACGCCAACCCCGCCCGCGACCCCATCGCGAACGCCGCCGTGGCCCAGCAGTCCACCCACGTCAACCGTGGCCCCACCACCGTCACCGCCACCAGATCCGTCACCGCCGACTTCCCGGTCCGCGGATCGACGATGTGCGCGCCCCGCTCCGCCGTACCGGACGTGGCGACCGCCAGTTCATCGACTCCCGCCGCCGAGATCACCGCCGCCAGCCCACCCGGCCGCAACGGATCGGCGATCCCCACCCGCCACGCCCGCGTCGGCTCGGGCGCGCCGAACATCTGGACGTCGCCGCCGCCGTTCACGCTCACGCCGCGCACCCCGGCCACCTGCCGGAGCGACCTGGCGGCCCGCTCGGCGGACCAGCCCTTCACGATCCCGGTGGGATCGAGCCGCCCCCGGTAGCGCGTGCTGAACCAGCCGTCGCTCACCCGCTCCGCCTCGGCGGCCAGTTCCAGCACCTCGGCCACCTCGGGATCGCACTCTCCGACGCCGATCTCCTCCCGCGCCAGCCGGGACACCTGGCTGTCCTCGCGGTACGTGCTGAACACCTCGTCGACCCGGTGCAGCCCGGCGACCGCCTCGCCCAGGGCCGCCCGTACGGCATCCGGATCCCCGCCGCGGACGTCGAAGGAGAAGACGGTCCCCATGACCTCCTCCGCATGACGCACCGCGGCGGGAGCCTCCGCGGACTCGGCCACCGCCTCAGCCACCGGCCTGGTCCAGCGCCGACTGCAGGGACTGCTTGTAGCCGGTGCTGGTGTAGGTGGCCCCGGAGACGGAGTCGATGTCGGCGCTGCCGGCCGCCACCGCCTCCTGGTTGAGCTTCGGGACGGAGAGCGCGGTCTTCTGGTCGCTGGTGCCGCCCTTGGGCGCCTGCACCGCCTCCGCCTTGGTGATCTTCCCGCCGGAGACGGTGATCCGGACCTGGACCGGCCCGTACTGGGTCTGCGCGACCTGCCCGGTCACCGTCTTGGCCTGCGCCTGCGCGGACCCGGAGGAGGACGAGCCGGACGAGGAACCGGACGACGCGCTCGCTTCCTTCAGCTTGTCCAGCGCCGACTGCAGCGACTGCTTGTAGCCGGTGCTCGTGTACGTCGCTCCGGAGACCGAGTCGATGTTCGCGCTCTGCGCCGCCACCGTCTCCTTGTTGAGCTGCGGCACCGACAGCGCGGTCTTCTGGTCGCTGGTGCCGCCCTTGGGCGCCTGGATCGCCTGGGCCTGGGTGATCTTGCCGTTGGCGACGGTCAGCCGGACCTGCACGACTCCGTACTGGGTCTGGGTCGCGTCTCCGTCCACCGTCGTGGTCCCGGCGGCCCCGGTGCCGCCCTGCGGCGACTCCTGTCCCGCCGCCGCGGCCGACGGGGCCGCTCCCGCCGCCGACGCGGACGCCGGGTCCGACGACGGCTTCAGCGACAGCAGCAGCACGACACCGGACACGGTCGCCGCGGTGGCCAGCACCACACGCCTGATGGGGTGACTCTTCCTCATCGTTCCCGAACTCCCGATTCCCTGGATTCCCGTGTGGTCCCGTCGCTCACATCTCGAACGACTCGTGATGGATGCGGCGGGCGGGAACTCCCGCGCCGCGCAGTGCTTCGTACACGCCCTGCGCGAACCCGGGCGGGCCGCACATGAAGACGTCGTGGTCGACGATGTCCGGGATCTTCCGCTGGAGGTTCTCGGCGGAGATGTCCGGCCGCTCGCCCTCCGGGCTGTTGACCGCGTACATCAGCCGGGCCCCGCGCTCCTTGGCGATCTTGGCCAGCTCGTCCCACAGGGCGAGGTCCTGCGTGGTGTTGGCCCGGTAGAGCAGGGTCAGGTCGCCCGCGGCGCCGGGCAGCGTCTCGAACAGCGCCCGCATGGGCGTGATCCCGACGCCGCCCGCCACCAGCAGGACCTTGCCGCGGCTGCGCCGGGACGCGGTCATCGCCCCGTACGGCCCTTCGGCCCACACCTTGGTTCCGGGCCGTAGTTCGCGCAGCCGCGCGCTGTGGTCGCCGATCGCCTTGACGGTGATCCGCAGCATGTCGGGGCGAGGGGCCGCCGACAGGGAGTACGGGTGCGAGCTGAACCGCATGCCGGGGGCCATGAACCGCCAGCGGAAGAACTGGCCGGCCTCCGCGCCCATCCGGTGCAGCTTGCGCCCGCCGATCAGCACCGACACGATGCCCGGCGTCTCCTCGATGACCGCCTCGACCCGCATCCGGTGCCGCAGGTTGAGCCGGATCGGGGTGAGGATCCGGTACCAGACCACCAGCGCGCTGACCGCGCCGTACAGCCCGTACCAGAACGTCTTGGCCATCGGGGTGAGGGCGAAGTCGTTGCCGGTGGTGATCTGGTGCCAGAAGGTCAGGAACACCGCCGCGTACGTCAGCAGGTGCACGTGGTACCAGGTGTCGTACGGCATCCGGCGCCGCACCGGGCCGATCGACGTCAGGCCGATGACGACGAACAGGCCGGTCCCGATGGCGGCCTTGCCCATGTCGGGGAGCTGGTTCACGGAGTCGATGGTCTGCTGGACGATGTCGTTCAGCGTCTTGCCGGCCTGCAGCGCGTAGCCCCACATGATGAGGAAGACGTGCGCGAAGACCAGGCAGAGCGTGTAGCGGCCGCTCATCGCATGCCAGCGGGCGACGCGGTCGGAGCCGACCCGCCGCTCCAGCGCGGGCACCCGGGCCATCTGGAGCACCACGAGTGCCATCAGATAGCCGGCCAGCAGGCCGGTGATCCGGCCCGCGTTGAGAATCTTGCCGTTCTGGTCGGCGATGGACGGGGTGTTGTGCCACCACAGCCAGAGCACGGCCGCCGCGCCCGCCCATACGGCGAGCAGCAGCGGAACGGCCGGGGAGCGGCGCGGGCGGATGCGGCGCATCGTCTGTCGGCGGGCGGCACGTCCGCCTGCGAGCGTGGTGGTCACGGTTCCTCCGTAGGGAATTGACCCTTGGCCCACAGATACGTGCCGTACTGCCCGAGTGTTCAGAGACCCGCGGAGTCCAGTGCCGACTGGAGTGACTGCTGGTAACCCTGGCTGGTGTAGGTGGCCCCGGAGACCGTGTCGATGCTCGCGCTCTGCGCCGCCAGCGCCTCGCTGCGCAGCTGCGGGAGGGCGTAGTCGTTGATCTCCTGGTCCCGTGGGTTGTCCGACGGGTACTGGACCGCCGTGACGTCGGTGATCTTGCCGTTCTTGATGGTCACCTTCACCTGGACCGGACCCCAGCGGGTCTGGACGGTGTCCCCGGTGACGGTCTTGGTGCCGGTGCTGCTCCCGGACTTGCCGGAGCCGGAGCTGCCGGAGCCGCTGGAGTCACCCGAGCCGCTGGTCGCGCCCGGTGAGGCGCTCGCGCTGGCCGACGGGGCGGGGGCCGCCGAGTCGGTGATCACGGTGGGGGCGGTGTGCGGCTTCAGCGCCAGCAGCATCACTATCCCGGAGACGGTCGCGGCGCTCGCCAGCATGATGCGGCGCAGGGGCCGGTTCTTGTTCAATGCGTGCACGACAGGGGCCTCACAGCTCTCACAGTTCGTCTCAGAGTTCGAATGACTCGTGGTGGACACGGCGGTCCGGGACCCCGGCCGCGCGCAGCGCCCCGTACAGCTCCTGGGCGAAGCCGTGCGGACCGCAGATGTACACGTCGTAGCCGGCGAGGCCCGGGAAGGTCGCCCGCAGCGACTGAGCCGTCAGGGCGGGGCGCTCGCCCCGCGGGCCGTTGAGCGCGTACAGCACCCGGGCCCCGCGCCAGCGCGCGATCGCCTCCAGCTCGCCGCCCAGGGCCAGGTCCTCGGCGGTCCGCGCCCGGTAGAGCAGTGTGACCTCGCCGGGCAGGGTCTCGAAGAGCGCCCGCAGCGGGGTGACGCCGACACCGGCCGCGATCAGCAGGGTCCGGTGACTGCTCGCCCGGTCCGCGGTCAGGGCGCCGTACGGGCCCTCCGCCCACACCCGGGTGCCCGGCCGCAGCAGTGCCACCGCCGCGCTGTGGTCGCCGAGCGCCTTGACCGTGATCCGCAGCAGGTCGCCGCGCGGCGGCGCCGAGAGCGAGTACGGAGTCGACGTCCAGCCCATGCCGTCGCCGCCGAAGAACCGCCAGCGGAAGAACTGCCCGGCCTGCGCACCCAGTTCCCCGACCCGCCGGCCCTGCACGACGACCGAGTACACGCCCGGCGCCTCCTGCTGCACGGAGTGCACCCGCAGCCGGTGCCGGAGGTTGAGCCGCACCGGTGCCAGGATCCGGAACCACAGGACCAGCGCCGCGACCCCCAGGTACAGCGCGTACCAGAAGGCGGTGGCGACCGGCTTGCCGTTGAAGTCGTTGCCCAGCGTCAGCTGGTGGAAGAAGGCGAGGAAGACGGCCGCGTAGGTGAGGAGGTGGACGTAGTACCAGAACTCGTAGCTGGTCCGGCGGCGCGCCGCGCGCATCGAGGTGATGCCGACGGCGAAGAGGATCACCGTGCCGGCGGTCGCCTTGAGCATGTCGGGGTAGTTCAGGACGACGTCCAGCGTCTCGTGGACGATCGAGGCGTGGTCCTGGGCGGCGTACCCGGTGAGGATCAGCACGATGTGCGCGACCAGCAGGCAGACCGTGTACCGGCCGGCCATCGCGTGCCAGCGGGCGACCCGGTCCGAGCCGACCCGCACCTCAAGCAGCGGAACCCGGGCCATCAGGCCGACGAGTACCGCGCAGGAGTACCCGCACAGCAGCCCGGCGATCCGCCCGGCCCCGGTCAGCCAGCCCGCCGCACCCACGACGGAGCCCGTGTCCGACCACCACAGCAGGATCACGGCCGCGGCCCCGGCCCACAGCAGGGCGAGCACGGCGGCGGCGGGGGAGCGGCGCGTGGCCACGGCGGGTGCGGCCGGGGCGGTACGCCGTTCGTCCACGGTCGTCATGAGCAGGGTCCCTTCTCCGGTCGGTGACGCCACTGTGCAGCGCGAACCTCTGAGCGACCTCTCAGTTCCCGCCCTGCTCAGCGCACTCAGAGGAAACTCAGAGGGCCCGAGGTCCCCCCTCGCCTCCCGCAGGGGCGATGCTGGTAGACGCGATGAACACGACCCGCTCCGGCCGCCCCGCCCTCACCCGACCCGACGGCACCCAGCTCCGCGTCCTCGTCGTCGACGACGACCCCGACCTCGCGGAGGTCCTCACCGGTGCCCTGCGCTACGAGGGCTGGGAGGTCCGCGCGGCCGGCGACGGCGCGAGTGCGCTGGCCGCGGCCCGGGAGCTGCTGCCGGACGCGGTGATCCTCGACGTGATGCTCCCGGACACCGACGGCTTCGCCGTGCTCCGCTCGCTGCACCAGGTCAAGCCGGACGTCTGTGTGCTCTTCCTCACCGCCCGGGACGCCGTCGAGGACCGTATCGCCGGCATCACCGCGGGCGGCGACGACTACGTCACCAAGCCCTTCAGCCTGGAGGAGGTCATCGCCCGGCTGCGCGGCCTGCTGCGCCGGGCCGGCATGGCCCGCCAGCAGGAGGACGGCCCGCGCCTCGTCGTCGGCGACCTCACCATGGACGAGGAGGCCCGCGAGGTGACCCGGGCGGGCGAGCTGATCGAGCTCTCCCCGACCGAGTTCGAACTGCTCCGCTTCCTGATGCGCAACCCGCGCCGCGTCCTCAGCAAGGCGCAGATCCTCGACCGGGTGTGGTCGTACGACTTCGGAGGCCGCGCCCACGTCGTCGAGCTGTACATCTCCTACCTGCGCAAGAAGGTGGACGCGGGCCGCGAGCCCATGATCCACACGGTCCGTGGCGCCGGGTACGTCCTCAAGCCGGTGACCCGGTGAACCCGCTACGACGGCTACGGCACCTGCCCCGCCCCCGCACCCTCCGCGCCCGCCTCACCGCGGGCCTGGTCGTGCTGCTCGCGGTGAGCTGCGCGGCCGTGGGCGTCGCGGCCGTGGTCGGACTGGACGGCTTCCTCACCGGCCGCCTCGACCAGCAGCTCCAGCAGACCGGCCCGAGCTTCCCGCAGTCCCTCGAACACGGCAAGTACAAGCCCAGCGACCGGGACGGCGACGAACACGGTGACACCCGCCGGCAGGCCGCCGGCACCTTCGGCGCCCGCCTGCTCAAGGACCGGGTCACCAACGCGGCCCTGATCCCCTCCGGCGACGACCCGGACCTGACCGTCGGCCTCACGGCCCGCGACCGCACGGCTCTCGCCGGACTGCCGGTGGACGGCCGCGGTCACACGGTCCACCTCGCCTCGATCGGCGACTACCGGCTGCTGGCCTGGCCGGGCCGCGACGGCGACGTCCTGATCACCGGCCTGCCCCTGGAACCGGTACGTGCCACCGTCCACCGCCTGGAACTGGTCGCCGCCGCCGTCTTCGGCCTGGCCCTGGCCACGGCCGGGGTGGCCGGCGCCCTCTGGGTCCGCTGGTCCCTGCGCCCCCTGAGCCGCGTGGCGGCGACGGCCACCCGGGTCAGCGAGCTCCCGCTCGCCAGCGGCGAGGTGGCGCTGCCGCCCCGCGCCCCCGAGTCCGACCCCCGCAGCGAGGTCGGCCGGATGGCCGCCGCCTTCAACCGCATGCTGGGCCACGTCGAGGACGCGCTCACCAAACGCCACGCCAGCGAGGAACGCCTGCGCACCTTCGCGGCCGACGCCAGCCACGAGCTGCGCACCCCGGTCGCCTCGGTCCGCGGCCACGCGGAACTGGCGCTGCTGCACCCGGGCCCGGTGCCTCCCCAGGTCACCCGAGCCCTGGAACGGATCGCCGCCGAGTCCTCCCGGATGGGCGAGATGGTCGACGACCTCCTCCTGCTGGCCCGCCTGGACGCGGGCCGCCCCCTGGAACGCCACCCGGTCGACCTCACCCACCTGATCCTGGACGCGGTCACGGACGCGCGAGCCGCGGGGCCGGACCACCGCTGGACCCTGGACCTCCCCGAGGACCCGGTGACGGTGAGCGGCGACTCCCACCGCCTGCAACAGGTGCTGGCCAACCTGCTGGCCAACGCACGTCTGCACACACCGGCCGGCACGAAGGTGACGGTGACCCTGGAGACGGACGGCGCGGAGGCGGTCCTCCAGGTCCACGACGACGGCCCGGGCATCCCGCCGGACATCCAGCCGGGCGTCTTCGAACGCTTCACCCGAGCAGAACACCGCCGCCGCGCAGACGCCTCCGGCGGCGGAGCGGGCCTGGGCCTGTCGATCGTGGCGGCGGTGGTGGAGGCGCACGGGGGGACCGTTGCCCTGGAGAGCGCCCCGGGGTCGACGACGTTCACGGTCAAACTCGCGATCAGTGAAGGCGCCTAGGGCGCGGGGCTGTATCGATGTGCGGCTCCGCCGCGCGGGCGCGACCGGCCACACACGGCCCGCCCTCGCCCACGTACCCCAACGCAACCTCAATACCGGGTAAGTGCCGTATCCCCGCCCGCCGTCCCGATAGCGATATGCGGCAACTTCTTCGGATCCGCCCACTGCAGAATCCGCCGCATCGCGTCCTCCGGCACCGACACACACCCCGCCGTGGCCCCCGCCCCGTTGACATGCAGGAAGATCCCGGCCCCCCGCCCCCGCACCGGCTGCGCATAGTTGAACCCGATCACCAGCGCATACCCGTACTGCGTCGTGAACGACGACAACTTCTCCGACTCCGCGGCCCGGCAGTCGGACGGCAACGGCTCGACCCAACGGTTGTAAGAGGTGGAGTCGTTGTCCTGGCACCACCACGAGTCCGCCGTCACCGGCCGGTACTCGACCGCGGTCCCGGCCGGCGCCGCCTGGAGCCCGAACCCGAACGGAAGGTCGTACAACCCCGTCGGCGTCGTGTTCGTACCCTGCTGCCGCTTGACTCCCTCGACCAGCCCCTTCGCCCCGAACCGCGCGGCGGCGGACCCCACCTGGGCCCATTCCCCGTCCCGGCGCTCCCACCAGGTGAGCGTCCCCGACGTCGAGCTCAGCGCGGACGCCTCCGCGGTGATCAGCTGGGTGCCGCCACCCGTGTCGGCCATGCTCGCGGGCAGCGGTGAGGCGTCCCCGCCCCCCGGTGCCGCACCGAGCAGCAGCAGGGACGCGGACACAAGGGTGACGACGACGCCTGGACGCATGGCTCAGACGCTAGCCGGAGGCAGCGGCAACGGCAGCCCGGGTAGGCCGTCCAGGCTCACCGCGATGTGTTCCTTCTTCTCGAAGTACGCGCTCAGCGTGGCGTCGTCCTCGCGTGCGAAGCGCCTTTCGTGCAGCTCGCGGTCGGCCTCGTACGCCATGTGGGGGACCGCGTAACCGCAGCTGTCACGGATGAGTTCGGCGTGCACGACGATGATCGCGCGCAGGCCGTGCCGGGTCGGGTCGATGTCCGGGAAACGGGCCAGGAGTTCCGTGAAGCGCGGGTCGTCGCGGAAGACCGCCTCGCCGCGGCCGTGCACCCGCACGATGTTCGGCGGGCCCTGGAAGGCGCACCACATCAGGGTGATGCGGCCGTTCTCCCGCAGATGGGCGATGGTCTCGGCGTTGGAGCCGGCGAAGTCCAGGTAGGCGAAGGTCAGTTCGTCGAGTACGGCGAAGGAGCCCTTGAGACCCTTGGGGGAGAGGTTGACCGTGCCGTCGCCCGCGAGCGGAGCGGTGGCGGTGAAGAACAGGGGCTGTTCCTCGATGAACGTGCGGAGCCTGCCGTCGATGCGTTCGTAGGTCTTTCCCATGAGGCCCACTGTGGCCGCCCCGGCCGGCGCTGTACACGGGGCGGCCACAGCTGCCTGTCACGTCACTTGGTGAGCGTGCAGGCGGCCAGGGAGTCCAGGCCGGTCGGCTTGGTCGACGTCCGGCCGATCGCGATGGCGATCCGGTCGATGGTCGACTTCCGCTTGTCCGCCAGCGGGCCGAGGATCGCGTTCTGGACGAAGTTCGGGCCGCCCTGGCCGACCGTGGTCCGGAGCCGGTTGTTGGCCTCCTGGATCTGCGTCTGGAGCAGGGTGAGGTTGCGGGTGACCTCCGCCTGCGCGGAGGCGGGGATCGCCGGGAGCTTGGAGGCGACGTCCGGGCAGGTGATGGTGCCCACCGCGCTGTTGCTCGTGCTGCCGGTGCTTCCCGTCGACTGCTGCTGGGTCGCCGCCGTGCTCGGCGTGGCCGCGGCCGAGCCGGTGCCCGTCGCCGTGCCGCTGCCCGTGTTCGTGCTGGTCCCGCTCGCGTTCAGGGTGCACGGCGCCAGCGAGTCCAGGCCGGTCGGCTTGGCGGCCGTACGGCCGATCGCGGTCGCGATCCGGTTGATGGTCGCCACCCGCTTGTCCTTGAGGGGACCGAGGATCGCGTTGTTCACAAAGTTCGGCCCGCCCTGGCCCACCGTGTCGACCAGCCGCTTGTTGGCCTCCTGGATCTGCGTCTGGAGGAGCGTGAGATTTCTGTCGACCTCGGCCTTCGCGGAGGCGGGGATCGCCGGCAGCTTGGAGGCGACGTCCGGGCAGGTGATCGTGCCGGGCGAGGCGGCGAGGGTGCGCGCGTTGCTCGTGTCGCTGCTCTTGTCGGGCGTACCGGCGAGGGCCGAACCGGCGATGACCGCGCCGGAGAGCGCCACGGCGGCGGCACCGCCGATGAGCGCGACACGACGCTTGTTGTACTTCGGAAGAGCCCTGGACATGCGGATGCCTCACTTGGGTCAGAGGTGGGTTTACAAACGCGGCGCCAGCGTTCAGGGATGGGTACGGGTAAGCGGTTTCGTTTGTTCAAACCCCGTTTCACAAATCTCTGACACCGCCCGGAAGGCCGCCACGGTCGGAGCGGAGCCGGGGTGAGCTGTATTGACGAATCATGCAGAGCTCTGCATACTCATGCATAGCAAGCGGATGTACGCAAGGAGGGACCCATGACCGAGCGCGTCGTACTCGCCTACTCCGGCGGGCTGGACACCTCCGTCGCCATCGGCTGGATCGCCGAGGAGACGGGCGCCGAGGTCATCGCCGTCGCGGTGGACGTCGGCCAGGGCGGCGAGGATCTCGACGTCATCCGCAAGCGCGCCCTGGCCTGCGGCGCGGTCGAGGCCGAGGTCGCCGACGCCAGGGACGAGTTCGCCGACGAGTACTGCCTCCCGGCGATCAGGGCCAACGCCCTCTACATGGACCGCTACCCGCTGGTCTCCGCCCTCTCCCGGCCGGCGATCGTCAAGCACCTGGTGGCCGCCGCCCGCAAGCACGGGGCCACCACGGTCGCCCACGGCTGCACCGGCAAGGGCAACGACCAGGTCCGCTTCGAGGCCGGCATCGTCGCCCTCGCCCCCGACCTGACCTGCATCGCCCCGGTCCGCGACTACGCGATGACCCGCGACAAGGCCATCGCCTTCTGCGAGGCGAAGAGCCTCCCCATCGCGACCACCAAGAAGTCCCCGTACTCCATCGACCAGAACGTCTTCGGCCGCGCCGTCGAGACCGGCTTCCTGGAAGACATCTGGAACGGCCCGATCGAGGACATCTACGAGTACACCCGGAACCCGGCCACCCCGCGCGAGGCCGACGAGGTGGTCATCACCTTCCAGGCGGGCGCCCCGGTCGCGATCGACGGCAGGCCGGTCACCGTCCTCCAGGCGATCCAGGAGCTCAACGAGCGCGCGGGCGCCCAGGGCGTCGGCCGTATCGACCTCGTCGAGGACCGGCTCGTCGGCATCAAGTCCCGCGAGGTGTACGAGGCGCCGGGCGCGATCGCGCTCATCACCGCCCACCAGGAGCTGGAGAACGTCACCGTCGAGCGCGAACTCGCCCGATACAAGCGGCAGGTGGAGCAGCGCTGGGGCGAACTCGTCTACGACGGCCAGTGGTTCTCCCCGCTCAAGCGCGCCCTGGACGGCTTCGTCAACGAGGCGAACCAGCACGTCACCGGCGACATCCGGATGACCCTGCAAGGCGGCCGCGCGGTCGTCACCGGCCGCCGCTCCGACTCCTCCCTCTACGACTTCAACCTCGCCACCTACGACACCGGTGACACCTTCGACCAGTCCGCGGCCAAGGGCTTCATCGACCTCTACAGCCTGTCGTCGAAGATCGCCGCCAAGCGAGACCTCGCCTGACCGGTAGCGTGACCACCGCCTCCCCGTTCATGGCCGGGGAGGCGGCGCCACATCCGTATCTCTCTAGGAGCAACGCAAGTGAGCAGCAACAGCGGTGACGTCCGGCTCTGGGGCGGACGTTTCGCCGACGGTCCCGCCGAGGCCCTGGCGAAGCTGTCCGCGTCCGTCCACTTCGACTGGCGGCTCGCGCCCTACGACATCGCCGGTTCGCGTGCCCACGCGCGCGTGCTGCACAAGGCGGGCCTGCTCACCGAGGACGAACTCCAGCGCATGATCGCCGGCCTCGACCAGCTGGAGGCCGACGTCGCCGACGGCTCCTTCGTCGGCACGATCGCCGACGAGGACGTGCACACCGCCCTGGAGCGCGGCCTCCTGGAGCGCCTCGGCGCCGACCTCGGCGGCAAGCTGCGCGCCGGCCGCTCCCGCAACGACCAGGTGGCGACCCTCTTCCGGATGTACCTGCGGGACCACGCCCGCACCATCGGCGGCCTGATCGCCGACCTCCAGGACGCCCTGATCGGCCTCGCCGAGGCCCATCCGGACGTGGCGATGCCCGGCCGCACCCACCTCCAGCACGCCCAGCCGGTCCTCTTCGCCCACCACGTCCTGGCCCACGTCCAGTCCCTGACCCGGGACGCCGAGCGGCTGCGCCAGTGGGACGAGCGCACGGCCGTCTCCCCGTACGGCTCCGGTGCCCTCGCGGGTTCCTCGCTGGGCCTGGACCCGGAGGCGGTGGCGAAGGACCTCGGCTTCGAACACGGCAGCTCCGCGAACTCCATCGACGGCACGGCCTCCCGTGACTTCGTCGCCGAGTTCGCCTTCATCACCGCGATGATCGGCGTGAACCTCTCCCGGATCGCGGAGGAGGTCATCATCTGGAACACGAAGGAGTTCTCCTTCGTCACCCTGCACGACGCGTTCTCCACGGGTTCGTCGATCATGCCCCAGAAGAAGAACCCCGACATCGCTGAGCTGGCCCGCGGCAAGTCCGGCCGCCTGATCGGCAACCTGACCGGCCTCATGGCCACCCTCAAGGCCCTGCCGCTCGCCTACAACCGCGACCTCCAGGAGGACAAGGAGCCGGTCTTCGACTCCTGCGACCAGCTGGAGGTCCTGCTCCCCGCCTTCACCGGCATGATGGCCACCCTCACCGTCAACCGCGAGCGCATGGAGGAGCTGGCCCCGGCCGGCTTCTCGCTCGCCACCGACATCGCGGAGTGGCTGGTCAAGAAGGGCGTACCGTTCCGCGTCGCCCACGAGGTGGCCGGCGAGTGCGTCAAGGCGGCGGAGGCCGAGAACAAGGAACTCGACGAGCTGACGGACGACCAGTTCGCGAAGATCTCCGCCCACCTGACCCCGGAGGTACGGACGGTCCTCAACGTCCCGGGCGCGCTCGCCTCGCGCAACGGCCGTGGCGGTACGGCACCGAGCGCGGTCGCGGTGCAGCTGGCGGAGGTCAAGGCGGACGTGGCGGCACAGCACGCCTGGGCGGTGGCCAGGACGGCCTAGTCCAGCGCAGCCGGCAGGGAAGGGCCCGGACGACATGTCCGGGCCCTTCCCGCTGTCCGGCGACAGCGGCTCGGCCCGACCGCAGAACCCGGAGAAGCCGGAGCCCCCGGTGGGCCCCGGATGCCGGGCCCCGTCCCCCGAGTGGCCGCCGACCTCGCCGGGTTCGGCGGTCGGTGGGCACCGGGCGCGGGCCAGCGGGGACGGCCTGTTCAGCCGCTGCCACGGCCTTCCGGAGGCATCTCCGCCTGCTCCTGTTCGAATTGACACCGGGCTACCGGGGCCTCGTACTGAGTCGGGAGACATCTTTTGGTCAAAAAGTGTCTCTTCGGTGCATTCCACCACCCCCCTCCACCCCACCCCCCATGGAGCCGCCATGACGGTGCAGTCACAGCAAGCGACGATGCCGATGGTCCTGGTGTTCGAGGACGACCCCGGCGGGGATCCTCTGCACATCAACATGCCCGTACCGCATCCCGTCCCGCATCTGGACACCCAGCCCTTCCCGATGGCCATCGCGGAATCCGCGCCGCAGCCGGACAGCGCGGGACCCGGCACCGAGGCGTTTCGCTACTGGGTGGCGGCCGACTCGCTCAGCCGGGCCAGCCAGACCTGGGGTCCGCTGGTGCCGACCGGAACGAAGTGGCACCCGCAGGTCGGACGCGCTCTCACGGCGCACCTCAACGCGGGGGACGACCTGAACGCCTTCTACGACCGCAAAGGCCTGTGGTTCTTCCGCCGCACGGTGGCAGGCGTCAACGTCGCCGCGTGCGAGAGCAACGAGGTGGTCCAGCACGAGGCGGGCCACGCGGTCCTCGACGCCCTGCGCCCCCAGCTGTTCAACATGGCGAGCGCGGAGACGGCCGCCCTGCACGAAGCGTTCGGTGACATCAGCGCCCTGCTGGGCTCACTCCAGCTGGAATCGCTGCGGATCGCGGTACTGGCCGAGACGCAGAGCGACCTCGAACTGTCCTCCCGGGTGTCCAGGATGGCCGAGCAGTTGGGCTGGGCGATCCGCCAGGGCCACCCGAACGCCGTGGACCCGGACTGCCTGCGCAACCTGGCCAACAGCTTCTTCTACCGCGACCCCGTCCTGCTGTCGCCGAACGAGCCCGCGAGCAGGCTCTCCAGCGAGCCGCACTCGTTCTCCCGGGTGTTCAGCGGCGCGTTCCTGAAGATCGTCGCGGGCATTTTCCGGCAGCAGGACCTGCAGGACCAGGCAGGTCTGGGCAGGGCGGCCGAGATCGCGGGACAGCTTCTGGTGGACGCGGTCGTGGCCGCACCCGTGGTGTCCGCCTACTACGCGCAGATCGCGGCTCACATGATCGCCGCGGACCACCGCCGGAACGGCGGCATGTACGGCCAGTCCCTGCGCTCGGCGTTCATCCGGCACGGCATCCTCTCCCTGGAGGCCGCCGCGTCCGTCACCGAGCCCGAGGTGGCACGCCGAGGCGCCGGAATCGCCGAGGTGACGCCGGGTGGTGGTGACGACCAGGGCCTGACGCCCGTCACGGTCCAGGGGGCGACGTACGGTGTCACCCAGCCGCTCACCCTCTCCGCGCCGGCGCAGGAGCGGCGCTTCGGCGTCGCGGGCTCCGACCCCGCCGGCGGCTCGGTGCGGCCCTCCGACCCCGAGCGCGTGGCGACGTCGTACCTCGAGGACCTCTTCCGCCGCGGCCGGGTCCACGTGCCCACAGAGCACCGCTCCGCCACGTCGTTCGTGGACGACAGCCCCTCCCGGCTCAAGACGCACGAGATCACGCGGAGCACGACCGGCGAGGGCCTGGCCCTGGTCCGGCGGTGCTTCGACTGAGGAGTCGATCCCAGAACTCGGTCCGAGCCCTCGGTCTGAGCACTAGGTCTGAGCACTCATTGGAAAAAGCGCAGGCGACGGACGGTCAGCCGTCCGTCGTCCTCGCGCTTGACCACGTGCGTCGTTTCGGCCGTCGGCTCCTCGCCCTCGAAGACCGCCTCGCCGCGGGCCAGCAGGTCGCCGACGAACTTGTCGGCGTTCGCCAGGTCCTCCACCTCGCCCTGCACGTCCACCGTGAAACCGGCGCGCTCGATCACTTCGGTGCCCCGCGTGGTCGCCATGGCCACCACGAGTCGCGGGGAGACGACCTGCACGGGAACGGCCTCGGTCTCGTCCATGGCCGCGGTCAACGCAGGCCGGTCCCGGCCGTCCGGCACCTCGATCCGGGCCCGGAACACGGGACGGTTCTCCATCGCGGCCACGGTGAACACCGGGTGCGCCGCGGTCCGCATCCCCGCCTCACGTGCGCACGCGCGTTCCTGGGCGTTCTCGCCCACGAAGACACACTCGTCCGCCGCCGCTCCTCCCGTGCTCGCGACCGCCCGGTCGAAGATCTCCCGGCTGTCCTTCGCGCCCCAGTGCACCAGGGCCTGGTCCGTGAACCGGCCGGGGAACGCCTCCGCCAACGCGCCCGCCGCCCGCGCTACGGCACCGTCGCCCGACCCGGGGTTGGAGATGATGCCCTTGCGTACCTCGCGGAGGGCGTCGAGCACGGCGATGACACGCGGCAGGGGCTGCAGACTCAGCGAGCCGTCGGGGTCCACGTGGGGGTCCGCAAGGGTCTCCCCGATGTCGAAGAAGATCACAGACATGGTGACTGCCTCCCCATGGTGAACGCTTTCGAGTCGGGACCGCCGGAGTGAAATCGCCGTGGGCGTGACGGGCGCCGGCAACTCCCGGCGCAAGGCTGAACCGCGCGGGGCTGGGTAGATTGGTGCGAGATCCCTCTCCTGAGGTGAGATCCCCTACGCCGACCGTGCCGGGAGCCCCCATGCCGTTCAGCCGCCTGGCCACCGTGACCACGCCCACCGCGCACATCGGGCTCGGCCTCGCCGCGGTCGGCCGCCCCGGCTACATCAACCTCGGCCGCGAAGCCGACCTCGGCGAGGACCGCAGCGTCGGCGCCCTCCGCGCCCGCACCCACGAACTCCTCGACGCGGCCTACGCGCAGGGCGTCCGCTACTTCGACGTGGCCCGCTCCTACGGCCGCTCCGAGGAGTTCCTGGCCGACTGGTTGGCCGCCCGCCCGGACGTCCAGGACATCGTCGTGGGCAGCAAGTGGGGCTACACCTACACGGCCGGCTGGTCGGCGGACGCCGAGACGCACGAGGTCAAGGACCACAGCCTGCAAACGTACGACCGACAGCGTGCCGAGACCGCCGAACTGCTCGGCGACCGGCTCGACCTCTACCAGATCCACTCGGTGACCCCGGACAGCCCCGCCCTCGCCGACAAGGAACTCCACGCCCGCCTCGCCGAAGCAGCGGCCACCGGCCTGACCATCGGCTTCTCCACCAGCGGCCCCGCCCAGGCCGACGCCATCCGCGCCGCCCTCGCCGTGACGGTCGACGGCGAGCCCCTCTTCCGTACCGTCCAGTCGACGTACAACGCCCTGGAGACCTCGGCGGGCCCGGCCCTCGCCGAGGCGCACGACGCCGGACTCACGGTGATCGTCAAGGAGGGCATGGCCAACGGGCGGCTGGCCGCCCCGCACGCGCCCGACGCCCTGCGGGCCGTGGCCGAGGAGACCGGTCTGGGCTGCGACGCCGTCGCCCTCGCGGTCGTGCTCCGCCAACCCTGGGCCGGGGTCGTCCTCTCCGGCGCGGCGACGGTCGCCCAGCTCGCCTCCAACCTGCACGCGGCCGTGGTCGACCTCGACGCGGACCAGCTGACCCGCCTCACCACCCTGGTCGAGGACCCGCACGCCTACTGGGAGCGCCGCGGCGGTCTGCCGTGGCACTGACACGTACGTGGCAGTGATACATATGCGGCCGTAGCCTCCCGGAGATACGTGTAACCGCACCAAACCGTCCCCGGCGGACTCCTCCCGGTACGCGCGTGGCCACCGTGAGACAAAGATGTCTCATATGGGTTACCCTTGTCTCATGGCCCTCGACCGCGACCACGTCCTGCGCAGCGCAGCCACCCTGCTGACCCGGAAATCCACCGCGACCATGGACGAGGTCGCCAAGGCCGCCGGGATCAGCCGGGCCACCCTGCACCGGCACTTCGCCGGGCGCGACGCGCTCGTGCGCGCGCTGGAGGCGCTCGGCATCGCGGAGTGCGAGGCGGCCCTGGACGCCGCCCGCCTGGACGAGGGTCCAGCGGCCGACGCCGTACACCGCCTGGTCCGCGAGATCGAACCGGCCGCGGGCCTGCTCGCCTTCCTCTACACCGAGAACCAGCTGTTCGAGGGCGACGGACAGAACCAGGGCTGGACGCGGATCGACGAACGCATCGCGGCCCTCTTCGGGCGAGGTCAGCGGAGCGGCGAGTTCCGTATCGACCTCACGCCCGCCTGGCTCACCGAGGCGCTGTACGGCCTGCTGGCCTCCGCCGCCTGGGCGGTCTCCGAAGGCCGCGTCGCCCCCAAGGACTTCACCCACATGATCGTCGAGCTGTTGCTCGGCGGCGCACGACGAAGAGAGGAATCATGACCGGCACCCTGCAGCCGGCGCGTGTCGCGGAGGCGGAGGAGCGGCGGCCGGGCCGCTGGGCTGCGCTTACGGTGCTGGTGCTCGCGGTGCTCCTGGTAGCCGTCGACGCGACGGTCCTCGGCCTGGCGACCCCCTACATCAGCGAAGACCTCAACCCCTCCGGCACCCAACTGCTCTGGATCGGCGACGTCTACTCGTTCGTCATCGCCGGTCTGCTGGTCTCGATGGGCAGCCTCGGCGACCGCATCGGCCGCAAGCGGATCCTGCTCGTCGGCGCGACGGCGTTCGGCGCGATATCCGTCCTGAACGCGTACGCGACGACCCCCGTGATGCTGATCGCGGCCCGCGCCCTGCTGGGCGTCGCGGGCGCGACCCTGATGCCGGCCACCCTCGCCCTGATCCGCAACCTCTTCCACGACCCGCGCGAGCGCAGCCTCGCCGTCGGCATCTGGGGCGCGGCGGCCTCGGCGGGCACGGCCGTCGGCCCGATCGTGGGCGGCTTCCTGCTCGAGCACTTCTGGTGGGGCTCGGTCTTCCTGATCAACCTGCCGGTGATGGTGGTCCTGGTCCTCGTCGGCCTCAGGACCCTCCCCGAGTCCCGCAACCCGGCCCCGGGTCCCTGGGACCTGATCAGCGTCGTGCTGTCGCTGGTCGGCATGATCGCCGTCGTGTACGCGGTGAAGGAGGCCGCGACCCACGGCCTCACCGGCGTCACCGCGGTCGCCGCCCTCCTCGGCGTCGTGGCCCTCTACGGCTTCGTCCGCCGCCAGCTCACCATGCCCAAGCCCCTGCTGGACATGCGGCTGTTCCGCAACCGCGGCTTCAGCGGCGCGGTCCTGGCCGACCTGCTGACCGTGCTCGGCATGTCGGGCCTGGTGTTCTTCCTCTCCCAGTACCTGCAACTGGTCCAGGGCAGACACCCGTTCGAGGCGGGCCTCGCCGAACTCCCGGCCGCGGTCGGCGCGGTGGCGGCGGGCCTGGTGGCCGGCCGGGCGGCCCGCCGTCACTCGGTACGGGCGGTGGTCTCCGGCGGCCTCGCGGCCGTCGGCGTGGCCCTCGCGGCCCTGACCACCCTCTCGCAGTCCACCGGATACCCGATCCTGGGCGCCGCCCTGCTGGTGGTCGGCATCGGGGCGGGGTTCTCCTTCACGGTCACGGCGGACGTCATCCTCTCCAGCGTCCCCAAGGACCAGGCCGGCGCCGCCTCGGCGGTCTCCGAGACGGCGTACGAACTGGGCGCGGCGCTGGGCATCGCCCTGCTCGGCTCCATCGTGATGGGCGTCTACCGCGGCTTCACGGCCCCGCCGGGCACCCCGGCCGCCGCCCGCGAATCGCTGGGCGCGGCCCTGGAGGCCTCGAAGACCATGCCCGCACCCACGGCGACCGACATGCTGACAGCGGCCCGCGACTCCTTCACCCACGGTCTCCACCTGGCCTCGGGCACAGGCGCCGCGGTCCTGCTGGCGACGGCAGCGGCAGCTTGGTTCCTGCTCAAGAACCAGAAACTCTGAGCGCCTCTCGCTGAAGCGCCCCTTCAGGGGCGGCGCTGGGGGAGGAACTGCGCGAGAAACCACGAAGCATCCGCGCCCGAAAAGCCACCGCCCCCCCCCGGAAAAATCACTTCTTATAACCCAGCACCGTCATCATCCCGCTCTCCGAGTGGTACTGGTTGTGACAGTGCAGCATCCACAACCCCGGGTTGTCGGCATCGAAGTCGAGCACCAGCTTCCGGTGCGGCAGCACGATCGTCGTGTCCTTGCGCGCCCCCGCCGAACTGATCCCGGTGACCGCGAACGTGTGCCCGTGCAGATGCATCGGATGCCACATGTCGGTCGCGTTGACGAGCGTCAGCCGCACCCGCTCACCGGACCGCACCTCATGCCGCTGCCGCACGTCGTACTGCTTGTGGTCGAACCCCCAGTCGTACCTCTCCATCGTGCCCGTGATCCTGATGAGCAGGTCGCGGTCGGGCACCCGGTCGTCCATAGCGACGGACTCGGCCGGCAACAGGCGGCGCGCCGGCACGATCTCGCGGTCCAGCTCGTCCGGGCGGACATCCGGCGCCGGAAGGTTTCTCCCCTTGTCGGTGCGGAGGATCGCGAGCGCCTTGCCCTTCTTGCCCTCGGCGAGCGCGACGAGCGGGAAGACGCCGTCCTTGGCGGTGACGAGGACGTCGTACCGCTCGGCCATGCCGACGAGCAGCGCGTCGGTCCTCTTGTGCTGCACGGGGTAGCCGTCGGTGTGGGTCACGGTCATCTCGTGGCCGCCGAGCGCGACCCGGAAGGCCGTCTCGGAGCCCGCGTTGATGATGCGGATCCGGACCCGGTCGCCGGGGCGGCAGCGGAAGACGGAGGGGTCGGTGCGCAGGCGCCCGTTGGCCAGGTAGTGCGGGTAGGCGACGTTGCCGCCCTCGCCGTGGAGGATCTGGCTGTGGGAGTTGCGCAGGACCCGGTCGGGACCCGTCGGCCTCTTCGACTTGGCGCTGGGAGCGGGCTTGGACGGCGACGCGGAGGCGTGCGCCGATCCGTGGGGGCTCGGGCTGCCATGGCCCGGGCCCATGCCCATCGCCATGCTCATCGCCATGGCCCCGCCCGGCTTGAGCTGGTCGAGCACCTGCTCGGGGTTGGAGCCGTCGATGTCGTCGACCCAGTCGTCCAGGACGACGATCCACTCCTGGTCGTAGGCGAGCGGCTCCTTCGGGTCGTCGACGATGAACGGCGCGTAGAGGGCCCGGTCGGGCTGCATGCCGACGTGCGAGTGGAGCAGATACGTGCCCGGGTGGGCGGCGGTGAAGCGGTAGACGAAGTCCGTGCCCGGCTCGATGGGCGGCTGGGTCAGGTCCGGAACACCGTCCATGTCGCAGCGCAGGCGCACCCCGTGGGCGTGCAGCGTGGTCTTCTCGGTCAGCTGGTTGGAGAGAGTCAGACTGAGGACGTCACCTGCGGTGACGCGCACCAGCGGCCCCGGGAGCGACTCGTTGTACGCCCAGCTGTGGACCGACCGCCCGCCCAGGTCCAGCATGCTCTTGGCAGCCGTGAACCTGATCATGCGGACGGGGCCGGACCCGCGCTTCCGCTCGGCCGCGAGCACCTCCGGGTCCGACGGGTTGACGTACCCCTTGGGCCCCTGCGGGACGAACGCCGCGGTTCCGGCCGTGTGCTGCGGGCCGGAACTGGGTTCGGAGCCCGAGTCGGAACATGCCGCGAGGAGTCCCGCGCCGACGGCAGCGAACGGAGCACGAAGCAGGGTACGCCGAGAAGGTTTCTGCATGTCTGAATAAGACATGCTGTGTGCTCATATGGCTGGTAAATGCAGATGAATGAACGAAGTGTCGGGGCAGATTCCACCGGCAGGCGGACGCCGGACGGGGGTCAGGCAGATGGCAGACAGAAGGGCACGGACCACCGGTCCGTGCCCGTCCGCCGAAAGAGTGTCAGCCGGCCCTCGCCGTCAGCCTGCCCGCGCCGTCAGGCGGCCTTCGCCTTCGTGGCGTACATGTCCACGTACTCCTGCCCGGACAGCCGCATCACCTCGGCCATCACCGAGTCGGTCACGGCCCGCAGCACGTAGCGGTCCCGGTCCATCCCCTCGTACCGGGAGAACTCCATGGCCTCGCCGAACCGGACGGTGACCTTGCCGGGCCGCGGGATGCCCGCACCGCCCGGCTGCAGCTTGTCCGTGCCGATCATCGCGAAGGGGACCACCGGCGCGCCGGTCATCAGCGTCAGCCGCGCGATGCCGGTACGGCCCCGGTAGAGCCGGCCGTCGGGGGAGCGGGTGCCCTCCGGGTAGATCCCGAAGATCCTGCCCTCGTCCAGGACCCGCTTGCCGGTCATCAGCGCGGCGACGCCGCCGCTCGCGCCGTCCCGGTCCACCGGGATCATGCCGACGCCGGTGAAGAACCAGGCCATCAGGCGGCCCTTGAAGCCCTTCCCGGTGACGTACTCGTCCTTGCCGATGAAGAACACCTGCCGCTTGCTCACGAGCGGCAGGATCATCGAGTCGATGAACGTGAGGTGGTTGCCGGCGAGGATGACCGGCCCGTCCCCCGGGATGTGCTCCACGCCCTCCACCTGGGGGCGGAACATCAGGCGCATGATCGGTCCGAGCACTGCCTTGATGAGCGCGAAGCGGGACAACGGGTCCTCCGATGTCGAGGGTCGGTATGAGTCTGTGCAGGTGAGGACATTACTCGCGGCTCCGTGGGAAGCGCACATCGGGTACGGCCGGTTCACCGAGGTCTTACGTACTGTTGACGCTGGTTTACCTGCGGTGACGCCCCGAAGTCGGCCCGTAACGCGCTCGCGACGATGTGACGGATGTCGCCGACGGACCGTCACGACTCGCCGTCCATCAGCCATACGGCGTCACCCGACCGTTGGGTCGGCGGTCTCCCTTCGGTCACATCCGCAGCCCTACGATCGGCCGGCAACAGAGGGCGAAGGTCAGGAGGGCGCTCATGAACACGCAGGACTCGAACGAGCGGACGCCGGCGAACGGCACGACCGGACGGCGGGCGCTGCTCGGTGCCGCGGTGCTCGGCGCGGGCGGCGCGGTCCTCGGACTGCCCGGCGCGGCCAGAGCGGCCGAGGCCAGGCAGACCGGTCACGGCGGCGGACTGAAGAGCCTCCCGAAGCCGACGATCATCGGTCACCGTGGCTCCAGCGGCTACCGCCCGGAGCACACCTTCGGCTCCTACGACCTCGCCCTCGACCTCGGCGCCGACGTCGTCGAGGCCGGTGACCTCGTCCCCACGAAGGACGGTCACCTGGTCTGCCGCCACGAGCCGGAGATAGGCGGCACCACGAACGTCGCCGACCACCCCGAGTTCGCGGACCGCAAGACCACCAAGACGCTGGACGGCGTGCCCACCACCGGCTGGTTCACCGAGGACTTCACGCTCGCCGAGCTGAAGACGCTGCGCGCGATCGAGCGCATCCCGGCCAACCGCCCGCACAACACGATCTACAACGGCCGCTGGGAGATCCCCACCTTCGAGGAAGTCCTCAAGTGGCAGGACGAGCAGACCCGCAAGCGCGGCAAGCAGGTCTGGATCTACCCCGAGACCAAGCACCCCACCTACTTCCGCCGCCTCGGCCTCGGCCTCGAGGAGCGCGTCGCCAAGCTGCTGCGCAAGTACGGCAAGGACAAGCGGAACTCGCCGGTCATCCTGCAGTCCTTCGAGCCCACCAGCATCCAGCGCCTGAACACGCTGCTCGACAACCCGCTGGTCGTGCTGCTCTCCGCCGCGAACACGCGGCCCTACGACTTCGTCGCGACCGGTGACCCGCGCACGGTCGCCGACCTGATCACGCCGAAGGGCCTGCGCGAGATCGCCGGTTACGCCCAGGGCATCGGCCCGACCGTGGACCTCATCATCCCGAAGGACGCGAACGGCAACTTCACCACGCCGAGCACCCTCGTCGCGGACGCGCACAAGGTCGGTCTGATCCTGCACCCGTACACCATGCGCAACGAGAACCCCTTCCTGCCGCCGGCCTACCGCAACGGCTCCGCCGCGGACGCCTACGGCAACGTCTTCCCGGTCTTCCAGAAGTACTTCGAGACCGGCATCGACGGCGTCTTCACCGACAACGCCGACACCGCCCTGCTGGCGCGCGCCGACTTCGTCAACGGCTGAGCCCCCGCACCCCGTTCGGGGTGTCTCCCGGCCGCTCCGGCAACCTGCCCCGGGGCGGCCGCGTCGTTCCGCATATGACGAACGACCTGGTCGCCGCCCTGCGCCCGCTGCTCACCGCCGAGGCCGCCGCCGAAGCACAGGCCTGCGGCAGCGACCCCCGCGACCTGGAGCAGACCGTCTGGCTCCGCCTCCTGGAGCGCCTGGAGACCCACGGCCCGCCCCGGGCCCCCGAGGACTGGCTGCGCCGGGCGGTCCGCGCCGAGTCCCGCCGCACCCGCCGTACCGCCCGCCGGGAACACCCGTACCCCGCCGACCCCGCCGACCCCACCGCCCCCACCCCCGAACAACGCGTCCTCACCACCGCCCGCCACCGCGCCCTGCGCGACGCGGTCGCCCGCCTCCCCGGCCGCTGCCCCCGCCTCCTGCAGGCGCTGCTCTCCCCGCAGGACCTGACATACCGGGAGATCGCGGGGGAGTTGGGTATCTCACAGGGCAGTCTCGGCCCGGAACGTTCCAGATGTCTGGGTTGTCTGCGTCGATTGTTGACGCCGGAGGTTGCGCCCGGCGAAGCGCGGGGATAGGAGTGAGAACGACAGGCGATCAGGTGAGCGGGAGGCGTGCGCACATGGGCATGAGCGTGACCATCTCGGTGGCGACCGAGCAGGATGCAGAGCAGATCTTCAGGCTCCAGTACCTGTGCTTCCAGAGTGAGGCGGCGCTGTACGGCAACTACCGCATCGACCCGCTCGTCCAGAGCCTCGACTCGGTCCGCCAGGAGCTCGCCACCGACTGCGTCTTCGTCGCCCGCCTCGGCGAGGAGGTCGTCGGCTCGGTCCGCGGCTCGGTCACCGAGGACGGCGCCGCCGCCATCGGCAAGCTCTGCGTCCACCCCCGCCTCCAGGGCCACGGCATCGGCGCGAGGCTGCTCCGCGCGGCCGAGGGCGCGTTGGAGGAGGAGCGCGGCGCCAAGCGGTTCCGTCTCTTCACCGGCCACCGCAGCGAGGGCAACCTCCGCCTGTACCGCCGGGTCGGCTACGAGACCGTAGGCACGTCGAAGGGCGCGGACGGCGTCCCGATGATCGTCCTGGAGAAGCCGGCCAGTACGTACGCGACAACGGCGTGACTTTTCAGCCCCCTTGGCTGTAGCGCCCCGTCAGGGGCGCTGGGGGTACCCCCGGCCGAAGGCCGGGGGAGGAACTGCGCGACCAGCCACGAACCATCCGCCGTCGCGCACGTTCCTCAGGCCGCTTCCCGCTGCGCGCCCTTCCGCAACCAGTACAACGCGGAAATCGGCAACAGCACGGGAATGAACACGTACCCCATCCCGTAGTCCGACCACACGGTCGCATCCGGGAACGCGGAAGAGTCGACGAGGGTCCACGTGCCCACGATCAACACCCCCGCGAGCTCGGCGGCGCAGCACACCTGAGCCACCCTGCGCGCGGTCTCGCCGCCCCGCACCAGCGTGTACGTGATGAACGCGTACACCACGCCGGCAACGGCGGACAGCGAGTACGCGAGCGGCGCCCGGTCGAACTCGGTCGCGATCTGGTAGGCAGATCGCGACACGGCCCCGACGACCATCACGCCGTAGAACCAGACCAGCAGCGTCCCCGGCCCACTGGTCAGCCGCTTCGGCCTCTCTTCCACGGCCGTCATCTCACCCTCCCCAGATGTCATAGAGCCGCACCTCCAGCACGGCCAGCACCACACCGCCCGCGGCGACCGTCACGGAACCCCACCGCGTCCGCTCGGCGAGCGACATGAACCCCGCGGCCGGCACGCACGCGAACGCGCCCAGCAGATAGGCGACGAAGATCGTCGTACCCTGGTCCGGCTTCTCGCCCCGCGCCAGCAGCACGATCCCGGCGATCAGCTGGATCACCGCCAGCACCGTCACCACGGCCATCCCGATGAAGTGCCAGTCCTTCGTCGGCTGGTCCCGGTACGCCGCCCAGCCGCACCACGCGGCGAGCAGCAGCGCGGCGACTCCGGTCACCGTCAGCAGGGCATTGAGCATGCGGTGACCTTATTACGGCCGAAACGGCCCGGTGCCGTCGCCCCTGCCCTGCACCGTAGGGTCTAGACCATGACGATCCACGCACAAGCCCTCCTGTTCGACAACGACGGCACCCTGGTCTCCTCCCTCGAATCGGTCGAGCGCTGCTGGACCCTCCCCCACGCCTAAAGGGCGCGGGGGGACCCCCACGGCGGCGGAGTACGGCGTCACCGAGGAGTTCGCCCGAGTCGAACTGCACGGACGGCCCGCCGCGGACATCGTCGCCGACCTGCTCCCGCCGGCCCTCGTGCCCGAGGCGGTCGCCCGAGTCGAACAGCTGGAGGTGGAGGACGTCCCCAACGGCGGCGTCCACCTGCTCCCCGGCACCGCCGCCCTCCTCGACACCCTGCCCGCCGACCGCTGGGCCGTCGTCACCTCCGCCACCCGCCGTCTGGCCGAGGCCCGTCTGGAAGCGGTCGGGATCCGGCCGAAGACGCTGGTCTGCGCCGACGACATCACCCGAGGCAAGCCCGACCCCGAGCCCTACCTCCTCGCCGCCCGGCAGCTGGGCGTCGACCCGGCGCACTGCGTGGTCTTCGAGGACGCCCCCGCCGGACTCCAGGCGGGCCGCGCGGCCGGTATGACCACCGTGGCGTTGGCCACAACCCACCAGGCGCACGAGCTGGACGCGGACCTCGTGGTGAAGGACCTCTCGGCCTTGTCCGCGCTGGTCACCGACCGCGCGGTCGAGATAGCGCCCCGCGGTTGAGAGCTGTCCGCCGCTGTCCGGCATGCGGACAGCGGCGGCCTGTCAGGACCGTAGGTCTGGTTTACTGATCGCATGACCACGACGAGCGACCGCACCCCTGCGACCGAGGCGACCATGACGCCCGGTGCTCGTTGTATGTGTCGAATGTGCGCCTTCTAGAGGGCCCCCGCACCACCCCAGAGCTCGCGCCCCGAAGCGAGACCGGTGGCATGTCCGTACGGCGCGACGCCGCCCGTACGTGACGCAAGCCGCCCCCCCGCGCACATGTTCTCCCCGGTTCAGCGCTGCTGCGAGAACCGTGCCGCGTCCCTGAACGAACGCACCCGTGCGCCCGGGCACACCCACGCCCGCGCACTCGACAGTGACGGAAACCCACGTGATCACCACCACGGGCCTGACCAAGGTCTACCGCTCCCGCGGCCGAGAGGTCACCGCCCTCGACGGCGTCGACCTGCACGTCCGCGAAGGCGAGGTGTACGGCGTCATCGGCCAGTCCGGCGCCGGCAAGTCCTCGCTCATCCGCTGCGTCAACCTGCTGGAGCGCCCCACCACCGGCACCGTGACGGTCGACGGACAGGACCTCACCGCCCTCGCCGGACGCGGTCCCCGGGCCGGCCGGGAGCTGCGGCAGGCGCGCAGCCGCATCGGCATGGTCTTCCAGCACTTCAACCTGCTGTCCTCCCGGACCGTCCAGGACAACGTCGAGCTGCCGCTGGAGATCCTCGGAAAATCAGGGAAGGAACGTTCCCGCAAGGCGCTTGAGCTGCTCGACCTCGTCGGGCTCGCCGACAAGGCGAAGGCCTACCCGGCCCAGCTCTCCGGCGGCCAGAAGCAGCGCGTCGGCATCGCCCGCGCCCTGGCCGGCGACCCCAAGGTGCTGCTCTCCGACGAGGCCACCAGCGCCCTCGACCCGGAGACCACCCGCTCCATCCTCCAGCTGCTGCGCGACCTGAACCGGCAGCTGGGCCTGACCGTCCTGCTCATCACGCACGAGATGGACGTCGTGAAGACCGTCTGCGACTCCGCCGCGCTGATGGAACGCGGCCGCATCGTCGAGCACGGGACCGTCAGCGAGCTGCTCGCGACCCCGGGCTCCGAACTGGCCGCCGCGCTCTTCCCGGTCGGCGGCGAGGCATCCGGCGACGACCGCACCGTCCTGGACGTCACCTTCCACGGCGAGGCCGCCACCCAGCCGGTCATCTCCCAGCTCTCCCGTACCTACAACATCGACATATCGATCCTCGGCGCCGCCATCGACACCGTCGGCGGCCTCCAGATCGGCCGGATGCGCATCGAACTGCCCGGCCGCTACGAGGACAACGTGGTGCCCATCGGCTTCCTGCGCGAACAGGGCCTGCAGATCGACGTGCTGGGCCAGGAGCCCGCGCTGGTGAAAGACGGTGCCAAGTGACCTGGTCCGAGATGCAGCCGCTGCTGTCCCAGGCGTGTTGGGACACCCTCTACATGGTCGGCTGGTCCACGCTGATCGCCGTCGTCGGCGGCCTTCCGCTCGGTGTCCTGCTCGTCCTCACCGACCGGGGCGGCCTGCTCCAGAACGTGCTGGCCAACAAGGTCATCGGGCAGATCGTGAACGTCGCCCGCTCGATGCCGTTCATCATCCTGATGGTCGCACTGATGAACTTCACCCGCTGGATCACCGGGACGACCATCGGGCGTGAGGCCGCCATCGTGCCGCTCGCGATCGGCGCGATCCCCTTCTTCGCCCGCCTCGTCGAGACGGCTGTCCGCGAAGTGGACGGCGGGCTCGTGGAGGCCGTGCAGGCGATGGGCGGCAACACCTGGACCGTCGTACGGAAGGTCCTCGTACCCGAGTCGCTGCCCTCGCTCATCTCGTCCACCACGACCACGATCGTCGCGCTCATCGGCTACTCCGCCATGGCCGGCACGGTCGGCGCCGGCGGGCTCGGCGACATCGCCATCCGCTACGGCTACCAGCGGTTCGAGACCGAGCTGATGTGGATCACGGTCGCCATCCTCGCCGTCGTCATCTCGGTCATCCAGTTCGCCGGCGACTACGCGGCCCGCTCCCTGCACCGCCGCGCCGGCCGGTCCGGCCCGGCGCCCAAGCTGCGCCTGCTGAAGGCCTCCACGGCCACCGGCGAGACCGTCTGAGCCCCAGCCACCCCCCCCCTCAAATTTCCTCGCACCACCAACCGCGGGGTCGCTCCACCCTTAAGGAAAGGCACTTTTCGTGCGTAACACCGCAAAGCTCACCGCCGCCGTCCTCACCGCAGGAGCCCTCACCATCGGGCTCACCGCCTGCGGCTCGGACAAGGACTCCGCCTCCTCCGACTACAGCGGACCGCTGGTCGTCGCGGCCAGCCCGACCCCGCACGCCGAGATCCTCGACTACATCAAGGACAACCTGGCGAAGAAGGCCGGACTCGACCTGGAGGTCAAGGAGTTCACCGACTACATCACGCCGAACACGGCGACCGAGGACGGCTCGGTGGACGCCAACTACTTCCAGAACAAGCCGTATCTCGACGACTTCAACAAGAAGCGCGGCACTCACATCGTGCCCGTCGTCACGGTGCACCTGGAGCCGCTCGGCCTCTACTCCCACAAGGTCAAGAGCGTCGACGCGCTGAAGAGCGGTGCGACCGTCGCCGTCCCCAACGACTCCGTGAACGAGGCGCGCGCCCTCAAGCTGCTCGCCGCCAACGGGCTCATCACCCTCAAGGACGGCGCCGGCAGCGAGGCGACCCCGCAGGACATCGCCAAGAACCCGAAGAACCTCCGGTTCAAGGAGGTCGAGGCGGCCCAGACCGCGCGTTCCCTGGACGACGTGGACGCCGCGGTGATCAACGGCAACTACGCCATCTCGGCCGGCATCAAGCCCGCCAAGGACGCCCTCGTCCTGGAGTCCGCGACGAACAGCCCGTACGGCAACTTCCTCGCGGTGAAGAAGGGGAACGAGAAGGACCCGCGGGTGAAGAAGCTCGCCAACCTCCTCACCTCGCCCGAGGTGAAGAAGTTCATCGAGGACAAGTACCAGGGCTCGGTCATCCCGTCCTTCTGAGACCTCTGACCGACGCCTCGCACGTCCAAAGCGAACGTATCGCCACGCACGGGGTCCATTCCCTCACAGGGGGTGGACCCCGTCGTGCGGTTCAGTGGTTTCATGCTGCATGCTGGGCAGTTCGCAGGCCCTGACGGTTTGGCCCTGAAGGATTTCCGAAGGTTACGGAGCGGCGCATGACTAGCACCTTCCCCAACATCTCCATCAGCACGGAGCGGTTGGTGCTGCGTCCCCTCGACGAGGACGACGTGCCCGCCCTGGCCGAGATGATGAACGACGAACAGGTCGGGGCCTGGACGTCCGTGCCGCAGCCCTACACCGAGGGCGACGCCCGCACCTGGATCACCGAGAGGGCCCCCGCCGAGCGCGCCGAGGGCCGTGGCATCGTCTTCGCCGTCACCGAGTTCCTCACCCAGCGCCTCGTCGGAATGGTGCACCTGCAGAACACGGACTGGCGCGTTCGTGCCAGCGAGATCGCGTACGTCGTCGCCCCCTGGGCCCGGGGTGAGGGGTACGCCACCGAGGCGGCCCTCGCCACCGCCCACTGGCTGTTCCACGACCAGAAGTTCGAGCGGATGGAGCTGCGCACCGCCGCCGACAACACCGCCTCCCAGCAGGTGGCCCAGAAGATCGGCTGTATCAGCGAGGGCGTGCTCCGCAACGCCTGGATAGCGCGGACCCGGGCGGAGAACGGGGAGTGGATCGACGTGCGCACCGATGTCATCGTCTGGAGCCTGCTGCCCGAGGACCTCGCCGGGGTCAGCGAACAACTGGCCGACACCGGGGGTTTCACCTCCTTCAACGACTGGAACTGACACCTCGGGGCCCCATGGAGGAACGACCGCCGTCACGACGACGGCACCTTCCACCAGGTAACCTCACGTAGCCCTACCTGCGTAAACCCTCTGGAGACCGACGACTATGGCCGACCGCGTCACAGTGATCGGCTGGGACGGCTCGCCGCTGACAGCCGCGGCACGCTCCGCCCTCGGCGCCGCCACGCTCGTCGCGGGCGCGGCCCACCATCTCGCGCTCCCCGAAGTGCCGCCCCGCGCCGAACGCATCCGCCTCGGCAGCGTCGCCCTCGCCGCCCGCCGCATCGCCGGCCACCGCGGCACCGCCGTGGTGCTCGCCGACGGCGACCCCGGCTTCTTCGGCGTCGTACGGACCCTGCGCGCACCCGAGTTCGGCCTGGAGGTCGAGGTCGTCCCCGCCGTCTCCTCGGTGGCCGCCGCCTTCGCCCGCGCGGGGATGCCCTGGGACGACGCACAGGTGGTGGTCGCACACCGGCGCACCCTGCGACGCGCGGTGAATGTGTGCCGCGCGCACACCAAGGTGGCGGTCCTCACCTCACCCGGCGCCGGCCCGGCCGAACTGGGCCTCCTCATGGAGGGCGTCCACCGCACCTTCGTCATCTGCGAGGAACTCGGCACCGAACGCGAGCAGGTCCACGTCGTCACTTCCGACAAGGCCGCCGACCACGCCTGGCGCGACCCCAACGTCGTCATCGTCATCGGCGGTACGACCGGACCGGTGACGGTTCCCGAGGGCGGCGGCTGGATCGCCGGCCGCGACCCGGCCACCGGCCCGCGCGGCTGGGTGCAGCCCGACGCGGAGTACGGCGACGGAGCCCCGCTCGGCGAAGGGGAAACGGATCTGCTGCGGGCCGCCCAACTCGCCCGCCTGGGGCCCCGGATCGGAGACCTGGTCTGGGACATCGGCTGCGGCAGCGGCGCGTTCGCCACCGAGGCCGCGCGCGCCGGAGCCGCCGTCATCGCCGTCGACCGGGACCTCGCGGCCTGCGTCCGCAGTGAGACGGCCGCCCGCAGGTTCGGGGTCCAACTCCAGATCGTGCACGGCGGCGCCCCGCACGTGCTGGAGAACCTGCCCGAGCCCGACGTCGTCCGGGTCGGCGGCGGGGGAGCGACGGTGGTCAACGCGGTCGCCGACCGTCGCCCGCAGCGCATCGTCACGCACGCCGCCACCCGCGACGCGGCCGAACTCGTCGGCCGCGACCTGACCGAGCACGGATACCAGGTCGAATGTGCCCTTCTCCAGTCCGTCGAACTCGACACCAGGGCCTGGACGGAGACCGAGCGGAACGTCGCGTTCCTGCTCAGCGGTGTTCTCCCCGAGCGCGCCCCGTGATCCTGTTGTCATACTGCGCGCGGTAGGCTGGCCGATCGCTGCACCGCACCGGTGACCCGGAAGTTCGTTCGTCAATATCCGGAAAACGCGCTCCTTTTGGGACCGGTGTGGTACGGCAGAACCGGGGACGCGCAACGTGGCGCAGTCCACAGCGGGCTGTCGCGGATCACGCTGTCGCGACGGTCGAACGGCCGGGACAATGCCACTGAATGGCTTTGTCGCCTTTTCCGGCGGGTCGTTCGTGCCGCTGGGCACGCACGCTCGTTCTTGACAGTGGGGCGGTCGGTGCGCCGCCCCGGGCGAGCTGGTCGTAGAAGGCACTAACCGATGGGCGAGGGGTACGCATGACGGACACCGGCCAGGTCCCGGGCGAGGGACTGCCGGAGAGCGCAGGCATGGTGGAACAGCCGGGCGTTCCCGCGCACGGCGCGTACACCTACCTCTCCGAGTCGCCTGCCGAGGACGAGGAAGACCTGCTGCTCCCCGGAGCCCAGGGCGCCTGGGGGAACGAGGTGCCGCCGCCGCCTCCGGAGCCGGTCGTCGAGACCGTCCACGAGCCCGGCCCGCACGAGATGGGCGGCCGGGACAGCGGCTCGGTCGACCTCACCGCCGTCCGGCTGCCCAGCTCGGTACCGGCGTCCCCGATCCTCTCCGTGCCGCACGACCCGGCGGCCGCCCCGGCGCCGCGCCGCCCGCTGCACCTCGGCCCGCCGATCCCGGACACCTCCACCAGTCCGGTCCGCTCCCTCGCCGACCGCGGCCCGGCCGGCACGCCGGTACGGCAGCCGGGCGCGGCGGCGTCCGGTCCCGAGTACCTCGACGTCCAGCCGCTGCACGAGGCGGTACCGCCGTCCGCCGCGCCCTGGGGAGCGCCGCAGACCATTCCGCAGCCGGCACAGCAGGCCGTCCCGCAGGCCGCTCCGGTGGCCCAGGTGGCCGCACAGGCCCCGGCTGCCGAAACGGTTGCTCCGGTTGTTCCGGCTGCGGAGACGGTTGCTGTCGCGGCTCCCGCCGCCCCTGCCGCTCCCGCTGTTCCGGAGCCCGAGCCGCAGCCCGCGGTCGCCCACGAGCTCGGAACTCCCGACCTGACCCGCGCCGCCCAGGCGGCCGTCGCCCGGCTCGCCACGGCTGCCGTGGTCACGGGGGCCGCGGGCGAGCCGCAGGCACCGGCGCTCGGCCCCGGCGCGCAGCCCGAGTCCACGTACGGTCCGCAGGGCGCGGCCCAGCCGGTCGACGGCGGCGTTCCGGTGCCGGTGGCCGAGCCGGTGGCGCCGCCGGTCGTGCAGGCGCCGGACGTCGCTCAGGCGACGCAGGTTCCGGAGGCTCCGGGGACCGCCGAGGTTCCGCAGGCTCCGCAGGCGCCTGATGCGGTGCCGACGCAGGTGGCTCCGGCCGGCTTGGTGGGTCCGGAGGCCGTGCAGGCTCCCGGTGCCGACACGGCAGCGGACGGCGTTGCCGCGTCGGTGCCTGAGGAGGCCGGTCCTCAGCTCGCGGAGCCGGAGCCGGTCGCGGAGGCACCGGCGGCCGCGCCGGAGCCGCAGGCCGTGGCGCCGGTCGAGGTCGAGCAGGCCACGGAGCCCGTGGTGCCCGAGCCGGGCCCGGCGCCGGAAGCGGTCGCGCCGGAGGCTGTCGCGCCGCACGTCGTCACGCCGGAAGTCGTCGCGGCGGAAGTTCTCGCGCCGGAGGCTGTCGCGCCGGAGGTTGTCGCGCCGGAGGTTGTCGCGCCCGAGTCCGACCCGGCTGCGGAGGCCGTCGCGGCCGAGCCCGTCCAGCCGGTGCCCGCCGTGCCGGTGCAGCCCGAGGAGGCTGCCGCCGAGCGGGCCGCCCCGGCAGCCCCCGCGCCCGTCGCCGCCGAGGTCCCCCAGGCATCCCCGTCGGCGGAGCCGCTCACGCCGCACGTCCCGGAGGCCGAGCAGAACACCGAGCCCGCGTCGGCCGACGTCCCCGCGGTGGCTGTCGTACCGGCGGCCGGTACTCCCGAGGCACATCCCGCCCAGCCGGTCCAGGTGCCCCTCGCCGGCCCGCAGATCCAGGGCTCGGCGCCCGCCGCCGAGGAGGCCCCGGAGACCGCCGTCCCGACGGAACCGGTGCCGGACCACCCCCTGGGCGAGTTCGTCCCCGTCGACGGCCAGGTGCCGACCACCCCGCACCTCGCCCCCACCCCGCCCCACCCGCTGGTCCTCCCCGTCCAGGACCAGAGCGGACCGGCACTGCCCGAGCAGGCCGCGACGGTCCCCGCACCCCGTGAGGCCGAACCCGCTCCGCTGCCGGAGCACCTCGATGTCGTACAGCAAGCGGAGGACCTGGACACCAGGGCCGCCGACCAGGAAGAGAGCACGGCCCCCGTGGCAGAAGCACGTCAGTCCACCGGCCCGGCCGCGCCCGCCTACGACGACGCCGAGCGCGAGGCCGTCCTCAAGGTCATGCGTGAACGCCGTGACATCCGCAACGGCTTCCGCAGCGACCCCATCCCGCACGAGGTGCTGCTGCGCGTCCTGGAGGCCGCCCACACCGCGCCCTCCGTCGGCCACTCCCAGCCCTGGGACTTCGTCGTCATCCGCTCGGCCGACACCCGCCGCTCGATGCACGAACTGGCCATGCGCCAGCGCGACGCCTACGCCAAGTCCCTTCCCAAGGGCCGCGCCAAGCAGTTCAAGGAACTGAAGATCGAGGCGATCCTCGACACCCCGGTGAACATCGTCGTCACCGCCGACCCGACGCGCGGCGGCCGCCACACCCTCGGCCGGCACACCCAGCCGCAGATGGCGCCCTACTCCGCCGCCCTCGCCGTCGAGAACCTCTGGCTCGCCGCCCGCGCCGAGGGCCTCGGCGTCGGCTGGGTCAGCTTCTTCGACGAGCGCGAGATGGTCCGCGCCCTCGGGCTGCCCGAGCACCTCGAGGTCATCGCCTACCTGTGCGTCGGGTACGTCGACGAGTTCCCGGACGAGCCCGAGCTGATGCAGGCCGGCTGGTCCAAGCGCCGCCCGCTCTCCTGGGTGGTGCACGAGGAGACGTACGGCCGCCGAGCGCTGCCCGGCGAGGACCCGCACGACCTGCTCGCGGAGACCGTCGCCAGTGTCCGCCCGCTGGACGCCAAGGCGCTCGGCGAGGCCTGGGAGCGGCAGAAGCGGATGACCAAGCCGGCCGGCGCGCTCGGCATGCTGGAGATCATCTCCGCACAGCTGTCCGGCCTGTCCCGGCAGTGCCCGCCGCCGATCCCGGAGCCCGCGGCCGTCGCGATCTTCGCCGGCGACCACGGGGTGCACGCCCAGGGCGTCACGCCGTGGCCGCAGGAGGTCACCGCGCAGATGGTGGCCAACTTCCTCGGCGGGGGAGCGGTCTGCAACGCGTTCGCCGGCCAGGTGGGCGCCGAGGTCTGCGTGGTCGACGTCGGCGTCGCGGCCGAGCTGCCCGCCACGCCGGGTCTCCTCCCGCGCAAGGTCCGGGCCGGCACGTCCGACATGACGACGGGCCCCGCGATGACCCGCGAGGAGGCCAAGCAGGCCATCGAAGTGGGCATCGAGACCGCACGTGACCTGGTGGCCGCCGGCAACAAGGCGCTCCTCACCGGCGAGATGGGCATCGCGAACACGACCGCCTCCGCCGCGCTCATCTCCGTCTTCACCGGAGCCGACCCCGCCGAGGTCACCGGCCGCGGCACCGGCATCAACGACGAGACCCTCGCCCGCAAGACCGAGGTGGTCCGCCGCGCCCTGGAACTCCACCAGCCGGACCCGGCCGACCCGATCGGCGTCCTGGCCGCGATCGGCGGCTTCGAACACGCGGCGATGGTGGGCCTGTTGCTGGGTGGCGCCTCCCTGCGCACGCCGGTGATCCTCGACGGCGTCAGCGCCGGCGCCGCCGCCCTGGTGGCCCGCGCCATCGCCCCCGAGGTCCTCGCCGCCTGCATCGCCGGCCACCGCAGCGCGGAACCGGGCCACGTGGCAGCCCTGAACAAGCTGGGCCTGCGCCCCCTGGTCGACCTCGACCTCCGCCTGGGCGAGGGCACGGGCGCCCTGCTGGCCCTTCCGCTGGTCCAGAGCACAGCGAGGGCCATGCACGAGGTGGCGACCTTCGACTCGGCGGGCGTGACGGAGAAGTAGGCCGACGGCGGTCCCGCGTTCCTGCAACGGCCGGCTGGTCGTTATTCGCTGTGGCTGTGGCTGTGGCTGTGGCTGTGGCTGTGGCTGTGGCTGTGGCTGTGGCTGTGGCTGTGGCCGGTGGCCGATGGCCGATGGCCGATGGCCGATGGCCGATGGCCGATGGCCGATGGCTGCGGGCCGCGGGACGGCGGCGCCGGGTTCGTTGTCGGTCGACCGGGTGGTTGTGGGCAGTCGTTCCTCCCCCAGTGCCTTAAGGGCCTGGGAGGTGCCCCCAGGGCGGAACGGGTGGGCACAACCACCCACCGTCCTGCACCCGGCACCCGACGCCCAGCCATCGGACACCTGACCCGCCCACACCCGGCGCCACCTAAAATGCCCACGTCAGGGCTACCCATCGCCGCCGAAAGAGGAGCCGCACCTCATGGCCGAACACCCCGCCTACCCCGTAGGCCTCCGCCTCACCGGCCGCAAGGTGGTCGTCCTCGGCGGCGGCCAGGTAGCCCAGCGCCGCCTCCCCGCCCTCATCGCGGCCGGCGCCGACATCACCCTCGTATCCCCCGAAGCCACCCCCTCCGTCGAGGCGATGGCCGACGCCGGCGAGATCACCTGGGCCAGGCGGCCCTACCAGGACGGCGACCTGGGCGAAGCCTGGTACGCCCTGATCGCCACCAGCGACCCCGCCGCCAACACCGCCGCCTCCGCCGAGGCCGAGCGCCACCGCGTCTGGTGCGTGCGCTCCGACGACGCCGACCAGGCCACCGCCTGGACCCCGGCGACCGGCCACAGCGAGGGCGTCACGGTCGCCGTCCTCACCACGGACGCGCGCGGCCGCGACCCCCGCCACACCGCCGCCATCCGGGACGCGGTCGTCGAGGGCCTGCGCGACGGCACCCTCGTCGCCCCCCACCACCGCACCCGCACCCCCGGCGTCGCCCTGGTCGGCGGCGGCCCCGGCGACCCCGACCTCATCACGGTCCGCGGCCGCCGCCTGCTGGCCGCCGCCGACGTCGTCATCGCCGACCGCCTCGGCCCCCGCGACCTCCTCGCCGAACTCCCGCCGCACGTCGAGGTGATCGACGCCGCGAAGATCCCGTACGGCCGCTACATGGCCCAGGAGGCCATCAACAACGCCTTGATCGAACACGCCAAGCAGGGCAAGTCGGTCGTACGGCTCAAGGGCGGCGACCCCTACGTCTTCGGCCGGGGCATGGAGGAGGTCCAGGCGCTCGCCGAGGCCGGCATCCCCTGCACCGTCGTCCCCGGCATCTCCAGCTCGATCTCCGTGCCGTCCGCCGCGGGCATCCCGGTCACCCACCGGGGCGTCGCACACGAGTTCACGGTGGTCAGCGGCCATGTCGCGCCTGACGACGAGCGCTCGCTGGCCGACTGGCCGTCCCTCGCGAAGCTCACCGGGACCCTCGTCGTCCTCATGGGCGTCGACAAGATCGGCAAGATCGCCGAGACCCTGGTCGCGCACGGGAAGTCCCCGGAGACGCCCGTCGCCCTGGTCCAGGAAGGCACGACGGCCGCTCAACGCCGGGTCGACGCGACCCTCGCCACGGTCGCCGAGGTCGTCCGCGCGGAGGAAGTGAAACCCCCCGCGGTCATCGTGATCGGCGAGGTCGTGAACGTCGGGCCACGGCCGACCGCCTGAAAGGGCACCCGCGCGGGCATCGACGTAACCCCGGGTAACACAACCCGCCCCAGACCATTGGCACCCCACCCAGGACAAGGCAGTATCACCCTGTGGCCGATCTCATCACCGTTGAGGATCCCGACGACCCGCGCCTGCGCGACTACACGGGCCTGACCGACGTCGAGTTGCGCCGCAAGCGCGAACCGGCCGAGGGCCTGTTCATCGCCGAGGGCGAGAAGGTCATCCGCAGGGCCAAGGACGCGGGCTACGAGATGCGTTCCATGCTCCTGTCCGCCAAGTGGGTCGATGTCATGCGCGACGTCATCGACGAACTCCCGGCCCCCGTCTACGCGGTCAGTCCGGAGCTCGCCGAGAAGGTCACCGGCTACCACGTGCACCGCGGTGCCCTCGCCTCCATGCAGCGCAAGCCGCTGCCGACGGCCGCCGAGCTGCTGCGCACCACCCGCCGGGTCGTCGTCATGGAGTCGGTCAACGACCACACCAACATCGGCGCGATCTTCCGCTCGGCGGCGGCCCTCGGCATGGACGCGGTGCTGCTCTCCCCGGACTGCGCCGACCCGCTCTACCGGCGCAGCGTGAAGGTCTCGATGGGCGCGGTCTTCTCGGTGCCGTACGCCCGTCTCGACACCTGGCCCAAGGGCCTGGACTCGGTCCGCGAGGCAGGCTTCACGCTGCTCGCCCTCACGCCGGACGAGAAGGCCCGCAGCCTGGACGAGGCGGCCCCGCACCGGATGGACAGGGTCGCCCTGATGCTCGGCGCGGAGGGCGACGGCCTCTCCACGCAGGCCCTGGTCGCCGCCGACGAATGGGTGCGCATCCCGATGTCCCACGGCGTCGACTCCCTCAACGTGGGCGCGGCGGCCGCGGTCGCCTTCTACGCGGTGACCACCGGCCGCCCCGAGGCGTAGGACCCGCTACTCCCTGAGGGCCACGGCCTTCGCGGCTACGACACCGCCACCCGGCACACCCATCCCGTGCGCCGGGCCGGAACAGCCCTGGGCCAGCGCGATCCCGAGCGCCACCAGCAGGGTCACCACGACGAACACGAACAGCCGCTGGCGCAGCAGCCGCGGATTGGCCGGCCGCCGTCCGGCACCCGTGGGACGCGGCCCGGGACGGCCGCTACCACCGCGCGACGCGGGCCGGTTCCCGGTCCCGTTCCCGGGCCGGGTGCCGTTGCCGCGTGGGGCGGGTGTGGGGCGCGCGCCGTTCGGCCGGGACGGCACACCGCCGGTCGGGCGCGGGCCGCTGCCGCCGCGCGAGGGAGCGTTGCCCCGCACCGGCGCGCCCGACGCGCCTGCCGAGGACTGCGGCCGACGCTGGGTGCGGTGCGGATCCGGGTAGTTCGGGTAGGTCTCGGTGAGCCGCCCGGTGGGCCGGTCCGCCTCCGCGGCACGCGGCGCGGGCGGCCGTACGTCGGCCAGCCCCTGCGCCTCGCGCGCGGCGATCTCCTTCAGCCGGAGCGACAGCTGGAGCGTGCTCGGCCGCTCCTCCGGGTCCTTGGCCAGGCAGGCCCGCACCAGCGGAGCGAGCGCGTCCGGCACGCCGTGCAGCTGCGGCTCCTCGTGGACGACCCGGTAGAGCATGACCTCGGAACTGCCGTGCCCGAAGGGCGAGTCACCGGTCGAGGCGTAGGCGAGGGTCGCGCCGAGCGAGAAGACGTCCGTGGCGGGGGTGACGGCCGCCCCGCGCACCTGCTCGGGCGCGAGGAACCCGGGAGAGCCCACCGCCGTACCGACGTGGGTGAGGGTGGAGGCCCCGGTGGCCCAGGCGATGCCGAAGTCGATGATCCGCGGTCCCTTCGGGGACAGCAGGATGTTCGACGGCTTGAGATCGCGGTGCACGACCCCGGCCTCGTGCACGGCGACCAGGCCCTCGGACAGCGCCGCGCCGACCGCCGCCGCGTCCGCCGCGCCCAGCGGGCCGTCGTCGGCGACCTTGTCGTGCAGCGAGGGACCGGGCACGTACTGGGTGGCGAACCACGGGCGCTCGGCCTCCAGGTCCGCCGCGACCAGCCGTGCGGTACAGCCGCCCCTGATCCGCCGGGCCGCCGAGACCTCACGGGCGAAGCGGGACCGGAACTCCTGGTCCTCCGCCAGATCGGGCCGGATCACCTTCAGCGCGACCCGCTGCCCCTTCTTGTCGGAGCCGAGGTAGACCACGCCCATTCCGCCGGCGCCGAGCCTTCTGTGAAGCCTGAACGAGCCGACGACGCGCGGGTCCTCGCGCCTCAGGCGCATCATCGCCATGTTCATCCCCGCTGCCCGGTCCGTCTGACGTGGCACAGCTTACGTTTACCGGGCCGCCCGTGCGCAGAGGCCGCGCCCTCTCGGCACGATGGATTGTCAGTGCCGGGTGCGAGACTTGAGGAGTGGTCAGGAAGGCGCCGTTATCGGCTCCTTTGACCACCCCTCTGCTCCAACAAGCCGTCACAGAAGGGGGATTGATGCTGTGAAGGGTGACCGCGTGGAGATAGTCGTGGACGCCGGCGACACGACCCGTACGTACGAGGTGGTGGCGAGCAGGGCGGGCCGCCGGGTGGAGACAGCGGTACGGCGGGGGGTGGTGGAAGTGAGCGAAGTCACGCGCAACGGAGCCGTCGTCCGGACCGCCCGCTTCATGGCGACCAGGGTCCTGGCCCTCGTCGAGCAGCCGGTGCCCCGCGAGGACAGCTCGGAAAAACCGGGAAGGACCGGGCACCCCCTCCGGGAAGACCCTGAGGGGTAGGACGAGACGTAGGACCCGTCTCCACCCAGGGGAGTAGACCGCAGGTCACGGCTCATCCTCTCGGAGGCCCGCGATTCGGTACGAGGGCATGACGTCCGCGAGGTGGCACGCGCCTAGATTTGAGGTCAAGCGGCGGGTGCAGCACTCGTCCCCCGAGGTCAGACACCCGCCGCTGCCAACGACAACTGAGCACGGTCAGGAGAGGGACCATGGCCCTTACGGCACAGCGGACACACACCACCCGCCCCCGCCGGCAGGGCCGCCGCCACCCACTGGTGGCGACGCTGATGGCCCTTCCCCTGGCGGTCCTGCTCCTCGTCGTCTTCGACGGCTGGGAGACAGTGGCCACACAGGCGTCGTCCGTGGGAGTGATGCTGGGGCGCTGAGCGGCGACCCCAGGCCCGGAAGAGCGGTCCGGGCGGGGACATCCACCCATGAAACCCCGTGGGGACGGGGGTGCGGCGGACGGCAAAATGCCGGCGCAGCTGGGGAGCTGCGCCGGCATTGCTTTTTTGTGCAGCAGCAGCAGCGTGCGTGCGTCGTTCGTCTGCAGGCCGGTGGGGGGTGGTCGCGCACGCAGTTCCCCGCGCCCCTGAAAACGCAGCAACTGCGGGCAGTCGTGCCGCCGGGGCGGGCGGCACGGGTGGGCGCTGGGGATCCCCCTGGCCGAAGGCTGGGGGAGGCACCCCGCAAGCGCGGGCAAGCGACACCCCGCTGCCCCGGCCCCAGGCTGTGAACCCCGGCCCACCGCACCCACGTACCCTCACCGCAGCGCAGCCGCACCTCCCGGGGGACCGCATGACCGCAGACGTACTGCCCCAGCTGACCGCCGAGGTCACAGCCGCCGCCCACCCGGACGCAACCCCCTGCCGCTGCGGCGCAGGCACCTCCACCCTCGCCCACCGCCCCGACACCACGGTCCTCCGCCACGCGGCGACCGTCGGCAAGGCCCACGCCCCCGACACCGACCCCACCGCCCTCACCCTCCGCCTGGCCATTGCCACCCGCCTCCCCGACGTCTTCCTCCCGCCCCTCGCCCCGGCCCCCGCCGCCTTCGTCGGCGACCGCCCCGTCACCCTCTGGCCGTACGGCGCCCCCGTGGACCCCGACGCCCCGGAGGCCGCCCCCTGGGAAGCCGCCGCCACCCTCCTCGCCCTGCTGCACCGCGCCCCGCCCACCCCCGCCGCGCCCCCGATGCGCGGCCCCGCGAAGGCGGCCCACGCGATAGCCCGGCTCAGGCAAGCCCTCGCGGACGCGGGCGCCCACCCCGCCGCGCCACCCGTCCTCCGCGCCTGGTCCGCGCTGCCCGCCTGGGCCCGCGCCGAGGCCCCGATGTGCGGCCCCGGCACCCTCTGCCACGGCGACCTGCACCTCGGCCAGCTGGTCCGGCACCCGGCGCCGGACGGCCCGTGGCGCCTCATCGACGTGGACGATCTCGGCGTGGGCGCCCCCGCCTGGGACCTGGCCCGCCCCGCGTCCTGGTACGCCTGCGGCCTCCTCCCGCCCGACGAGTGGACCCGCTTCCTCGGCGCCTACCGCGCGGCCGGCGGTCCGGCCGTGCCGCGGGACGGCGACCCCTGGCCCGCCCTGGACGTCCCGGCCCGCGCCCTCACCGTCCAGACCGGTGCGCGCTACCTCGCGAAGGCGATCGCGGCGGATCGCCCCCTGGACGAGGTGGAGCAGTCCCTGGTCGACGCTTGCGCCCGAATGGCCCCGGAATGACCGTTCGTCCGGCCCGGTTGGCACCCGATTCCCCGAAGTAGGCTGCAACCGGCCAGGGTCGGACGGAGTCTGTCCTGGAAGAACGTGAAGCAGTTTTTACCGGCGAGGAGTTGAGCCGACCATGCAGTGTCCGAAGTGTCATGCGCCGATGCACACCTACAACCGCAACGGCGTCCAGATCGAGCAGTGCAGCGGCTGCCGGGGCATCTTCCTCGACTACGGCGAGCTGGAGGCGCTGACGCAGCTGGAGGCGCAGTGGTCCAAGCCCGTCCCGCCGCCGGCTCCGCAGGCGTACCCGGCCCCGCCCGCTCCGGCCTGGGGCGCCCCGCACGGTGGCGGTCACCACGGCGGCGGTCACGGCGGGCACTACGGCGGCCACGGTCACCACGGCCACAAGAGCTGGGCGCACATGCTCTTCTCCAGCTGAGCGCACGAAGAAGCCCCGGCCGTACGAGACGGCCGGGGCTCTTTGCTGTGTGGACGATACTGGGATTGAACCAGTGACCTCTTCCGTGTCAGGGAAGCGCTCTCCCGCTGAGCTAATCGTCCTCGGGGCCATGATCCGAGAATCACGGGCACTGCGTGCGCGATACTGGGATTGAACCAGTGACCTCTTCCGTGTCAGGGAAGCGCTCTCCCGCTGAGCTAATCGCGCGGGGTAAGATCCATGGCCTTCCGACCAAGATCCAGTGGACGATACTGGGATTGAACCAGTGACCTCTTCCGTGTCAGGGAAGCGCTCTCCCGCTGAGCTAATCGTCCTTGGAGGTGGAGACGGGATTTGAACCCGTGTAGACGGCTTTGCAGGCCGTTGCCTCGCCTCTCGGCCACTCCACCAGGAGTGTAGGGGATCGGGAAGACCCCTGGTTCCTGCGAGCGGACGACGAGGCTCGAACTCGCGACCTCAACCTTGGCAAGGTTGCGCTCTACCAACTGAGCTACGTCCGCCTGTCGTTTCGGTCCGCTCTCGCGTCCCGGCGACGTGTTGAACTCTAGCGGATTCCCGGGCCAGCACAAAAACGCGTTTGCGCAGCGTGCTGCGCCGGTCCCGACGGATGAGGTGGTCAGGGCACCCTTGACGACATGCCCGGGTCACCCCCAGGACACCCGCCATAGACTCGACGACGTGCTCCATCGTCCTTCTCATCACCCTCCTCTCGCCCGGTTCGGCGACCGCGTCGCCACCGGCCTCCTCGACGTGACCAGCGATCCCGCGGCCCTCGACTCCTCCGGTTTCTGGGCCGTCTGCGCGGATTTCGAGGGCCGGCTGACCTGCGCCCGCTTCGGCGACGTACGGAAGGAGCCGGTGCCCGCACCGGTGCCGGGCCGGTGGCGGGGTCCGGCGGTGGGTGACTGGACGTCGTCCCTCGACCACGCCGCGTACACGGCGGCGGTGCGGCGGATCCGCACGTACATCGCGGCCGGCGAGGTCTATCAGGCCAACCTCTGCCGCGTGCTGTCCGCGCCTGTCGCCCCGGACGCCGACGTGGACGCCCTGACCGCGCTGCTGGCCCGAGGCAACCCGGCGCCGTATGCCGGAACGATTCGCCTCCCCGCGCACGGGGTGGAGACAGCCACCGCTTCGCCCGAGCTGTTCCTGCGCCGGACGGGGCGGACCGTCGAGAGCGGGCCCATCAAGGGGACCGGCCGTACCGAGGCGGACCTCCTGGAGAAGGACTACGCCGAGAACGTGATGATCGTGGACCTGGTCCGCAACGACATCGGGCGGGTCTGCGCCACCGGCACCGTGACCGTCCCCGACCTGTGCGCCGTGGAGAAGCACCCGGGGCTGGTCCATCTGGTCTCCACGGTCCGCGGCGAACTGCGCGCCGACGCCGGCTGGCCCGAACTGCTCGCCGCGACCTTCCCGCCCGGTTCGGTCACCGGCGCGCCGAAGTCGAGCGCCCTGCGGATCATCGAGGCCCTCGAGACCACGCCACGCGGCCCCTACTGCGGCGGCATCGGCTGGGTGGACGCGGACCGGGGCCTCGGCGAGCTGGCCGTCGGCATCCGCACCTTCTGGATCGACCGGTCCGCCGACGGTGACGGGGACGCGCTGCGGTTCGGCACCGGCGCCGGGATCACCTGGGGTTCCGACCCGGAGGGTGAATGGCGGGAGACCGAGCTGAAGGCCGCCCGGCTGCTCGCGGTAGCGTCGGGTACGTACGACGTGAACGAGGGGGGTCCCGGGTGCTGAGCCGGCCCGGGGGACACCCCCGAACCCCCGGCCGGTCCGCCGCAACCGACGCATCCGGCGCTGACTTGTGAGGTAGAGAGCAGTGAAGATCTGGTTGGACGGCGGGTTGCAGGACGTCGAGTCGGCGCGTGTCTCCGTCTTCGACCACGGGCTGACCGTGGGGGACGGCATCTTCGAGACGGTGAAGGCGACCGAGGGCCGGCCCTTCGCGCTCACCCGGCACCTCGACCGGCTGACCCGCTCGGCCCGGGGCCTCGGCCTGCCCGACCCCGACCACGACGAGGTCCGCCGGGCCTGCGAGGCGGTCCTGGCGGCCAACCCGATGCCGCTGGGCAGGTTGCGCATCACCTACACCGGCGGCCACGGCCCCCTCGGCTCCGACCGCGGCGACCGCGGGCCCACCCTGGTGGTCGCCGTGGGCGAGACCGGCCGCCGTGCCGACTCCACCGCCGTGATCACGGTCCCCTGGACCCGCAACGAGCGTGGCGCGCTCACCGGCCTGAAGACCACCTCGTACGCCGAGAACGTCGTCGCCCTGGCCCGCGCCCACCAACACGACGCCTCCGAGGCCCTGTTCGCCAACACGGTCGGGCAGCTCTGCGAGGGCACCGGCTCCAACGTCTTCGTCGTCCTCGACGGCGAGATCCACACCCCGCCGGTCGCCTCCGGCTGTCTGGCCGGCATCACCCGTGCCCTGACGATCGAGTGGACCGGCGCCCGCGAGACCGACCTGCCCCTGGATGTCCTGGAGCGGGCCGACGAGATCTTCCTCACCTCCACCCTGCGCGACGTCCAGGCCGTGCACCGCGTCGACGACCGCGAACTCCCCGGCGCCCCCGGCCCGGTGACCGCCAAGGCCATGCGCGTCTTCGACGAGCGGTCGGGCGACGACCTGGATCCCTGAGAGACCTCCCAGGGGCTTTGGCCGGACAGGGCTCTAGGACAGGGCTCTAGGACTGGGGCTTTAGGACTGGGGCTTTAGGACTGGGCTTTATTGGGCTGACGTCGGCGTGCCGGGCGGGTAGAACACCCCTGATGACGACGACCCTGCGGCCGACCGAGCCGCTCCAGCACGGCGCCGACGGGGCGCTGTCCCGGCACTTCCAGGTGTGCGTGAACAGCAGGCCCGTCGGCGCCCTCCACCTCGGCACCTCGCCGAATCTCGGCGCCCGTGTGGCCCGGATCGTCGACCTGCGCATCGAGGAGCCCGACCGCCGCCGGGGCCGGGGCACCGTGGCCGCGCTCGCCGCGGAGGAGGTGGCGCGCGGCTGGGGCTGCCGGCAGATCGAGCTGAGCGTCCCGGCCGCCGCGGAGCCGGTACTGCGGCTCGTCACAGCGCTCGGCTACGTCCCGCGCAGCCGCAGGATGGAGAAGCGCCTCGGCGACACCCCGCCCGCCCTGCCGGCCGGCAGCTTCGGCCGTGCCATGGCCGAGGGCGAGTTCGAGGAGTGGCTCGCACACGAGTCCGAGACGTATGCGCGCACGTGGATCCAGGGGGGCCTGCCCGAAGCCGAGGCACGGGAGAAGTCGCGGCGCGACCACGAGCGGCTGCTGCCGCGCGGGCTCGCGACCGAGGACGTGCGGCTCACCGTCCTCGAACACGAAGGGACACGCGTCGGCACCCTGTGGCTGGCCTTCCGGAAGGACCAGGCCTGGGTGTACGACGTGACGGCCGACGCCGCCCACCGCGGCCAGGGGCACGGCCGCACCCTCATGCTGCTGGCGGAGACCCAGACGATCGCCGCCGGCAGACCCGTCCTCGGCCTCAACGTGTTCGGGGGCAACACCCCGGCCGAACGGCTCTACGAGTCGCTGGGGTACGCCACGGTCTCCTGCGTCCTCTACAAGAACCTGATCTGAGGCCCGGTCACGCCCGCCCGGTCACTCCTGCCCGGCGAGCAACCGGTCGGCGATCTCCGTCACGCGCTCGCGCAGGCCCTCCTGGCTCTTGCCGCCGTCGAGGCGTTCGCCGCCGATGACATACGTCGGGGTGCCGGTCACGCCGATGGCCTTGCCCTCGGCCTGGTCGGCGTCCACGATCAGGATGTGCCGGCCGTCGACCAGCGCGGTGTCGAACTCCTCGGCGTCCAGGCCCAGTTCACCGGCCACCTGGACCAGGAACGGCTCGCCCTCGCGGTCCAGCTCCTCGACCCGGCCGAGGACCGCCTCGACGTACTCCCAGCCCTTGCCCTGCTCCAGGGCCTCCTCGGCGGCCTGTGCGGCGGCGAAGGCGTGCTTGTGCTTCTCCAGCGGGAAGTGCCGCAGCCGCAGCTCCAGCCGGTCACCGTACCGGGCGCGCAGGGCACGGAGGTCGCCCAGGGCGCTGCGGCAGTCGGAACACTGGAGTTCACACCAGACGTCGAGGACCAGGGCGTCGGTGCGCGCGGGGGAGTCGTTCATGCCGACCAGTCTTCCAGGCCACGCTCCGTCCACCCAATCGAGACGGCGGGGTGGCCGGCCACGGGACCGGGCGGCGGCCGGGGCCGGCGCGGCGGCCTGCGGAACGTGCGCGGCGGGTGGCGGTACGTGCGGCGGCGGGTGGCCGGGAGGGGCTGTGGACGGCACCTGGGAGGGGCGGGAGGCGCCGTGGACGGCAACCGGGACGGGCGGGAGGCGCCGTGGACGGCAACCGGGACGGGCGGCCGTCGGTGATCCGGACCGGCGGCGGCCGGTGACCGTGACCCGTGGCGGCCGTCAAGCGGTACGGGCATGGGCCGGAAGGTACGGGCACAGGCCTCGGTGGGAGTGGTCGTAGCTCGTCCCTGGGGTGGAGGTGACCCGGAGAGGACCCCGAGATGCCCCTGATTGTCGGGCCTGGACATGGATCGCACGGGCCGGGCGGTGCACGATGGAAGGGGCGAAGCAGCGCGCGCACTCCGCCCGACGCCCCGCCCGCCCGCCCGACCCAGCCCGCAGGAGGACCGGATGATCGCCGAGACAGTCTGTTCCGCCGTGTCCGCGGCAGGCCTGGGCATCGCCGTGGTCACCGCCTATCGCAAGCGGTACCTGGCAGCGGCCCGCATCGCCGCCTACTCCCTCGTCCCCATCGGCCTCGTGATGACCGGCGTGGTCGGCTGGCTCGCCGACACCGCCTTCAGCCCCACCGCCTGGGCGGGCTTCGTCGTGCTCGGCGCGGCCTGGGCCCTGTTCACCACCACCCGTGCCGTGGAGCGCCGGCGGGGCGGCACCCGTGGCAGCCGTGCCGAGCGCAAGGCGGCCTCCCGGGGCGCACAGCGCGACGCCGTCGCCCCCGCCGCCCCGGCACCGTCCCTGAGTCCGGCCACCCGCCCGGCGGCCAGGCCCGCGGCGGCGCCCCGCGGCACCGATTCGGGTGACGACTTCAGTGACATCGAGGCCATCCTCAAGAAGCACGGCATATGACACGCCGCGGCGGCGGGCGGGGCGCGGTCGACGGCGCCTGGCAGCACGTCGGCGCGGCCCTGTTCAGCCGGGTTGCGGGCGCATGCATATGACATTCACATGAGGCATTGAAACGACACAGTGCGTCTGTGGCGCGCACGGAAGTGTTCAGAGGGTGGGCGGAAGCGAAACGGACATCGCGGAATTCGGCGAACTCCCGCCCATTCCGGGCGTGTTGATCGCGCGGCGGGTGCCCGCTGGGACATCATCGCCGCGAGATGCTGGACACGAAACAGAGCGAGGCCGCGCCGCCGAAGGACGAGCCGCGCGGGTGCCTCTTCGCCCTTTCCCAGCCACCGCTGATGATCTTCCTAGCGGTGATCGGGTGTCTGCTCCTCATGGCTGCGCTGCACGACCTGCTGTGGCTGTGAGCCGTACCCGCCAGTCCCGGCGTCACCCGCCGGGACCGGCGTCGGCATCGACGCACCCCCGCCTCAGGCACCCCGGCGCCCCCGGGATCAGCCCGCCGCCTCCTTGCGGCGTGCCCGATAGGCGGCGACATGCAGGCGGTTTCCGCAGGTCCGGCTGTCGCAGTAACGGCGCGAACGGTTACGGGAAAGGTCCACGAAGGCGCGTCGGCAGTCCGGGGCCTCGCAGCGCCGCAGTCGCTCCTGCTCCCCGGCGACGACGAAGAACGCGAGCGCCATCCCGCAGTCGGCGGCGAGATGGTCGGCCACCGAGGCGCCGGGCGCGAAGTAGTGCACATGCCAGTCGTAGCCGTCGTGGTCCGTGAGCCGGGGGGTGGTGCCCGCGGCCGCGACCAGCTCGTTGATCATTCCGGCGGCGGTCCGGGCGTCCGGAGCGGCGAAGATGCCCGCGAACCGTCCGCGGATCTTGCGTACTGCCGACAGATCGAACTCCGACAGCATGCCCACGTCGCTGATGTCGTGGTTTCGTACGAATTCCTGGAGGGCTGCGACATCGGGCAGTCCGTCCGCCGCCGCGTCGTCCTCCGGCACCGTGTTCACCAGATCCACCACGGCGTCTAGGGAACACCGGGTGTCGTGGGTGATCAGCACGTTTCGCTCCCTGGCCTGAGGGTCGGGCGGGCGCCCGCCGATGGTGGCCGATGGTAGCGACATACGGGGGCCCCGCACCGTGCCCTGTCCCACTCGTGACTGTCCGGTACAACGCTCACCGCCCCCCGGCGGTTCCACGAGCACGCGGACACACCGGTGCCGCCCCGTGACCGAACACGGTGGCGGCTCCGGTGCTGCCGTATGCGGTTGTCTAGGCCCGAGCCGTCTCCCCGAGTGGACGGCGCCGGGCGGCTTTCGGGGGGGCGTGCCCTCAGCTTTCCGCCAGGATGTGGGAGAGCTCCTGATCGAGATCGAAGTGGCGGTGTTCCGTGCCGGGGGGCACGGCGGCGTCCGTTCGCTTCAGGAAGGACTCCAGAGCCCGCGCCGGGGCTTCCAGCAGGGCCTCCCCTTCCGGAGAGCTCAGGGCGATGCATACGACGCCCTGACCGTGACTGCGGGACGGCCAGACGCGGACGTCGCCGGTGCCGGTGGGGCGATGCAGCCCCTCGGCGAGGAGGTCGCGGGCGAACACCCACTCGACGGTCTCCTCGGCTCCGGTGTGGAAGGTGGCGTGCACGGCGTAGGGGTCGGCCGTGTCGTACCGCAGGCCTGCGGGGACAGGCAGGGAGGACTCGCTCGACACAACGAGGCGCAGGTGCAGCTCGCAGCTGACCGTGGTGTTCATAAGCGCCAGGGCCTTTCGCTCAGTGTGCGCTCGGGGATTCGCACGTCGGCGAAATCGACATGCCACCTACGGTGCCGTTGTAAACCCCTCTGAGTGTTTTGCGTGTGTTTACGTAACTCTTCCGGCCGAGAACCTGGACGCGATCTACGACCATTCCGGTGACCGGAATCGCTCGGGTAGGGTTTGGTCGTATGAATACGGGGAGTAACGAACCGGGCGAGGCCGCCGCGGCCTCGGACGGGAGCGAGGTGGACGGGACGACCACGGACCGGGCACGCGACGAGCGGGGGCTCGGATCGCGGGCACCCGAGTTCGTCAAGGCGCGCCGGGTGCTGCACCTGAGCTGGCAGGTCGGGGTCTTCGCGATCGGTCTGGCGGTGGTTGCCGTGGGCATCGTCCTGCTGCCGCTGCCCGGGCCCGGCTGGGTGATCATCTTCGCCGGCATGGCGATCTGGGCCACCGAGTTCGTCTGGGCCCAGCTGGTGCTGCGCTGGACGAAACGCAAGGTCACGGAGGCGGCCCAGAAGGCCCTCGACCCCAAGGTGCGCCGCCGCAACCTCACGCTCACGACGATCGGCCTGGTGATCGTGGCCGCCGGGGCCGGGATCTACCTCTCCAGGTTCGGGATAGTGATGCCCTGGAAGATCGAGGAGTGATCCGGCCGCCGGTCGCGGCCCCCGGCGACTGGTCGGGGGCACCCCCTGACATGGGGTAATGTTCTTCCTGCGCCCGGGCGATTAGCTCAGTGGGAGAGCGCTTCGTTCACACCGAAGAGGTCACTGGTTCGAACCCAGTATCGCCCACCCGGAACCACGGCCCACCTGCGAGAGAGCAGGTGGGCCGCGGTTGTTTCTGTCGGGGGGGCCTGCAGTCGTTTCGGGGCTCAGGGCGGCGCTCCGGCGACCACGGCCACCTCGCGCGGCGCGACTGCGGCGAGGGTCGGGCGGGGGAGGGGCCGCGCCCCGGTGAGGGCGGCGAGCGGCCTGCAGCCCTTGTCGTTCAGGTGCGGTGGCGGCGAGCAGGGCGGCGCCGCGGCTCGTCGGCGCAGCCCCGGAGCCCGGACACCCGAGCCGCGCAGCGGGGCTCCGGCCGGGTGAGGGCATGGGCGGCGGCCCCATCGTGCGCTGTGCGGTGCGCAAGGACTGCTGCTTCGCTCGCGGTCGTGGCGGCGACCGCGGTCGGTACGTGGCCTGTCCCCGTGCCGCTGTGCCGGTGCGTGGGCGCCTGGGCGTCGTCGGCCGGCCGTGGCACGGATCTGCGGTGTTCCTCCAGGCGGCCGACGGTGAACTTCCCGCCCCCGGCCCCTGACGGTGCCGCGTTCCCGGCCGTAGTGGTCGGAGGTATACGCGCCCGCACGCCCTGCGCCCGCGCCCCCAAGCGCCGGCCCCCGGGCCTCGGTCAGCCCCACGCGCCCCTCGCCGCGCCCTCCGCACCGCTCACCGAAGCCAACCCGTAACCCCCGCCTCCCGTAGGTCACTTCGCGTTCGACCCGCCGACCGTACGTCCCTCACCAGCGACGTCACCCGCCCCGCATGCCCCGGGGTCTCACCGCCCCGCCCCGCCCCGCCACCCCCACCCTCAAGAAATTCCTGTCCGAATCATTGACGCCTCATCGGCCCCTCCGTAACTTGTGCCAGCAAGCGCTTACTTGAAACGATTCATGCAGGCGTCGGCGACGCTGCGGGGAGGGGCCCGACTGTGGGAACCGGCAGGAATGTGGAGAGGCGGACCGTCCTGAAGGCGGCCGGAGCCTCGGCGGCCGCGCTCGGGCTCGCCGCGACGGCGGGGTGCGGCGGCGGCAGCGGTTCCGGGGACGGAACGGTGACGATCCGTTACTCGTGGTGGGGTGCCGAGGAGCGCGCACAGAAGATCAACAAGACCATCGCGCTCTTCGAGAAGAAGTACCCGAAGATCAAGGTCAAGACCGACTTTCAGACGTATGCGTCGTTCTGGGAGAAGTTCCAGACCCAGGCGGCGGGCGGAAATCCCCCGGACGTTTTCCAAAATGCCGTCACCTTTCTCCGGAAGTACGACAAGCGAGGAATTCTCCTCGACCTCAGGTCGCAGGTTCAGGCGGGAAATCTGAGCCTGGATCACTTCCGGGCCGGGGTGACGAAGGTCGGCGAGGTCGACGGAAAGCAGCTCGGAATCCCCGTCGGCTCCAACACCATGGCGCTGGTCATCGACAAGAAGGTCTTCGAGAAGGCCGGCGTCGAGCCGCACACGGGCTGGACCTGGGACGACTACTTCAAGGCCCTGAAGACCATCCATGACAGGACGAAGGTCGCGGGGGACACCGGCTACTTCAGCATCATGTACCTGTACGACCTCTACCTTCGCCAGAACGGCAAGGCGTTCTACACCGACGACGGACTCGGCTTCGACAAGGCCGACCTGACGGAGTGGTGGGCCGACGGCTACAACCGCGTCAAGGCCGGCCTCGTCACCGACCCGAAGGTCGTCGCCCAGGACCAGCCCAAGTCCTCCCTCTCGGCCGGCCACGGCGCCTCGGAGTTCACCTGGGACAACTTCACCGTCCGCTACTCCTCCGAGGGCAGCAGCACCTACGGCCTCGCCCCGATCCCGACCGTGGACGGCAAGCACACCGGCCAGTACCTCGCCTCCCTGATGCTGAGCGCCTCCGCCCGCACCGCTCACCCCAAGGAGGTCGCGCAGTTCATCGACTTCATGGTCCACGACCCCGAGGTCGGCAAGATCATGGGCTACGACCGGGGCATCCTCGCGAGCACCGAGCAGTACACGGCGTACCAGCCGACGGACGCGGTGAACAAGGAGATCGCGCAGTACGAGGACGACACCGCCAAGGCCGGCGTGCTCGGCACGATCACCCCGCACCCCTCCGGTGCCGACACCATCGAGGCCGCCTTCCTGCGTATCGGCGGCGACCTCGGCCAGGGCAAGACCAAGGTCTCCGACGCGGTGAAGCAGTTCTTCACCGAGTCCGAGGCCGCCTTCCAGGCCTGATGGGACCCGCCGTGACGCTCGTCAAGGACTCCCTGTCCGCCGCCCGCAGGACGCGTTCGGCCGCCTCCGCCACCACGGGGCGGCGGCCGGGCCGCCGGCGCGAGAACCTCGCCGGCTACCTCTTCATGTCCCCGTGGATCGCGGGCTTCCTGCTGCTGACCGCGGGCCCGATGGCCGCCTCCCTCTACTTCGCGTTCACCGACTACAACCTCTTCAACACCCCGAAGTGGGTCGGGCTCGACAACTTCACCGCGATGTTCCACGACCCCCGCTGGCAGAAGTCGGTGGAGGTGACCGCGAAGTACGTGGTCATCGGCACCCCGTTGAAGCTGCTGCTCGCGCTCGGGGTGGCGATGCTCCTCGCCCAGAGCCGGCGCGGCCAGGCCTTCTACCGGGCAGCGTTCTACGCCCCCTCGCTCATCGGGGCGAGCGTCTCGGTCGGCTTCGTCTGGCGGTCGCTCTTCTCGGACGACGCGATCGTGGACCGTACCCAGACCTTCTTCGGCTGGCACGTCGGCGGCTGGGTCGGCAACGCCGACTGGGTGCTCTACAGCCTGGTCGCCCTGACCGTGTGGCAGTTCGGCGCGCCCATGGTCATCTTCCTGGCGGGTCTGAAGCAGGTGCCGAGGGAGTTGTACGAGGCGGCCGAGATGGACGGCGCCGGGCCGCTGCGCAGGTTCTGGAACATCACCCTGCCGATGATCTCCCCGGTGCTGTTCTTCAACGTGCTCCTGGAGACCATCCACTCCTTCCAGGTCTTCGGCTCGGCCTACGTCGTCTCCAACACCTACTGCGGTCCGGCCGACGCCACCCTCGTCTACACCTGCTACCTCTACCAGCAGGGTTTCCAGAACGCCCGGATGGGCTTCGCCGCCGCGATGGCCTGGATGCTGCTGCTGGCCGTGGCCCTCGTGACCGCCGTCCTCTTCTGGTCCCAGAAGAAGTGGGTGCACTACGAGGAGGACGCCCGATGAGCGCGACCACCACCAAGCCGGCTCCCGCGGCCACGGCCAGGCAGCCCCTGCTGAGCCGCCGCCGGACCGGATCCCTCGGCTGGCACCTCGGCGCCCTGCTGATCCTCGCGGTCATCCTCTACCCGGTGGTCTGGGTGATCGGTGCCTCCTTCAAGCCCAGCAAGGACATCATCAACAGCCTCCAGCTGTTCCCGGCCCACCCGATCCTGTCCAACTTCAAGGGCCTCGCCGACGGCATAGCGGACATCAGCATCTGGACGTTCTTCCAGAACTCCCTCTTCTACGCCGTCGGCGCCGTCATCGGCGTGCTGGTCTCCTGCTCCCTCACCGCGTACGCCTTCGCCCGCGTCCGGTTCGCCGGCCGCAACCTGCTCTTCTCCCTGATGATCGGCACCCTCCTGCTGCCGTACCACGTACTGCTGATCCCGCAGTACGTGATGTTCCAGAAGCTGGGCTGGATCAACACCTACGCCCCGCTGCTGATCGGCAAGTACCTCGCCACCGAGGCGTTCTTCGTCTTCCTGATGGTGCAGTTCATGCGCAATCTGCCCCGGGAACTGGACGAGGCGGCCCGGCTCGACGGCTGCGGGCACCTCCGCATCTACTGGTCGATCGTGCTGCCGCTGTGCCGGCCCGCCCTCATCACCAGCGCGATCTTCACCTTCATCAACGCCTGGAACGACTTCATGGGCCCGCTGATCTATCTCAACGAGCCCGGCAAGTACACGGTCTCGCTGGGCCTGATGATGTTCCGCGACTCCGACGGCGTGGCCGCCAACTACGGTGGGATGATCGCCATGTCCCTCGTCGCGCTGCTGCCCGTGCTGCTGTTCTTCCTCGCCTTCCAGCGCTATCTGATCGACGGAATGGCGACCTCCGGACTGAAGGGCTGAGGCCGTGGCCGACGACGTACGGGCAACGACACGGACCACGACCCCGAACTTCTCCGAACGGTTCGGTGTCTTCGCCGAGTGCCTGCTCACCGGGGTGTGGATCGCGGTCGCGTCCCTGGGTGTCGTCACCTACCCGGCCGCCTTCGCCGCCGGCGCCCGGCATCTGCGCCGCCGCACCGGTCAGGTGAGCGGCGGCTGGCGGGAGTTCGTCGTGGACTTCCGGGCCGCCGTCCGCCGGGGCTGGCTCGTCGGGCTCGCCGGCTGGGTCGCGGTCGCCGTCGCCTGGGTGGATGTCCGGGCCGTGCGGGCGGGGCTGCCCGGCGGGCCGCTCGTCGGGGCCGTGGGCCTGTTCGCGGTGATCGGCCTCGCGGTCGCCGGGCTGCGCGCGGCAGCCGTCTGGTCGCCCGGCGGCCGCTGGCGGACCCTGCTCGCGGCGGCCGGGCGTCGTACCGTCCTCGACCCCGGCGGATCCTTCCTGCTCGTCGGGGGAGCGGTCCTCGTGGTCTGTTCCGCCCTGCTCATCGCGCCGCTGGCGGTGCCCGTGCTGGGCGCCGTCGCGGCGGCGGCCGTCGCCGTGGAGGAGCGCCACCGGCGCCGCCACGGCTGACCGGCCTCGCAGCAGGGGGCGGCGCCTCGGGCGCCGCAGCTGCCGCTGTCATGCCCCTGACTACTCCCATGCTCGCTCGGAAAGGAAAGGCGGACCATGTCTCCCATCCCCCGCAGGTCCCTCCTCAAGGCGGCCGCCGTCGCCGGCGCCGCCGCCCAGTTCAGCTGGGCGCTGGGTGCGAAGGACGCGCAGGCCGCACCCCGAGCCGAGACCACCGACGCGGACCCGGTGACCCTGGACTGGCTGGAGGACGGCGGCCTCGGCGCCGCGCCCGGTTCCACCGTCGGCGTGCCCTGGCCGATGGGCGCCTTCCGGGAGGACCAGACCTTCGCGCTGACCGACGAGGACGGCGCGGACGTCGCCGTCCAGTCCTGGCCGATCGCCTACTGGCCCGACGGCTCCCTCAAGTGGACCGCCCACGCGGTCGGCTCCGGCGCCGGCAAGCTCACCCTGGCGGCAGGCGAACCGGCCGCCCCCGCCCAGCAGGTCACCGTCGACCAGCGCGGCGGCACGATCGACGTCTCCACCGGCGTGATCGCCGTGAAGATCGGCAAAGACGGCTCGACGATCGTCAAGTCCGTCACCCGCGGCTCCACCGAGATCGCCAAGGACGGCCGGCTGGTCCTCATCCGCCAGCCCGAGATCGAGGACGAGGACCAGGGCACGGTCAGGACCGAGCGCTTCGACGGGGCGATCGACTCCGTCACCGTCGAACAGGAGGGCCCGGTCCGGGCCGTGGTCCGCATCGACGGCAAGCACCGCAAGGGAAGCCGCAGGTGGCTGCCGTTCTCGATCCGGCTCTACTTCTACGCGGGCGCGGACTCCTTCCGGATGGTCCACACGATCACCTACGACGGCACCCAGGAGCCGGGCAGGGCGAGCGGTGACTTCATCCGCGGGCTCGGGGTCCGCTTCAGCGTGCCGATGCGCGACGAGGCGTACGACCGGCATGTGCGGATCGGCGGTGAGGGAACGGGCCTGCTGCGGGAGGCCGTCCAGGGCATCACCGGCCTGCGCCGCGACCCGGGCGCGTCCGTCCAGGCGGCCCAGTACGCCGGGCAGAAGCTCGCCGACCCCGCGACCTGGGACCAGCGTGTCACCACCCGTCTCCAGTACATCCCGCACTGGGGCGACTACAGCCTCGCCCAGCTCTCCGCCGACGGCTTCACCCTGCGCAAGCGCACGAAGAAGGGGTACGGCTGGATCGCGGCCGGCGGCGGCAAGCGGGCCTCCGGGTTCGGGTACGTCGGCGGGGCGAGCGGCGGACTCTCCTTCGGCCTGCGCGACTTCTGGGAGAAGTTCCCGGCCCAGCTCGACATCCGCGACGCCCACACCGACACGGCCGAGGTCACCCTCTGGCTCTGGTCGCCCGAGGCCCAGCCGATGGACCTGCGCTTCTACCACGACGGCATGGGCCAGGACACCTACGCCAAGCAGCTCGAAGGCCTCAACATCACCTACGAGGACTACGAGCCCGGGTTCGGCACCCCGTACGGCATCGCCCGCACCTCCGAACTCCTCTTCTGGGCCAACGAGTCGACCCCCTCGGCGGACGTCCTGGCCGAACAGGTCGCGGCCGTACGGACGTTGCCGCAGCTCGCCGCCCCGCCCAGGCAGCTCATCAAGGCCAAGGTCTTCGGGCCCGGCCTCTACTCCGAACCCGACCGCTCCACCGCCGCCAAGGCGAAGATCGAGGACCATCTCGACTTCCTCTTCACCTACTACAAGGACCAGGTGGAGCAGCGCCGCTGGTACGGCTTCTGGGACTACGGCGACTTCATGCACACCTACGACACCGTGCGCCACCAGTGGCGGTACGACGTCGGCGGCTACGCCTGGGACAACTCCGAGCTCTCGCCGGACCTCTGGCTCTGGTACGCGTACCTCAGAAGCGGCCGCTCGGACATCTTCCGGTTCGCCGAGGCACTCACCCGGCACACCGGCGAGGTCGACGTCTACCACATCGGCCAGTGGGCAGGCCTCGGCACCCGGCACGGCATCCAGCACTACGCCGACAGCGCCAAGCAGCAGCGCATCTCCAACACCACCTACCGGCGGTTCTACTACTTCCTCACCGCCGACGAACGCGTCGGCGACCTCATGGCCGCCAACGTCGACTCCGACGAGACCTTCCTCGTCCTCGACCCGCAGCGCAAGGTCCGCACCGACCCCTACACCCCCGACCGGCACGCCCTGTCGATCGGCTTCGGCACCGACTGGAGCGGCCTGGTCTCGGCCTGGCTGACCGAGTGGGAGCGCAAGGGCCCCCAGTGGGAGAAGGCCAAGGCCCGCGTCCTGTCGACCATGGAGGGCATCGCCGCCCAGCCGAACGGCTTCGTCCAGGGCAGCGGCCTCTACGACCTGGACACCGGCAAGTTCGCCACCGCCACCACCCCGGTGGTCTCCGTCTCCCACCTCTCGGCCGTCTTCGGCCTCAACGAACTCTGTGCCGAACTCATCTACCTGGTCGACATGCCGAAGTTCAACGAGGTGTACTTCGACTACTGCCGCTACTTCAACGCCACCAAGGCGGAACAGGCGGCACGCTACGGCGCCAACTTCGGGACCCTGCTGCTCTTCCAGGGCCACTCGCGCCTCGACGCGTACGCCGCCGTACAGACCGGCGACGCGACGCTCGCCAAGCGGGCGTGGACGAAGTTCTACGACTCGGACGGCTACACCGAGTCCTCGCCGTGGAAGACCGAGCCGCTCACCGGCCCGGTCACGCTCGTCGCGGGCAGCGAGGCGAGCTGGGTGTCCTCCAACGACACCGCGCTGTACGGGCTCGCCGCCATCGAGAACCTGGCCCTGCTCGGCGACGGGATGCCCTCGTAGAGGCGGGGGAGCGCCGTCGCACGGGCGGCGGCGCTCGTACCGCCGAGTGTGGTCCAGGTCACTCCACGCGGGCATGAGTACGCGTACTCAGATCCGCGGTCTGCGACAGACTGCGGCCATGGACTGGAACCACTACCGTTTCCGCAGCCTGTGGCCCCTCCCGGTACCGCTCACCACCGTGTACGAGGCGCTGCGGAAGGTGGAGGAGTACCCGCTCTGGTGGCCCCAGGTGCGCTCGGTGAACCGGCTGGACGACTCCGTCGCCGTCCTCACCATCCGGTCGTTCCTCCCGTACGACCTCACGTTCACCGCACGCGAGGCGCGGCGCGACCCCGAGGCCGGCGTGCTGGAGATCTCGATGACCGGTGACATCGAAGGCTGGGCGCGCTGGACGATCACCGCCGACGGTGCCGGCACCCTCGCCCGCTACGACCAGGTCGTCGACGTCCACAAGCCGCTGCTGCGGCGACTCGCCCTGCTGGGGCGGCCGTTCTTCCGGCTCAACCACCGGCTGATGATGAGCTCCGGGCGGCGCGGACTGCTCAGCCACCTCCAAGCGGTTTGAACGAAACCCGCCGGTACCTGTATCGTTCTCTGCGTTCCCGGGCGATTAGCTCAGTGGGAGAGCGCTTCGTTCACACCGAAGAGGTCACTGGTTCGAACCCAGTATCGCCCACCACCGGGAAGGCCGGTCCGCAGCAGCGGACCGGCCTTTTTGCCGTTCCGGGATCCGGCCGAACGGTGGACTCGGCGGCCCGCGCCCGCCCGCCCGGCCGGCCGCGTCGGGGTGCCCAGGCCGGCAGCGCCACGGAAGGGCGGTGCCATGGATGCTGACTCCCGGATCAGGTCCGCGATCGAGGAGCACTGGCGGGCATCGGAACGCGGGGGCATCGAAGCCGAGCACGCGGTCTACGCCGCGGACGCGATCCTGGACCACCCGCAGTCGGGCGAGCGCTTCCGGGGGCGCGAGGCGATCGCCGCGCAACGCGGCGGGCACCCGGCCGACCGGCACTTCACCGTCCAGCGGATCACCGGCCGCGCGAACCTGTGGGTGAGCGAATGCGTCATCACCTACGACGGCGTGCCCTCGTACCCGGTGAGCATCATGGAGTTCGCCGATCAGCGCGTGGTGCATGAGACGCAGTACTTCGCCGACCCGTTCGGCGCGCCGGCCCGGCGGGTCGCGCTCGCGGAGCCGATGCCGGGACGGACCATCACGAGAGCCTGATCGGACGGGGCGCCGGTCACGGCGCCCCGTCCGTCACGCCGCCGTCGGCAGATCCGGCCGCAGCGGCCAGTACGTGTTCACCGTCTCCGGCGTGCCGCTGCGGGTGAACCACGCCTGGAGGCCCCGCGCCTGCGCCGCGTGCCAGGTCGCCTGCAACGTGTGCAGCTCGGCCGGGGTCAGGCGCTCCAGGCGGGCCGCGAATCGGCGGCCCAGCGCCCGTACGAGCTCCAGGGACGCGAGCGCGTCCGCGCCCGCGTCGTGCGCGCCCTCGAGGGTGACCTCGTAGTGCGCGCACAGGTCGGTCAGGGTCCGGCGGCCCTTGCGGTAGCGGTCCAGATGCTTGTCCAGGACCCGGGGGTCGAGGACGAGCAGGGGGCTCGCCTCGAACCAGCGGTCCAGTGCGGACGCCCGGTGCCGGCGCAACTCCCGGTCCAGAAGCGTCAGATCGAACGGCGCGTTCATCACCACCAGCGGGCGGTGCATCGCCGCGTGCTCGGCCAGTTCCTCGGCTATCTCATGCATCACCGGCGCCGGCCAACGGCCGTTGCGCTGCAGGTGTTCCTCCGTGAGCCCGTGCACCGCCGTCGCCGCTTCCGGCACCGGCACACCCGGGTTGACCAGCCAGCGGGTCACCCGGGGCCGGGTGCCCGGGGCGTCCTGGACGACGACCGCGGCGGACACGATGCGGTCGGTCTCCACGTCCACGCCCGTGGTCTCCGTGTCGAAGGCCGCCAGGGGCCCCTCGTACCAGCACGTCATGCCAATACAACTCCTCGTTCACCCACGGCAGGTGACGTTCCGTCTTCTGCCCGTTTGGTGATACCCGGGCCGTTTGCGACGTACGCCGGAAGGACACAACAGGAGTGCGGGTCTTTGCAGTTCAGCGGCCCGCCACGGGGAAACTCCTGGCTGGGAAGGCTGTTGGTCATGGCGATAGCGCAGCCCGAACGGGGCGGGCTGCTGCCCGAACGTACGGGCCCCCATCGCGGCACACTCGCGACCACCGCCTGCATGGAGACACTGCAGGTGGGCTATCTGCATGCCGTCGCGGCGGCGGCCGGCTGCTCGCTGTCGCAGCCGTTCCCGGACAACGGCATCGACTGGCACGTCAGCCACGGCTCGCCCGGTCACACCGTCGACGACGAGGTGACGATAAAGGTGCAGCTCAAGTGCACGTACCAGATCGCACCGAACCCGCCGGGGCGCTTCTTCTCCTTCACGCTGGACAACGACCACCTGCGCAAGCTCGCCCGCACACCGGTGTCGGTGCACAAGATCCTGGTGGTGATGCTGGTACCGCGCTCCCAGGACGACTGGCTGCGCGCCAGCCACGACCGGCTCGATCTGCGCCACTGCTGCTACTGGGTCAACCTGGCAGGGCACCCGGTCACCGGCCGGCACCGGACCACCGTGCGGGTTCCGACCTCGCGCATCTTCGACGACCGGGCGCTCTGCGAGATCATGACGCGGGTCGGGACGGGAGGCAGGCCATGAGGCACCGTCCGTACGAGGAGCAGCTGCGGGAGGTCCGGCCGCATCCCGACGACCCCCACTGGAACCGTCCCCCCGAGCCCGCCGAGGTCGACCCGGCCGTGCTCGGGGCCCTGCTGCGCCGGCACGGCTGGCAGCGGCGCGGGGGAGCACCGGGGCGCTACGGCCGCTGGACCCCACCCGGGCCGGGCAGCACCGGCACCAGCCTGCTGGTACCCGAGAGCCGCGCCTTCCCGGACAGTGACGACCTGCTCGGAGAGGCGCTCACCGCTCTCGTCCGCAGCGGTACGCCCGCCGCGCGTGAGGTGCTGGTCGGGCTCGCCGTCCCCAGCGACGAGATCCGCTGGTGGCGGGACGTGCCGAGCGGACCGGCGGATGCCGCGTCCTGGACGGTCGAGGAGCAGCTGCGCACCGCCGCCCGGCAGACCCTGCTGGCCGGTGCGCTCGCCACCCGCGCGCGTGCCGGGTACTACGGCGCCCGGCACAAGCGCGCGGCCGCCGCGATGCTGGAGTCCGTCCTCGTCGGCTCGGCGGACGCCGGGCGCGGCCTGGCCGCCTTCGTGCCCGTCGGCACCGGCCGGCCCCTCGCCGTACGCCTCCACCAGGCCCTCTACGCCGCCCGCGAGGCCATCGACTACCAGCGGGCCACCGGCGGCATGGACGCCTTCGACGGCGCCGTCGAGGCGGGCGTGAGCCGGGAGCTCACCGACGCCCTCGTGACGCTCGTCCGCGGCACGGAAGGCGCCCGCGTCTCCGTCGAGTGGGCGCCGGGCGCCGGCGTCCCCGACGACTGCGCCGCCACCACTGAGCCCATCGAGTTCTCACCCGGCGACCTGCCCGTGCTGCGCGAGGCCGGCGCCCGCTACCTGCGCGACGAACCGTCGGTCGCGGTCCGGATCACCGGCACCGTCGTCCGGATGCGCCGCTCCGAGCCGCGCGGCGAGGGTGCGGTACGGCTGCGGGTGATCGCCGGGGCCGAGGTGCCGTACGTCCGGGTCACCCTCGACGAGGAGGACTACCGGATCGCCGGCCAGGCCCACCTCGTCGGACTCCCGGTGCGCCTGCACGGGCGGCTGGAGAGCCGGGGCGGCTTCCGGCGGCTGACCGGCGCCTTCGGGGTCGCGCCGGTCCAGGTGGACGAGGCCGAGCGGGACCGGCTGATGAAGTCGCTCCAGGAGAACCTCGACTTCTTCGAGGAGGCGTGCAGCGGCGACGACTGCGACTGACCGGGAACCGCTCTTCACAAAGGGTGACCGTTTCGCAGTCGGTGGGGCCGGGTCGGTACGATCCGGTATTGCGCGCGCTCCTGGTATGGCGCCGCATCCACCTTCAGTCAGGAGAGACCGGTGTCAGACGTCCGTGTGATCATCCAACGCGATTCCGAGCGGGAAGAGCGCGTGGTGACGACGGGCACTACGGCCGCCGAGCTCTTCGCCGGCGAGCGCTCGATCATCGCCGCCAGGGTGGCCGGTGAGCTCAAGGACCTCGCGTACGAGGTGAAGGACGGCGAGACCGTCGAGGGCGTCGAGATCTCCTCCGAGGACGGCCTCAACATCCTGCGCCACTCCACCGCGCACGTCATGGCCCAGGCCGTCCAGGAGCTCTTCCCCGAGGCCAAGCTGGGCATCGGCCCGCCGGTCAAGGACGGCTTCTACTACGACTTCGACGTCGAGAAGCCCTTCCACCCCGATGACCTCAAGGCCATCGAGAAGAAGATGCAGGAGATCCAGAAGCGCGGGCAGAAGTTCGCGCGCCGGGTCGTCACGGACGAGGAGGCCCGCGCCGAGCTGGCCGACGAGCCGTACAAGCTGGAGCTGATCGGCCTGAAGGGCTCGGCGTCCTCGGACGACGGCGCGGACGTCGAGGTCGGCGCCGGCGAGCTGACGATCTACGACAACCTGGACGCCAAGACGGGCGAGCTGTGCTGGAAGGACCTCTGCCGCGGTCCGCACCTGCCGTCCACCCGCCTGATCCCGGCGTTCAAGCTGATGCGCAACGCGGCCGCCTACTGGCGCGGCAGCGAGAAGAACCCGATGCTCCAGCGCATCTACGGCACCGCCTGGCCGTCCAAGGACGAGCTCAAGGAGTACCTGGACTTCCTCGCCGAGGCCGAGAAGCGCGACCACCGCAAGCTGGGCAGCGAGCTGGACCTGTTCTCCATCCCGGAGCAGATCGGCTCCGGCCTCGCCGTCTTCCACCCCAAGGGCGGCGTCGTCCGCCGCGTGATGGAGGACTACTCGCGCCGCCGGCACGAGGAGGAGGGCTACGAGTTCGTCTACACCCCGCACGCCACGAAGGGGAAGCTCTTCGAGACGTCCGGGCACCTGGACTGGTACGCCGACGGCATGTACCCGCCCATGCAGCTCGACGAGGGCGTGGACTACTACCTCAAGCCCATGAACTGCCCGATGCACAACCTGATCTTCGACGCGCGCGGCCGGTCCTACCGTGAACTGCCGCTGCGCCTCTTCGAGTTCGGGACCGTGTACCGGTACGAGAAGTCGGGTGTCGTGCACGGTCTCACCCGGGCCCGCGGCTTCACCCAGGACGACGCGCACATCTACTGCACCAAGGAGCAGATGGCGGAGGAGCTCGACAAGACGCTCACCTTCGTCCTGAACCTGCTGCGCGACTACGGCCTCACCGACTTCTACCTGGAGCTGTCCACCAAGGACCCGGAGAAGTTCGTCGGCTCCGACGAGGTCTGGGAGGAGGCGACCGACACGCTCCGCGCGGTCGCCGAGAAGCAGGGCCTCCCGCTCGTCCCCGACCCGGGCGGCGCCGCCTTCTACGGCCCGAAGATCTCCGTGCAGACCAAGGACGCCATCGGCCGCACCTGGCAGATGTCGACCGTCCAGCTGGACTTCAACCTGCCCGAGCGCTTCGACCTGGAGTACACCTCCGCCGACGGCTCCAAGCAGCGCCCGGTGATGATCCACCGCGCCCTGTTCGGCTCCATCGAGCGGTTCTTCGCGGTGCTCCTGGAGCACTACGCGGGCGCCTTCCCGGCCTGGCTGGCCCCGGTCCAGGCGGTCGGCATCCCGATCGGTGACGGGCACGTCGAGTACCTGCAGAAGTTCGCCGCCGAGGCGAAGAAGCAGGGCCTGCGGGTCGAGGTGGACGCGTCGTCCGACCGCATGCAGAAGAAGATCCGCAACGCCCAGAAGCAGAAGGTGCCCTTCATGGTCATCGCGGGCGACGAGGACATGGCGGCCGGTTCGGTCTCCTTCCGCTACCGCGACGGCTCGCAGGAGAACGGCATCCCGTTCGACGAGGCCATCGCCAAGATCGTGAAGGTGGTCGAGGAGCGGACCCAGGTCTGATCCGCCTCCGGCAGGGGCCCTCGGAGATCAGTTCTCCGGGGGCCTTCGCTCGTCCTCGCTCAGCGAGAACCGCTGCAGCATCCACGACGAGAACGACCCGGTGACCGTGCCCAGCAGTGCCAGACCGCAGGCCATCAGCCCCGCGGCGATGAACCGCCCCAGGGTGGTCACCGGGACGTAGTCGCCGTAACCGACCGTGGAGAGGGTCGAGCAGGTCCACCAGAGGGAGTCGCCGAAGGTGCGGATGTTCGCGTTCGGGGCCGAGCGTTCGGCCTGGTAGACGGCGAGGGCACCCGAGAAGCCCAGCAGTGAGATCGACAGCGCCGAGTAGGCCGCCACACGCGCGTGCAACGCCATCCGGGGTTCCCCGTGCCGGCGCTGGATCGACTCGTACGTCCGCACGACCCGCACCGGCCGTAGCAGCGGCAGCACGAGGACGACCGTGTCCAGCCAGTGCCGCCGTACGAACCGCGGCCCCTCGCCGCTGAGCCGCCAGCGCACCGCGTAGTCGACGGCGAACAGCGCCCAGGCCGTGTACATCAGCGACAGGAACACGGCGTGCGCGGCCTCCGGCAGGTTCGGCTCCAGCACATGCACCGCGTACGAGCCGAGGAAGACCAGCGACGCGATGCCGAGCGGCAGGTCGGTCCTGCGGTCCCAGCGGTTCAGCCGGCTGTCGTCGTGCATCCGTCCAGCTTCTCCGCCGGGCGCTTTCCCCCGGCCCCGGCGACACGCCGCGAACGGGCGAAGCCATATGCTGCCTAGCATGACGAGTGAGCCGGAGCAGCAGATCGGAGTGGGGACGCAGGACGCGTTCCAGCGCCTGTGGACGCCCCACCGGATGGCCTACATCCAGGGTGAGAACAAGCCGACCGGCCCGGGAGCCGACGACGGCTGTCCCTTCTGCTCGATCCCGGCCAAGTCCGACGAGGACGGGCTCATCGTCCGGCGCGGTGAGCACGTCTACGCGGTGCTCAACCTCTACCCGTACAACGGCGGCCATCTGATGACGGTCCCGTACCGTCATGTCGCCGACTACACGGACCTGACCGGCCCGGAGACGGTCGAACTGGCCGAGCTGACCAAGCAGGCGATGACCGCGCTGCGCACGGCGTCCGGCGCCCACGGCTTCAACATCGGCATGAACCAGGGCACGGTGGCGGGCGCCGGCATCGCGGCCCACCTGCACCAGCACATCGTGCCGCGCTGGGGCGGCGACACGAACTTCATGCCGGTGGTGGGCCACACGCGGGTACTGCCGCAGCTGCTGGCGGACACCAGGAAGATGCTGGCCGAGGCCTGGCCGACGTCACACTGAGCAGCCCGTCCGGCGATTGAGGACGAGGCCGTTCAGGCCGAAGCGGGGGTCCGCGGGCGGCAGCCCCCAGGGCGGGTGCCCGCACCCGGCCCTTCGGCCGAACCGCCGGGGGCTCACGCGTCGTACGTGTCGGCCTTCTTCGGTGACGCCTCCTGGACCGACCCGCTGAGCGCTCCCGCCCGCGCGTTGAACTTGTCCATGTTGACGTCGTGATCCTTGAGCACGGTGAACGCGGCCCGGTGCACCGCCCGGAGGACCGGCGTGGCCGCGCGTAGCGCGTCGTCGGCCATGAAGCGGTGCTTCCAGGGCTGGTCGGCCCAGGCGTGCCGGAGGCCGAACGGCTCGGGCAGGCCTATGGAACCGCCGAGCCACTTCAGCAGCGGTGGATACCAGCTGATCGCCGCCCGGGCGGCGAGCCGCACCACCTCGTCCGGGGTGACCAGGGGCAGCTTGACGGTCCGGGTCTCCCAGAACCGGACGGTCTTGGCGACCGTCTTGGTGGGGGCCTCGGGCTTGCCGCTGAACAGGCCGTTGACCGGACCGAGGGCGTGTCCGGTGACCTCGATCCGCAGGGTCTCCTTCAGCACGGTCACGGTCGCCATCATCGTGATGATCAGGCCGCCGTCCCACAGGTGCGGCCACTGCACGCCCAGGTAGTGCCGTTCGCCCTTGCCGAAGTGGTTGTTGTTGCAGATCCGCTCCACGTCGGCGGGTCCCACCTGGTAGTCGGTCCCCTCGGGCCTGGAGACCTCCTTGGCGCCCTCGCCGACATGGGTGACGATCCAGTGCTTGACCTGCGGTGTCGGGAAGCCGCCGGTCTTCAGGTGCTGCCGGTGCAGCACGCTCAGTTCCTTCTCGATCTCCCGGACCACCGTCCAGGCGCGGAACTCGTGGACGCCCTTGACCGGATCGAGCGGAACCAGCTCCTCGGCCAGGTGCCAGGAGCCCCAGCGGGTGCCCATGCCGAGTATGCCCTTGGGGCCGGCGTAGAAGACCGAGTTGGACTGCTGCTCGGCGCTGAGCCGGGCCAGGGACTGGCGAAGTTGCTCGGCCGCGGCCTGGTCGGGGCTGGTGGGCACCGCCTCGGGGACCTTAGCGCCGACGCTGCCGCCGGAGAGCAGACCGTCCCAGGCCTCGCGCAGATCCCGCGCGGTGCGCTCGCAGAGCCGCTTGGCCAGGAACCAGCCGACGACGGGGAGCACGACGCAGCCACGCGCGTACCAGCCCCAGAAGCCGGCGAGGGGCATCCGGATCAGGAAGACGACCGCGAGGACGCCGACGGCGGCCAGCAGGGCGCTGCCGAGCCCGGAGACCCGCTTGTTGTCGGCCTTCAGCATGGTGGCGCGGAGCTGGAAGACCGCCAGCCAGACGAGCAGGCCGGGCAGGAAGAGCACGCCGAACAGGAACATGACGGCGGTGAGCCTGGTGTCGCGCTCCCGGCGGATGCGGTTGGCCGCGAGGCAGTGCTCGACGACCATCTGGGGCTCGCTGCCGAAGGACTGGATCAGGGGTTTGCGGCCGACGCCCAGCATGCGGTCGATGACCGCCTGGGAGTATGCCTCACCGAAGTTGGGCCGGAATATCTTCGCCCACTTGCGGCCTTCCTTGACCTCGGACTGGTGCCACTCGTTGTCGGCCTTCTTGATCTCCTCCATCGGCGTGTCCCGGTAGGCCGCCGAGGCCAGGGCATAGGTCGGTGCCTGCGCCTCGCCGCCCGGCCTGGGCACCTGTGGCCCGAAGAAGTCCTCGAAGCTCATTCCCGCCCCCACTTGCCGCCGTCCCGCTTCTGCGGCCTTCCCGACTTCCGTACTCCGCACACCTGTTGATCAAGTACTCAGAGTATCCCCAGCCACTGACAGGCGTTCGGCGGACGGCCGAAGCCGCCCGCCGAACACTCCCCGTGACACCGATCAGGAGGCTTCCTTGGCCTGTTCGCGAATCTTCTCGGCGATCTGCGGTGGCATCGGCTCGTGCCGCACGTACGAGCGGCTGAACCGGGCCGTGCCGTGCGAGAGGGAGCGCAGGTCGACCGCGTACCTGCCGATCTCGAACTCCGGTACCTCGGCCTTGATGAGGGTGCGCCCGCCGCTGGTCTGCTCGGTGCCGAGCACCCGGCCGCGCCGCCCGGACAGGTCGCTCATCACCGCGCCGACGTAGTCGTCGCCGACCAGCACGGACACCTCGGCCACCGGCTCGAGCAGATGGATCTTGGCGTCCGCGGCCGCCTCCCGCAGGGCCAGCGCGCCCGCCGTCTGGAAGGCGGCGTCGGAGGAGTCCACCGAGTGCGCCTTGCCGTCGAGCAGGGTGACCCGTACGTCGACCAGCTGGTAGCCGGCGGCGACTCCCTTGACGGCCTGGGCCCTGATGCCCTTCTCGACCGACGGGATGAACTGCCGGGGCACCGCGCCGCCGACCACCTTGTCGACGAACTCGATGCCGGAGCCGCCCGGCAGGGGCTCCACCTCGATCTCGCAGATCGCGAACTGCCCGTGCCCGCCGGACTGCTTGACGTGCCGGCCGCGCCCGGCGGACTTCCCGGCGAACGTCTCCCGGAGGGACACCTTGTGCGGGACGACGTCGACCTGGACGCCGTACCGGCTGCGCAGCCGCTCCAGGGCGACGTCCGCGTGCGCCTCGCCGAGGCACCACAGCACCACCTGGTGGGTGTCCTGGTTCTGTTCGAGCCGCATGGTCGGGTCCTCGGCGACAAGGCGGGCGAGGCCCTGGGAGAGCTTGTCCTCGTCCGCCTTGCTGTGCGCCTCGATGGCGAGCGGCAGCAGCGGGTCGGGCATCTCCCACGGCTCCATGAGCAGCGGGTCGTCCTTGCCGGAGAGGGTGTCGCCGGTCTCCGCGCGACCGAGCTTCGCCACGCACGCCAGGTCACCGGCGATGACGTGGGTGACCGGCCGCTGCTGTTTGCCGAACGGCGTGGACAGGGCGCCGATCTTCTCGTCGACGTCGTGGTCCTCGTGGCCGCGGTCGGCGAGGCCGTGCCCGGAGACGTGGACCGTCTCGTCGGGACGCAGCGTGCCGGAGAAGACCCGGACCAGCGAGACCCGGCCGACGTACGGGTCGGACGCGGTCTTCACCACCTCCGCGACCAGCGGGCCACCGGTGTCGCACGGTTTGATGTCGCGTGGCTTGCCGTCGATGGTGGTGACGCCCGGCGTGGGGTGCTCGAACGGTGTCGGGAAGCCACCGGTGACCAGCTCCAGCAGCTCGACCGTGCCGAGGCCCTGACGGGCGCCCTCGGCGGCCGGGGCGGCGGCCAGGACGGGGAAGAAGGCCCCACGGGCCACGGCCCGCTCCAGGTCCTCGATCAGCGTCTTGAGGTCGATCTGCTCGCCGCCCAGATAGCGGTCCATGAGGGTCTCGTCCTCGCTCTCCGCGATGATCCCCTCGATGAGCCGGTTCCGGGCGTCCTCGATGTCCGGCAGCTGGTCGGGGCCCGGCTCGGACTCCTTGCGCTCCCCGGTGGAGTAGTCGAACAGCTTCTGCGTGAGCAGCCCGACCAGGCCGGTCACGGGCGCGTGCCCGTCCGGACCCTGCGGGCCGTGCAGCGGCAGGTACAGGGGGAGTACGGCGTCGGGGTCGTCGGCGCCGAACGCCTCGGCGCACACCCGGGTCATCTCCTGGAAGTCCGCGCGGGCGGCCTCCAGGTGCGTGACGACGATCGCCCGCGGCATCCCGACGGCCGCGCACTCCTCCCACACCATCCGGGTCGAGCCGTCCACCCCGTCCGAGGCCGAGACGACGAAGAGGGCCGCGTCCGCGGCGCGCAGACCGGCCCTCAGCTCACCGACGAAGTCGGCGTATCCCGGGGTGTCCAGGATATTGATCTTGATTCCGTTCCAGTCGACCGGTACCAGCGACAGCTGTACGGAGCGCTGCTGCCGGTGCTCGATGTCGTCGTAGTCCGAGACGGTTCCGCCGTCCTCCACCCGGCCCGCCCGGTTCACCGCTCCCGCGGTCAGCGCGAGCGCCTCCACCAAGGTGGTCTTGCCCGATCCGGAGTGGCCGACCAGCACCACATTCCGTACAGACGCGGGGTGGTCGGCCGCCCTTGCCCTGCCGGCGGCTCCGGGGTGTTCCTTGACCTTGTCGCCCATGGTTTTGCCTCCCGTGCACGGTGAGGTCTCTGTGGGCGCGGGCGAGCAGGGCGGGGCCGCGTGCGGTGGCGGCTCCGATGACGCCCGCGGTTATTCGAGCTTTCCACTCCCGTCACGGTGCGTCCATACGAAGGACGTGATCGTGCCCGCGGGACCCTTCCCACCCGGCCGCCGGTCCCGTCTGAGAGTGCCCGCCCGTCGCACACACGCGCGCGTGGCTACGATGGGCCAGCCGGGGTGGCCAGCAGGGGCCGCACGGCGCAACGACCGTCGGGAAGGCCATGCTGAACAAGTACGCGCGTGCATTCTTCACGCGTGTCCTCACACCGTTCGCCACGTTTCTCATCCGCCGGGGCGTGAGCCCGGACGCGGTCACGCTCCTCGGCACGGCCGGAGTGGTCGCGGGCGCGCTGGTCTTCTTCCCCAGGGGCGAGTTCTTCTGGGGCACGATCGTGATCACGCTGTTCGTGTTCTCGGACCTGGTGGACGGCAACATGGCCCGCCAGCTGGGCCGCACCAGCCGCTGGGGCGCCTTCCTGGACTCCACCCTTGACCGGGTCGCCGACGGCGCGATCTTCGGCGGCTTCGCCCTCTGGTACGCGGGCAACGGGAACGACAACGTCCTCTGCGCGGTCTCCATCTTCTGCCTGGCCAGCGGCCAGGTGGTCTCGTACACCAAGGCGCGCGGCGAGTCGATCGGGCTGCCGGTGGCCGTCAACGGTCTCGTGGAGCGCGCCGAGCGCCTGGTCATCTCGCTGGTGGCGGCCGGTCTGGCCGGCTTCCACAAGTTCGGCGTCCCGCACATCCAGATCCTGCTGCCGATCGCCCTGTGGATCGTCGCCGTGGGCAGCCTGGTCACCCTGGTCCAGCGGGTCGTCACGGTCCGCCGGGAGTCCGCCGAGGCGGAGGCGGCGGCCGAGCGCGAGAAGGCCTCGCACGGGAGCGAGGCCTCCCCGTGACCGCCGCCGACCGGGTCACCGACGCTCTGTACGGTCTCGGCTGGAGCACCGTCAAGAAGCTCCCCGAACCGGTCGCGGTGCGCCTCGGCAACTCCATCGCCGACCTCGCCTGGAAGCAGCGCGGCAAGGGCGTCCAGCGGCTCGAGTCGAACTACGCGCGCGTGCTGCCCGACGCGGGCCCCGAGCGGCTGCGCGAGCTCTCCCGCGCGGGCATGCGCTCGTACCTGCGCTACTGGATGGAGTCCTTCCGGCTGCCGTCCTGGAGCGAGGACCGGATCCGCGCCGGCTTCGTCCCCAAGGACGTCCACCACCTCACCGACGGCCTCGCCTCGGACCGCGGTGTCATCCTCGCGCTGCCGCACCTGGCCAACTGGGACCTGGCCGGCGCCTGGGTCACCACCGAGCTGAAGACCCCGTTCACCACGGTCGCCGAGCGCCTCAGGCCCGAGACCCTGTACGACCGTTTCGTCGCCTACCGCGAGGGCCTCGGCATGGAGGTCCTGCCGCACAGCGGCGGCACCGCCTTCGGCACCCTGGCCCGCAGGCTGCGCGACGGCGGCCTGGTCTGTCTGGTCGCCGACCGCGACCTGTCCGCCTCCGGCATCGAGGTCGGCTTCTTCGGCGACACCGCGCGGATGCCCGCCGGACCCGCCCTGCTGGCCCAGCAGACCGGGGCGCTCCTCCTGCCCGTGACGCTCTGGTACGACGACACCCCCGTCATGAAGGGCCGGGTGCACGCCCCCATCGAGGTACCCGAGTCAGGTGACAAGGCGTCGAAGACGTCTGTCATGACACAGGCGCTGGCCGATGCCTTCGCCACCGGGATCGCCGACCATCCGGAGGACTGGCACATGCTGCAGCGGTTGTGGCTCGCGGACCTCGACCCCGCGAAGGGACCGTCGTGAGGATCGGCATCGTCTGCCCCTACTCCTGGGACGTCCCGGGTGGCGTCCAGTTCCACATCCGCGACCTCGCCGAGTACTTCATCCGCCTGGGCCACGACGTCTCCGTGCTCGCCCCCGCCGACGACGACACCCCGCTCCCGCCCTACGTCGTCTCGGCCGGCCGCGCCGTCCCGGTGCCGTACAACGGCTCGGTGGCCCGGCTCAACTTCGGCTTCCTGTCCGCCGCGCGGGTGCGCCGCTGGCTGCACGAGGGCGCGTTCGACGTGGTCCACATCCACGAGCCGACCTCACCGTCCCTCGGCCTGCTGACCTGCTGGGCGGCCCAGGGCCCGATGGTGGCGACCTTCCACACCTCCAACCCGCGCTCCCGCGCGATGATCGCCGCGTACTCGATCCTCCAGGCGGCCCTGGAGAAGATCAGCGCCCGGATCGCGGTCAGCGAGTACGCCCGCCGCACCCTGGTCGAGCACCTCGGCGGCGACGCGGTCGTGATCCCCAACGGCGTCGACGTCGACTTCTTCGCCAATGCGGAGCCGCGCCCCGAGTGGGAGGGCGACACCATCGGCTTCATCGGCCGCATCGACGAGCCCCGCAAGGGCCTCCCGGTCCTGATGAAGGCCCTGCCCAGGATCCTCGCCGCCCGCCCGCAGGCCCGGCTCCTGGTGGCAGGCCGGGGCGACGAGGAGGCCGCGGTCGAGTCCCTTCCCGCCGAGTTGCGCCCCCGTGTCGAGTTCCTCGGCATGATCAGCGACGAGGACAAGGCCCGCTTCCTGCGCAGCCTCGACCTGTACATCGCGCCCAATACGGGCGGCGAGAGCTTCGGGATAATCCTGGTCGAGGCCCTGTCGGCGGGCGCCCCCGTCCTCGCCTCCGACCTCGACGCCTTCGCCCAGGTCCTCGACCAGGGGGCGGCGGGCGAACTCTTCGCCAACGAGGACGCGGACGCGCTGGCGGAAGCCGCGGTACGGCTCCTGGCGGACCCGGAGCGCCGGGCCGGGCTGCGCGCACGCGGCAGCGTGCACGTACGGCGCTTCGACTGGTCCACCGTGGGCGCGGACATCCTGTCCGTCTACGAGACGGTGACGGCGGGCGCGGCGGCGGTGGCGGCGGACGAGCGGTCGGGGCTGCGGGCACGGTTCGGGCTGGCGCGGGACTAGACGCCGAGCGCTTCGCTGGGAGCGCCGCGATGTGCCGGTGCCGTCTGACGGGTGCGGCGCCGTCGTGGCTGGTCGCGCAGTTCCTCCCCCAGCCTTCGGCCGGGGGTGCCCCCAGCGCCCCTTTGGGGCGCGCTGCCGCGAGCGTCTCCTATAGCGTTCCGCCCGTGAGCGCTTCCCTGATCTGGACCCTCTGGATCCTCGCTGCCCTTGTGGTGGTCGGCCTGTACCTGAGTTGGACCGCAGGCCGCCTCGACCGGCTGCACGCGCGGATCGACGCCGCCCGTGCCGCTCTCGACGCCCAGCTGCTGCGGCGGGCCTCGGTGGCCCAGGAGCTGGCGACCTCGGGGGTGCTGGATCCCGCCTCATCGATCGTGCTGTACGAGGCCGCGCACGCCGCCCGGCAGGCAGAGGAGGAGCAGCGGGAGGTGGCGGAGAGCGAGCTGAGCCAGGCGCTGCGGGCCGTCTTCGAGGACCCGCAGCAGGTCGAGGAGGTCCGGGAGGCACCCGGCGGCGACGCCGCCGCGAGCGAGCTGGCCGAGGCCGTGCGCCGGGTCCCGATGGCCCGCCGCTTCCACAACGACGCCGTCGGCGCGGCCCGCCGGCTGCGCGAACACCGCAAGGTCCGCTGGTTCCGGCTGGCCGGACACGCTCCCTTCCCGCTGGCCTTCGAGATGGACGACGAACCGCCTGCCGCGCTGGTGGAGCGCACGGCCTGACCGGAAAACGATCCACCGCCTTCCCATTGGCCCTTGCTGTGGACTGGTCCGCTCGCGTTTCCTCGGTGTTTGCAGAAACCCTCTTTCAGCGAGTGAGGTCACCCGTGTCCACCAGTGAGAACCAGACCCCCGAGACCGGCACCGCCCGTGTGAAGCGCGGCATGGCCGAGCAGCTCAAGGGCGGCGTGATCATGGACGTCGTCACGCCGGAGCAGGCGAAGATCGCCGAGGACGCGGGCGCCGTCGCCGTCATGGCCCTGGAGCGGGTCCCGGCCGACATCCGCAAGGACGGCGGCGTGGCCCGGATGTCCGACCCGGACATGATCGAGGGCATCATCGAGGCCGTCTCGATCCCGGTCATGGCCAAGTCCCGGATCGGTCACTTCGTCGAGGCCCAGGTTCTGCAGTCGCTCGGCGTCGACTACATCGACGAGTCCGAGGTCCTCACCCCGGCCGACGAGGTCAACCACTCCGACAAGTGGGCCTTCACCACCCCCTTCGTCTGCGGCGCCACCAACCTCGGTGAGGCCCTGCGCCGGATCGCCGAGGGCGCGGCCATGATCCGCTCCAAGGGCGAGGCCGGCACCGGCAACGTCGTCGAGGCCGTCCGCCACCTGCGCCAGATCAAGGGCGAGATCGCCAAGCTGCGCGGCTGCGACAACAACGAGCTGTACGCCGCCGCCAAGGAGCTGCGCGCCCCCTACGAGCTGGTCAAGGAGGTCGCCGAGCTCGGCAAGCTGCCGGTCGTGCTGTTCTCCGCCGGCGGCGTCGCCACCCCGGCCGACGCGGCCCTGATGCGTCAGCTCGGCGCCGAGGGCGTCTTCGTCGGCTCCGGCATCTTCAAGTCCGGCGACCCGGCCAAGCGCGCCGCCGCCATCGTCAAGGCGACCACCTTCTACGACGACCCGAAGATCATCGCGGACGCGTCCCGCAACCTCGGCGAGGCCATGGTCGGCATCAACTGCGACACCCTCCCCGAGTCCGAGCGCTACGCCAACCGCGGCTGGTAAGGCCAAAGGGTTTCGCACACATGACCGACGCACCTGTCATAGGCGTCCTGGCCCTCCAGGGCGACGTACGGGAGCACCTCATCGCCCTGGCCGCGGCCGACGCCGTGGCCAGGCCGGTCAGGCGCCCCGAGGAACTCGCCGAGGTGGACGGCCTCGTCATCCCCGGCGGCGAGTCCACCACCATCTCCAAGCTCGCCGTCCTGTTCGGCGTGATGGAGCCCCTCCGTGCGCGCGTGCGGGCCGGAATGCCCGTCTACGGCACCTGCGCGGGCATGATCATGCTCGCCGACAAGATCCTCGACCCGCGCTCGGGCCAGGAGACCGTCGGCGGCATCGACATGATCGTGCGCCGCAACGCCTTCGGGCGGCAGAACGAGTCGTTCGAGGCGGCGGTCGACGTCAGCGGGATCGACGGCGATCCTGTAGAGGGCGTGTTCATCCGCGCCCCCTGGGTCGAGTCGGTCGGCGCCGAGGCCGAGGTGCTCGCCGAGCACGGCGGCCACATCGTCGCGGTCCGCCAGGGCAACGCGCTCGCCACGTCGTTCCACCCGGAACTGACCGGCGACCACCGTGTGCACGCCCTGTTCGTCGACATGGTGCACGCGAACCGGGCGACCGAGTCCTAGTAGGATCTCTGGCGTTCGTTGTTTGGATGGGTTACGCGAAGGAGACAGGCAGATGTCCGGCCACTCTAAATGGGCTACGACGAAGCACAAGAAGGCCGTGATCGACGCCAAGCGCGGCAAGCTCTTCGCGAAGCTGATCAAGAACATCGAGGTCGCGGCCCGCATGGGCGGCGTCGACATCGAGGGCAACCCGACTCTCTACGACGCCATCCAGAAGGCGAAGAAGCAGTCGGTTCCGAACAAGAACATCGACTCCGCGGTCAAGCGCGGCGGCGGTCTCGAGGCCGGCGGCGCCGACTACGAGACCATCATGTACGAGGGCTACGGCCCGAACGGCGTCGCGGTGCTCATCGAGTGCCTCACCGACAACCGCAACCGCGCCGCCTCCGACGTGCGTGTCGCCATGACCCGCAACGGCGGCTCGATGGCCGACCCCGGCTCGGTGTCGTACCTCTTCAACCGCAAGGGCGTCGTGATCGTCCCCAAGGGCGAGCTGTCCGAGGACGACGTGCTCGGCGCGGTCCTGGACGCGGGCGCCGAGGAGGTCAACGACCTCGGTGAGTCCTTCGAGGTGCTCAGCGAGGCCACCGACCTGGTCGCGGTCCGCACCGCCCTCCAGGACTCCGGGATCGACTACGACTCGGCCGAGGCCAACTTCGTCCCGACCATGCAGGTCGAGCTGGACGAGGAGGGCGCCAAGAAGATCTTCAAGCTGATCGACGCCCTCGAGGACAGCGACGACGTCCAGAACGTCTTCGCCAACTTCGACGTCAGCGACGAGGTCATGGAGAAGGTCGACGCGTAACGCCGCCGCGGGCTGAGCGGATTCGGCGGGCCGGAGGGACACGTCCCACCGGCCCGCCGCTGTTGTCAGTGGCAGCGACTAGCCTGGCGCTGTCCGTAGATCACCGCCACGGACCGCAACCATCAACCGAGCAACCACGACGGTTCGGCCGGGTCCGCGAGAGCGGCGGCGGTGTGGCCGCAAAGAGGGGAGGGGCGCGGTGCGTGTACTGGGGGTGGACCCGGGACTGACCCGGTGCGGTGTCGGTGTCGTCGAGGGTGTCGCGGGCCGGCCGCTCACCATGGTCGGCGTCGGGGTCGTACGGACGCCCGTCGACGCCGAGCTCGGCCAGCGCCTCGTCGCCATCGAGCAGGGCATCGAGCAGTGGCTGGACGAGCACCGGCCCGAATTCGTCGCCGTGGAGCGGGTGTTCAGCCAGCACAACGTACGGACCGTGATGGGCACCGCCCAGGCCAGCGCCGTCGCGACGCTGTGCGCCGCCCGCCGGGGCATCCCCGTCGCCCTGCACACCCCCAGCGAGGTCAAGGCCGCCGTCACCGGCTCCGGACGCGCCGACAAGGCCCAGGTCGGTGCCATGGTCACCCGGCTGCTCCGGCTCAGCGCCCCGCCGAAGCCCGCCGATGCCGCCGACGCCCTCGCGCTCGCCATCTGCCACATCTGGCGCGCCCCCGCGCAGAACCGACTCCAGCAGGCCGTCGCCCTGCACGCAGCAAACGCAACGAAAGGCCGTACGGCATGATCGCCTTCGTCAGCGGCCCGGTCGCCGCCCTCGCCCCGGACTCCGCGGTCGTCGAGGTGGGCGGGATCGGCATCGCCGTCCAGTGCACCCCCAACACCCTGTCCGGGCTGCGCATGGGCCAGCCGGCCAAGCTCGCCACCTCGCTGGTCGTCCGCGAGGACTCGCTCACGCTGTACGGCTTCGTGGACGACGACGAGCGCCAGGTCTTCGAGCTGCTCCAGACGGCGAGCGGGGTCGGTCCGCGGCTCGCCCAGGCGATGCTCGCCGTGCACAGCCCGGACGCGCTGCGCCGCGCCGTCGCCACGGGTGACGAGAAGGCGCTCATCGCCGTCCCCGGGATCGGCAAGAAGGGCGCGCAGAAGCTGCTGCTCGAGCTCAAGGACCGGCTCGGCGAGCCGATCGGCGCTCCCGCGATCGGGGCTCCGATCAGCCAGGGCTGGCGCGACCAGCTGCACGCCGCCCTGATCGGCCTGGGCTACGCGACCCGGGAGGCCGACGAGGCCGTCACCGCCGTCGCCCCGCAGGCCGAGGCCGCCGGGGGCACCCCCCAGGTCGGCCAGCTGCTCAAGGCGGCCCTGCAGACCCTCAACCGCGCCCGCTGACCCCACCACCGCTGAGGCACATCACTTATGAACCGGGACGACACGACCGACACCGGCGCCGACGGGGAGCGGTTGGTGGGCGCCGTCGCCGACCGTGAGGACCAGGCCGTCGAGGCGGCCCTGCGCCCCAAGGACCTGGGCGAGTTCATCGGCCAGGAGAAGGTCCGCGAACAGCTCGACCTGGTGCTGCGCGCCGCACGCGCGCGTGGCGCCACCGCCGACCACGTGCTGCTCTCCGGCGCCCCGGGCCTCGGCAAGACCACCCTCTCCATGATCATCGCCGCCGAGATGGGCGCCCCGATCCGCATCACCTCGGGCCCCGCCATCCAGCACGCCGGCGACCTGGCCGCGATCCTCTCCTCGCTCCAGGAGGGCGAGGTCCTCTTCCTCGACGAGATCCACCGCATGTCGCGGCCCGCCGAGGAGATGCTGTACATGGCGATGGAGGACTTCCGCGTCGACGTCATCGTCGGCAAGGGGCCGGGTGCCACCGCCATCCCCCTGGAGCTGCCCCCGTTCACGCTGGTCGGCGCCACCACCCGCGCGGGTCTGCTGCCGCCCCCGCTGCGCGACCGCTTCGGCTTCACCGCGCACATGGAGTTCTACGAACCGCGCGAGCTGGAGCGGGTGGTGCACCGCTCGGCCAACCTGCTCGACGTCGAGATCGAGCCGGCCGGTGCCGCCGAGATCGCCGGCCGCTCGCGCGGCACGCCCCGGATCGCCAACCGGCTGCTGCGCCGGGTCCGCGACTACGCGCAGGTCAAGGCGGACGGACTGATCACGCGCGAGATCGCGCACGCGGCGCTCGCCGTGTACGAGGTGGACGAGCGCGGCCTCGACCGGCTGGACCGCGCGGTCCTGGAAGCCCTGCTCAAGCTGTTCGGCGGCGGCCCGGTCGGCCTGTCCACCCTCGCCGTCGCGGTGGGGGAGGAGCGCGAGACGGTCGAGGAGGTCGCCGAGCCCTTCCTGGTACGCGAGGGCCTGCTGGCCCGCACCCCACGCGGCCGCGTCGCCACCCCCGCCGCCTGGGCCCACCTGGGCCTGACCGCGCCGCGCGGCTCGGCGGGCGGGACCGGCCAGCAGGACCTGTTCGGCACCTGACACCGACAAGGCGAGGGCCCGGGCTTCGGGTGTGCGGGTATCCGGGCTTCGGGTGTGCGGGTATCCGGGCTTCGGGTCTGTGGACATCCGGGGCTTCGGGTGTGCGGGCATCCGGGCCCGCGGGTATCCGGGCTTCGGGGCTGCGGAAAACCGGCCCCCGGCCCCGGAAACCCGGTGCCAGAGCCCGCGCGCGTCCGATGCCCGGCCCTGCGCCCCTCCGGTTCCCGAACCGTTGCCGATGAGAACGCCCCCGGGGCCCGCCGTATCCCGGGAGCGGCCCCGGACTCGCGCCCCTCGCTGCCCGGACGGGCCGCCGCCCGCCGACCAGGCCTCCGCCACAGACGTGATCGCTTCGTGACGGCGGGGCATTGGCGGGCCCAGGAACCCAGGTGCCATGCTGAACGTTGTTCCATGCGCGCGGGCTCGCTTAGACTCCGCCGATGCCGCCTTCGCGGGCGGCGCCGACCACACCCCCATCATCCAGGCCGCTCACCGCCGCGGCTGCGCGAAGGAAATTCCGTCCCGTGAATAGCTTGCCTCTTCTCGTGTTCATCGTCCTCATCGCGGCCATGTTCCTGATGACGCGTTCCACCAGGAAGCGTCAGCAGCAGGCCACGCAGATGCGGAACGAGATCCAGCCCGGCAACGGGGTCCGCACCATCGGGGGCATGTACGCGACGGTCAAGGAAGTCAACGAGGACACGGTCCTCCTCGACGCCGGCCCGGGCGTCGAGCTCCTCTTCGCCAAGAACGCGATCGGCGCCATCCTCACGGACGACGAGTACAACCGCATCGTGCACGGCATCGAGCACGACCTGAAGTCCGACGCCGACGTGGTCCCGGACGACGCCTCCTCCCTCACCGAGACCGACGACGAGCCTGCCGACGCTGCCGCCGCCTCCGACGACAAGGCCGTCGACCTCGGGAAGAAGGACGCCGCCGAGGACGAGGGCGAGGCCGCGGAGAAGACCGACGGGCCGGCCGAGTCCGCGACCGCCGAGGCGAAGGCCGACGAAGAGCCGAAGAAGACCGACGGCGACTCCGACGCGAAGTAGCCGTGTCCCGGGGAGCGGTGCGCACATCCCACGCGCACCTCGCACCCCGGGCGCGTCCGTTTCCCGCACGGGATCCCGACACCATGTCATGGCCGACCGCACCGACCAGGCGCGCGGCGGCCCGAGAGGGAGTACGAGAAGGTGGCAGCACCTAAGAGGGGCCGGAGCGCGAGCGCCCAGAGCAAGCCAGGGCGCTCGCTGGCCCTCATCCTGATCGCCATCGTGGCGCTCACCGGCGGAATGTTCGCCTCCGGAAACACCACTCCGCGTCTCGGTATCGACCTGGCCGGTGGTACGAGCATCACGCTGCAGGCGAGGAACGAGCCGGGCCAGCCCAACGCGATCAACAAGACCAACATGAACACCGCGGTCGAGATCATGAACCGCCGTGTCAACGGTCTGGGCGTGTCCGAAGCGGAGGTCCAGACCCAGGGCACCAGCAACATCATCGTCAACATCCCCAAGGGCACGAACTCCGCAGAGGCCCGCCAGCAGGTCGGCACCACCGCGAAGCTGTACTTCCGCCCGGTCCTGGCCCAGGAGGCCAGCGGCGCCGCAGCGTCGAGCGCCTCCCCGAGCGCGTCCGCCAGCGGCAGCTCCACCGCCTCACCGAGCGCCTCCCCGTCGAGCAGCGCGTCGACTTCCCAGAAGGCGACCGGGTCGTCCGCCTCGCCGTCCTCCTCGGCCACCTCGCAGGGCCGCGCGGTCACCGACGCCCTGAAGGCCGGCTCCACGCCGTCGTCCTCGGCGTCCGCCTCCTCGTCGGCGAGCCCCTCCGCCACCTCCTCGGCCGACGCGAGCGCCTCTGCCAGCGCCTCCGCCGCGGCCTCGAAGCTGGAGGCCGAGTACACCGCGCTGGACTGCACCAAGGCCGCGCAGCGCGCCACCGCCGGCAAGAGTGCCAAGCCGACCGACACCACCGTGGCCTGCGGCAAGATCGGCGACGCCTGGTACAAGTACGTGCTCGGCCCGGCCCGCGTCGACGGCACCGACGTCAAGAAGGCCCAGGCCGTCTTCGACACGCAGGGCGCCGCCGGCTGGCAGGTCCAGATGACCTTCACCGGCAGCGGATCCAAGAAGTTCGCGGACGTCACCGGCGAGCTCGCCAAGAACACCACCCAGCCGACGAACGAGTTCGGCATCGTCCTCGACGGCGAGGTCGTCTCCAGCCCGACCGTGAGCCAGTCCATCACCGGCGGCTCGGCGGAGATCTCCGGCAGCTTCACCCAGCAAGAGGCCCAGAGCCTCGCCAACGTGCTGTCGTACGGCGCGCTCCCGCTCTCCTTCAGGACGGAGAGCGTCACCACCGTCACCGCCGCCCTCGGCGGTCAGCAGCTGCACGCCGGCCTGCTGGCCGGTGCCATCGGCCTCGCGCTGGTCATCATCTACCTGGTGGCCTTCTACCGCGGCCTGTCGCTGATCGCGATCCCCTCGCTGCTGGTGTCCGCGATCCTGACCTACACGATCATGTCGCTGCTCGGTCCGACGATCCACTTCGCGCTGAACCTGCCCGCCGTCTGCGGTGCGATCGTCGCGATCGGTATCACGGCGGACTCGTTCATCGTGTTCTTCGAGCGCATCCGGGACGAGATCCGCGAGGGCCGCACGCTGCGCCCCGCCGTCGAGCGGGCCTGGCCACGCGCCCGGCGCACCATCCTGGTCTCCGACTTCGTGTCGTTCCTGGCCGCCGCCGTGCTGTTCATCGTGACCGTCGGCAAGGTCCAGGGCTTCGCGTTCACGCTCGGCCTGACCACCGTGCTCGACGTGGTCGTCGTCTTCTTCTTCACCAAGCCGCTGATGACGCTCTTCGCCCGGCGTAAGTTCTTCGCGAGCGGCCACAAGTGGTCCGGGCTCGACCCGAAGGGCCTGGGCGCCAAGGCCCCGCTGCGCCGCACCCGCCGTCCCGCCGGCCCCGTCGCCGGCCCTGTCGACCCGAAGGAAGCGTGAGCGATGTCGAAACTCGGCAACCTCGGCGCCCGACTCCACCGCGGCGAGATCAGCTACGACTTCGTCGGCAAGCGCAAGATCTGGTACGGCATCTCCATCCTGATCACCATCACGGCCATCGTCGGCCTGGCGGTGCGCGGCCTGAACATGGGCATCGACTTCCAGGGCGGCGCCGTCTTCACCACCTCCAAGACCAGCGTCTCGGTGTCCCAGGCGGAGACCTACGCGAAGGAGGCCTCCGGCCACGACGCGGTCGTGCAGAAGCTCGGCACGGGCGGTCTGCGCATCCAGATCGCCGGCATGGACACCGAGAAGTCGGACGCGACCAAGGCCAAGCTGGCCACGGACATGAAGGTGGACCCCGAGTCCATCAACTCCGACCTGGTCGGCCCCAGCTGGGGTGACGAGATCGCCAACAAGGCCTGGGAGGGCCTCGGCATCTTCATGGTCCTCGTGGTGATCTACCTGGCGATCGCCTTCGAGTGGCGGATGGCGCTCGCGGCCCTGGTCGCGCTGATCCACGACATCACCATCACGACCGGTATCTACGCCCTGGTCGGCTTCGAGGTCACGCCCGGCACCGTCATCGGTCTGCTGACGATCCTCGGTTACTCGCTCTACGACACGGTCGTCGTCTTCGACAGTCTCAAGGAGCAGACGAAGGACATCACCAAGCAGACCCGCTTCACCTACAGCGACATCGCCAACCACTCGATCAACGGCACCCTGGTCCGTTCGATCAACACCACGGTGGTCGCGCTGCTGCCGGTCGCGGGCCTGCTGTTCATCGGCGGCGGCTTCCTCGGCGCGGGCACGCTCAACGACATCTCGCTGTCGCTGTTCGTCGGTCTCGCCGCCGGTGCCTACTCGTCGATCTTCATCGCCACGCCACTCGTCGCCGACCTCAAGGAGGCCGAGCCGCAGATGAAGGCGCTGAAGAAGCGCGTCCTCGCCAAGCGCGCCCAGGCCGCCGCCGAGGAGGAGATGGCCGAGGCCCGGGTGGGCGGCTCCGGCGAGGGACCCGAGGACGCCGCTCCGGCCGTCGTCGGCCCCCGCAACCAGCCCGCCTCCCGCAACCGGGGCGGTCGCGGCCGCCCGTCGGGGAAGCGCCGGTGACCGACATCAAGGAGCTGCTGCTCAGCCGTATCCGGGACGTCGAGGACTACCCGGAGCAGGGCGTGATGTTCAAGGACATCACCCCGCTCCTGGCGGACCCGGCCGCGTTCACCGCGCTCACCGACGCCCTCGCGGAGATCGCCGAGCGCACCGGCGCCACCAAGGTCGTCGGTCTGGAGGCCCGGGGCTTCATCCTGGGTGCCCCGGTCGCCGTCCGCGCCGGCCTCGGCTTCATCCCGGTCCGCAAGGCGGGCAAGCTCCCCGGAGCCACCCTCCGCCAGGCCTACGAGCTGGAGTACGGCTCGGCCGAGATCGAGGTGCACGCCGAGGACCTCGGGTCGGACGACCGGATCCTGATCGTCGACGACGTGCTCGCCACCGGCGGCACCGCGGAGGCCGCGATCCAGCTGATCCACCGCGCCGGCGCCGAGGTCGCGGGCGTCGCGGTCCTCATGGAGCTGGGCTTCCTGGGCGGCCGCGGCCGCCTGGAGCCGGCCCTGCGGGGAGCGCCGCTGGAGGCCCTCCTCCAGGTCTGAGCGCCGTACGACCGACGGAACGGCCGTCCCCTCGGGGGCGGCCGTTCGCGTTCCCGAGGGGCCCGGGCAACCCGCAGGACACCCCTGTGGAATCCCACGGCAGCCTCCGGTGTTTCTCCCGTATACGGTCCTCCGTCCGGCCTGCAGGCGATGACATGGCCCAGGATCGCTACCATGGGCACTCCGGAGCCTGACCGGGGGACCCGGATCGCGCACGAGGAGCCCTCTTGCCAGACGAGGCCCAGCCACTGACAGCCGCCAAGCCCGAGTCCGCCTCGGCGCCCGCGGCCAAGCCCGCGCCGACCGTGTCGCAGACGAAGAACGACACCCGTGGGTCGGTCGAGCACGCCCAGTCCGCGCCCGCCGAGAAGTCGGCCGAGGCCTCGCGCCCCAAGCCGTCCCCGCCCGAGCGCTCCGCCGCTCGCCCCAACGCCGGCACACCCCCGCGCTCCGGCTCCTCCAACCGCGTCAGGGCCCGCCTCGCCCGCCTCGGCGTGCAGCGTGCGAACCCGTACAACCCGGTTCTGGAGCCGTTGCTGCGCATAGTCCGCAGCAACGACCCCAAGATCGAGAACGCCACGCTCCGCCAGATCGAGCGCGCCTACCAGGTCGCCGAGCGCTGGCACCGCGGCCAGAAGCGCAAGAGCGGCGACCCGTACATCACGCACCCGCTCGCCGTGACCACCATCCTCGCCGAGCTGGGCATGGACCCGGCCACCCTGATGGCGGGCCTGCTGCACGACACCGTCGAGGACACCGAGTACGGCCTGGAGGACCTGCGCCGCGACTTCGGCGACGTCGTCGCGCTGCTCGTCGACGGCGTGACCAAGCTGGACAAGGTCAAGTTCGGCGAGGCCGCGCAGGCCGAGACCGTGCGCAAGATGGTCGTCGCCATGGCCAAGGACCCGCGCGTCCTGGTCATCAAGCTCGCCGACCGCCTGCACAACATGCGCACCATGCGCTACCTCAAGCGCGAGAAGCAGGAGAAGAAGGCGCGCGAGACCCTCGAGATCTATGCGCCGCTCGCCCACCGGCTGGGCATGAACACCATCAAGTGGGAGCTGGAGGACCTCGCGTTCGCGATCCTCTACCCCAAGATGTACGACGAGATCGTCCGGCTGGTCGCCGAGCGCGCCCCCAAGCGGGACGAGTACCTCGCCATAGTGACCGACGAGGTCCAGTCCGACCTGCGCGCCGCCCGCATCAAGGCGACCGTCACCGGCCGGCCGAAGCACTACTACAGCGTCTACCAGAAGATGATCGTCCGCGGCCGGGACTTCGCGGAGATCTACGACCTGGTGGGCATCCGCGTCCTGGTGGACACCGTCCGCGACTGCTACGCGGCCCTGGGCACCGTCCACGCGCGCTGGAACCCGGTTCCGGGGCGCTTCAAGGACTACATCGCGATGCCCAAGTTCAACATGTACCAGTCGCTGCACACGACGGTCATCGGGCCCAACGGCAAGCCGGTCGAACTCCAGATCCGCACCTTCGACATGCACCGCCGCGCCGAGTACGGCATCGCCGCGCACTGGAAGTACAAGCAGGAGGCCGTCGCCGGCGCCTCCAAGGTCCGCACCGACGTGCCCAAGTCGTCCGGCAAGGGCAAGGACGACCACCTCAACGACATGGCCTGGTTGCGGCAGTTGCTCGACTGGCAGAAGGAGACCGAGGACCCCAGCGAGTTCCTGGAGTCCCTGCGCTTCGACCTGTCCCGCAACGAGGTCTTCGTCTTCACGCCCAAGGGCGACGTCATAGCACTCCCGGCCGGGGCCACCCCCGTCGACTTCGCGTACGCGGTCCACACCGAGGTCGGCCACCGGACGATAGGCGCCAGGGTCAACGGCCGTCTCGTCCCGCTCGAATCGACGCTGGACAACGGCGACCTGGTCGAGGTCTTCACCTCCAAGGCGACCGGCGCCGGACCGTCCCGCGACTGGCTCGGCTTCGTCAAGTCCCCGCGCGCCCGCAACAAGATCCGCGGCTGGTTCTCCAAGGAACGCCGGGACGAGGCGATCGAGCAGGGCAAGGACGCCATCGTCCGCGCGATGCGCAAGCAGAACCTGCCGATCCAGCGCATCCTCACCGGCGACTCGCTGGTGACGCTGGCGCACGAGATGCGCTACCCGGACATCTCCTCGCTGTACGCGGCGATCGGCGAGGGCCATGTGGCCGCGCAGAACGTCGTGCAGAAACTGGTGCAGGCGCTCGGCGGCGAGGAGGCGGCCACCGAGGAGATCGACGAGGCGGTCCCGCCGACCCGCACCCGCGGCCGCAAGCGGCGCACCAACCAGGACCCCGGCGTGGTCGTGAAGGGCGTCGACGACGTCTGGGTCAAGCTGGCCCGGTGCTGTACGCCGGTGCCCGGCGACCCGATCATCGGCTTCGTCACGCGCGGCAGCGGTGTATCGGTTCACCGCAGCGACTGCGTCAACGTCGAGTCACTGTCCCGCGAGCCCGAGCGCATCCTCGACGTCGAGTGGGCGCCCACCCAGTCCTCGGTCTTCCTGGTCGCCATCCAGGTCGAGGCCCTGGACCGGTCCAGGCTCCTCTCCGACGTCACCCGCGTCCTGTCCGACCAGCACGTCAACATCCTCTCCGCGGCCGTCCAGACCTCCCGCGACCGGGTGGCCACCTCCCGCTTCACCTTCGAGATGGGCGACCCCAAGCACCTGGGTCACGTCCTGAAGGCCGTACGGGGCGTGGAGGGCGTGTACGACGTCTACCGGGTCACCTCGGCGCGCAACCGGTCGTAGCGGCAGACAGGCATACGACGAGAGGGGCCCCGTACGGCGTGTACGGGGCCCCTCTCGATGTGGACGGGATAACTTAGCCGCCGAACTCCTGGAGGCCCTTCAGGGCCTGGTCCAGGAGCGCCTGGCGGCCCTCCAGCTCACGCTCCAGCTTCTCCGCCTTCGACGTGTTGCCCTGGGCGCGGGCCTGGTCGATCTGCGTCCTCAGCTTGTCGACGGCGGCCTGCAGCTGGCCGGTCAGGCCCGCGGCACGCGCGCGAGCCTCCGGGTTGGTCCGGCGCCACTCGGCCTCCTCGGCCTCCTGGATCGCCCGGTCGACCGTGTGCATCCGGCCCTCGACCTTCGGACGCGCGTCGCGCGGCACATGGCCGATGGCCTCCCACCGCTCGTTGATCGAGCGGAAGGCGGACCGCGCCGACTTCAGGTCCGTGATCGGCAGGAGCTTCTCGGCCTCCGCGGCCAGCTCCTCCTTCAGCTTCAGGTTCTCCGTCTGCTCCGCGTCCCGCTCGGCGAACGCGGAACCGCGCGCCGCGAAGAACACGTCCTGGGCGCCGCGGAAGCGGTTCCACAGGTCGTCCTCGTGCTCGCGCTGGGCGCGGCCCGCGGCCTTCCACTCGGCCATCAGCTCGCGGTAGCGCGCGGCCGTCGGACCCCAGTCCGTCGAGTCGGACAGCGACTCCGCCTCGGCGACCAGCTTCTCCTTGGCCTTGCGGGCGTCCTCGCGCTGTGCGTCGAGCTGCGCGAAGTGCGCCTTGCGACGCTTGGAGAACGCCGACCGGGCGTGCGAGAAGCGGTGCCACAGCTCGTCGTCGGACTTGCGGTCCAGGCGCGGCAGGCCCTTCCAGGTGTCCACCAGGGACCGCAGCCGCTCACCGGCCGCCCGCCACTGGTCGGACTGGGCCAGCTGCTCCGCCTCGACGACCAGGTCCTCCTTGGCCTGCCGGGCCTCGTCGGACTGCTTGGCACGCTGCGCCCTGCGCTCCTCGCGGCGCGAGTCCACGGTCTTCACGAGCTCGGCCAGCCGGGTCCGCAGCGCGTCCAGGTCACCGACCGCGTGGTGCGCCTCCACCTGCTCGCGCAGGTGGTCGATGGCGGCCTGGGCGTCCTTCGCGGACAGGTCGGTGGTCTTTACTCGCTTTTCGAGGAGGCCGATCTCGACAACCAGGCCCTCGTACTTGCGCTCGAAGTAGGCCAGCGCCTCCTCGGGGGAGCCGGCCTGCCAGGAACCGACGACCTGCTCGCCGTCGGCCGTACGCACGTACACGGTCCCCGTCTCGTCGACGCGGCCCCACGGGTCGCTGCTCACAGCGCCTCCTCCACATGATGCCCGCGAGGGGCCTCAGCGCCCCCGGGCATCGTCCACAGTTTCGTCACGGCCAACATAGGCGACCGGCGGGTTGCCTGTCCGCATCCCGCGCGACCGAAATTTCGCAGTTCGTGGTCAGGATTTCGTGACCGTGGCCTTGTTGATCACGACCGTCGCGTTCGGGGCTCCGTCACCCTGTCCCGTGCTCTCACCCGCGGCGGCGATTTTCTTGAGGACCTTCAGTCCGGAGGCGTCGACGGTGCCGAACGGGGTGTAGCTGGGCGGCAACTGACTGTCCTGGTAGACCAGGAAGAACTGGCTGCCACCGGTGTGCTTCTGGCCCGTGTTGGCCATCGCGACCGTACCCGCCGGGTAGACACCGCCCTTCAGGCTCGTGTCCTTCAGGTTCTCGTCAGGGATCGTGTACCCGGGACCGCCGCTTCCGGTACCCGTCGGGTCGCCGCACTGCAGCACGTAGATGCCGTTGGTGGTGAGCCGGTGGCACTTCGTGTGGTCGAAGTAGCCCTTCGAGGCGAGGAAGTCGAACGAGTTCACGGTGTGCGGGGCCGCCGACGTCTTCAGCGCGATGCCGATGTCGCCGCAGGTCGTCGACAGCGTCATCGTGTACTTCGCCGACGTGTCGATCGTCATCGCCGGCTCCTTCTTCCAGCTCAGCTTCTTCACCGAGCCGGCCGCGGCCTTCTCACACGGGTCGGGTGCCTTGCTGGGCGAGGCGGAGGCGCTGGGAGTCGTCTCCGAGCTGGCGTTCGCCTTGTCGTCGTTGCCCTTCAGCGCGCCGGTCGTGTACAGCGTGACACCCACGATCACGAGCACGCCGAGCACCGACGCGATCACCGAGTTGCGCATGCGTGTCTTGCGCCGTGCGCTGGTACGCCGCTGCTGCTGCCGCAAGAACTTCTCCCGGGCGAGCTGACGCCGCCGCTGCTCCTGGCTGACCACCGGGTTCTCTCCTCATGCGTGTCGTATGTCGACCGGTACGCGTGCGTCCTGTGCGCTGTGTGAGCCGACCACTGCGTGTAGCCCCGTACCGTATATGGGTTCGCTGAGGAAACGGCAGCGCCGGTAGGCTCTGGACCACAGCTTGCAGCCACCCGAACCGACACAACGAAGGACGATCGTGCTCATTGCCGGGTTCCCCGCCGGGGCCTGGGGGACGAACTGTTATCTCGTCGCCCCTGCCGCCGGTGCGGAGTGCGTGATCATCGACCCCGGCCACCAGGCCGCCGAAGGCGTCGAGGAAGCACTGAAGAAGCATCGGCTCAAGCCCGTCGCCGTCGTCCTGACCCATGGCCACATCGACCACGTGGCCTCGGTCGTCCCCGTCTGCGGAGCGCACGACGTACCGGCGTGGATCCACCCCGAGGACCGGTACATGCTGAGCGACCCCGAGAAGGCGCTCGGCCGGTCCATCGGCATGCCGCTGATGGGCGAGCTGACGGTGGGGGAGCCGGACGACGTCTTCGAACTGACCGACGGCGCAAAGCTGGAGCTGGCCGGACTCGAATTCTCCGTCGCGCACGCGCCGGGCCATACCAGGGGGTCGGTGACCTTCCAGATGCCGGAGACGGCCGACATTCCTTCGGTCTTCTTCTCGGGCGATCTGCTCTTCGCCGGCTCCATCGGACGCACGGACCTGCCGGGCGGCTCCATGGACGACATGCTGGCCTCGCTGGCCCGCGTGTGCCTGCCGCTCGACGACTCCACCGTGGTGCTGTCCGGCCACGGCCCCCAGACGACCATCGGCCAGGAGCGCGCCACCAACGCCTATCTGCGGCAGGTGGCCGCCGGCCAGGGAGCGCAAGCCGACGCTCCCCGACGAGGAATGTGACGAGAACTTCCGTGAGCACCTTTCAGGCCCCCAAGGGCACCTACGACCTGATCCCGCCGGAGAGTGCCAAGTACCTGGCCGTCCGCGAGGCGATCGCCGCGCCGCTGCGCAACTCCGGCTACGGCTACATCGAGACCCCGGGTTTCGAGAACGTCGAGCTCTTCGCGCGCGGTGTCGGTGAGTCCACCGACATCGTCACCAAGGAGATGTACGCGTTCGAGACCAAGGGCGGCGACAAGCTGGCCCTGCGTCCCGAGGGCACGGCCTCCGTGCTGCGCGCCGCTCTGGAGGCGAACCTCCACAAGGCCGGCAACCTCCCCGTCAAGCTCTGGTACTCCGGCTCCTACTACCGCTACGAGCGTCCGCAGAAGGGCCGTTACCGCCACTTCTCGCAGGTCGGTGCCGAGGCGATCGGTGCCGAGGACCCGGCCCTGGACGCCGAGCTGATCATCCTGGCCGACCAGGCGTACCGGTCGCTGGGGCTGCGCGACTTCCGCATTCTGCTGAACAGCCTGGGCGACAAGGAGTGCCGCCCGGTGTACCGCGCGGCCCTCCAGGACTTCCTGCGCGGCCTGGACCTGGACGAGGACACCCTGCGCCGGGCCGAGATCAACCCCCTCCGCGTCCTGGACGACAAACGGGAGTCGGTCCAGAAGCAGCTGGGCGACGCGCCGCTCCTGCGCGACTACCTCTGCGACGCGTGCAAGGCGTACCACGAGGAGGTCCGGGAGCTGATCACGGCGGCGGGCGTCGGCTTCGAGGACGACCCGAAGCTGGTCCGCGGCCTGGACTACTACACCCGTACGACCTTCGAGTTCGTCCACGACGGCCTGGGCTCCCAGTCGGCGGTGGGCGGCGGCGGTCGCTACGACGGCCTCTCCGAGATGATCGGCGGCCCCGCGCTGCCGTCCGTCGGCTGGGCGCTGGGCGTCGACCGCACGGTGCTGGCGTTGGAGGCGGAGGGCGTCGAACTCGACATCCCGTCCGCCACCAGCGTCTTCGCGGTTCCGCTCGGCGAGGAGGCGCGTCGCGTGCTCTTCGCGAAGGTCACGGAGCTGCGCCGGGTGGGCATCGCGGCGGACTTCTCCTACGGTGCCAAGGGCCTCAAGGGCGCCATGAAGAACGCCAACCGCAGTGGCGCCCGCTACACGATCGTCGCCGGCGAGCGGGACCTCGCCGAGGGTGTCGTGCAGCTGAAGGACATGGAGTCCGGCGAGCAGTCGGCGGTGGGCGTCAACGAGATCGTGGCGGAGCTGGAGTCCCGCCTGGGCTGAGACCGCGGCAGACCGCGGCAGACCGGGGCGGCGAGGGGCGTTCATCGCCCCCGCCGCCCCTACCCGTCCCTTCTCCAGGGGCTGCGCCCCTTCGACCCCGACCTGTTGCCCCCCACCACCCGACTCGGTCGGCCGGGAAGCGAATCGCACCGCGAGGCGATCGGAGAAGCGGGCGGCGCGCAGCGCGCGAGGAAGCGGGTTGGGAAGCCGGGAGGGGCGCGGGTGCGGCGGCGGGTCGTCAGGGCGTGGAGAAGCGGGTGGGCGGGGCGGGTGGTTGTGGGGAGATGCGATGAGAGGGGCTCGACCTCGCTGCTCAACCGACCGAGTCTGGTGGGCGGGTGGGCGAGAGGTCAGTCCAGCAAGCCCAGCCGCATCGCGCCCGTGACCGCGGCCGTCCGGTCGTCCACGCCCAGCTTGGCGAAGGCCCGCAGCAGGTGTGTCTTCACCGTCGACTCCCCGATGAAGAGCCTGCGCCCGATCTCCGCGTTCGTGCAGCCTTCCGCCACCAGGCGCAGTACCGCCACCTCGCGGTCGGAGAGGCGCGGTCGCTCCGGCCGTACCCGCAGCTGGTCCACGAGCCTCGCCGCCACCGACGGCGCCAGCACGGTCTCGCCCCGCGCAGCGGCCCGTACCGCGTCGGCCAGTTCGCCCCGGGGCAGGTCCTTCAGCAGGTAGCCCGCCGCGCCTGCCTCGACCGCCCGGAGAATGTCCCGGTCGTTCTCGTAGGTCGTCAGCACGACCACCCGGCAGGGCAGGCCCGCCTCGGTCATGCGCACGATCGAGTCGACGCCCCCGCCGCCGGGCATCCGGAGGTCCATCAGCACGATGTCGGGGCGCAGTTCCGCCGCCAGCGCCTCCGCCCGCGGCCCGCTCGCCGCATCGGCGACCACCTCCAGGTCCGGCTCGGCGCTCAGCATCGCGCGCAGCCCCTCGCGGACGACGGGATGGTCGTCGGCGAGCACGATCCGGATCACCGTGGACCACCTCCCACGGGCAGCCGTACCGTCACCGTCGTACCGGCCCCCGGCGCGCTCCGCACCGTCGCCGTCCCGCCCGCCTCGGCCGCCCGGGCCCGCAGCCCCGCCAGGCCGTAACCGGAGCACACGGCCGCCGGGTCGAAGCCGCGGCCGTCGTCGTGGACGGCGACGGTGAGGCTGTCGGCGTCGTAGCGCAGACGGATACCGACCGAGACCGGACTGCCCGCGTGCTTACGGGCGTTGGTCAGGGCCTCCTGACAGGACCGGAGGGCGACCACCTCGGCGCCGGCGGGCAGCGGCCGTACCGGGCCGGTCACGTCCAGGCCCGCCGCCCCGTGCCGGTCCACCAGCCGGCGCAGCGCGTCCGGCAGCGAGGCGCCGTCCAGGTCGGCGGGTGTGCCGCCGGCGACGAGCGCACGGGCCTCGGCGAGGTTCTGCCGGGCCGTCTCGTCCATCAGGGCCAGGTGGCGGCGGGCCTGGGGCAGGTCGTGGTCCAGTTCCGCCTCGACCGCCTGGACCAGCATCAGCAGGCTGGTGAACCCCTGGGCGAGGGTGTCGTGTATCTCGCGTGCCATCCGCTCCCGCTCCGCGAGCGCGCCGTGCGCCGCGGAGAGCCGGGAGACCTCGTGCCGGCTGGCGTCCAGCTCCGCGATCAACTCGGCCCGTTCCTCGCTCTGCTCGATGATCCGGATGATCCAGCTGCCGATCACGACGGAGAACACCAACGTCACCGTGGAGAAGAGGAGGTTGCCGAACAGGGCCGCCGCGTCCGGCCGCCACAGCAGCGCCCAGCCCGCCACCGGCGCCAGGTTGATCACGGTGACGGCGATCAGCGCCCTGCGCCTGCGCAGGGTCATGAAGCACTGGGGGATCAGCGCGAACGCCATCAGCCGGGTCTCGCCGACCAAAACCGCCGACGGCAGGAACAGCACCATCGCGCCGGCCAGGTAAGGCGTCGTCAGTCGCTCGGCCGGCTGCTCCAGCTGGATCAGCGCCCGCCCGACCATCAGGTACCAGGGCACCAACGGCACCAGCAGCAGCGCCGCGACGAGCCGGACCGGCCACCCCGGGAACTCCGCGCCGAGCACGAAGGCCAGGGTCGCCGCCCACGCGATCGCGAAGTACACGTCCCAGAGCCGGATCGTGCGGTCCCAGGCGTGGGCGTCGCGCGCCGTGCCCCGGCCGGTCATCCGTCGCGCCGGTTCTTCCACCGGAAGGTCAGCAGACACAGCACCAATCCTCCGACGCACCAAGCGGCCAGCACCAGGGCGACCCGGCCGAACTCCCAGGCGCCCGCCTGCTCCAGGACCTTCGCCGAGTCCGGCAGGAACACCCCGCGCAGCCCCTGGCACAGCCACTTCAGCGGGAACAGGGCACCGATGTCCAGCATCCAGCCGGGGATCGTGTCCACCGAGATGTACACGCCGGAGATGAACTGCAGGACCAGGAAGGGGAGTACGACCACGGAGCTGGCGCTCTTCGCCGACTTCGGCACCGAGCTGATCGCGATGCCGAGCAGCGCGCACCCGGTCAGGCCCAGCACGAAGATCCACGCGAAGTCCAGCCAGCGCCCGGCGTCCGACGGGAGCGAGACGTCGTAGAGCGTCGTGCCGACGGCCAGGAGGATCGCGGTCTCCAGCACGCCCGTGCAGAGAACCAGCCAGATCTTGCCCAGGAAGTACGCGGCCGGCGGCATCGGCGTCCCGCGCAGCCGGCGCAGCGCCTTCTCGTCGCGTTCGACCGCGATCGAGATGCCCAGCGACTGGAAGCTGGTGGACATGATCCCGGAGGCCATCATGGCGGGCACGTAGAGCTGGGAGGCCGTGACGCCGCTGCCCCGGACGTCGTCGTGGAAGATCGACGCGAACAGGAAGAGGAAGACGACCGGGAAGGCGAAAGTGAAGACCACCTGGTCGCGCTGGCGGAAGAACTGTTTGATCTCCAGGGCGCCCCGGCGCAGGCCCGTCTTCCAGGCGCTCGGCAGGCGGGCGTCGCCGCTGCGGGCCCGCACGGACACGGTGGTCGTCGTGGTCATCGCGCGCTCTCCTGTCCGGTCAGGCGGAGGTAGACGTCCTCCAGGGTGGGGCGGCTCACCCGCAGCCCGGGTATCTCGCCGTCGAAGCGGCGCATCAGCTCGGCGACCTTCCTGGTCGGGGTCTCGGTGTGCTCCGCCCGCGTGGTGCCGTCGGGCTCGGTCCACTCGACGGTGGCGCCGGTGCCGAAGCGGTCCCGGAGCGCCTGCGGCTCGCCCTCGGCGACCACCCGGCCCCGGGCGACGATCGCCAGCCGGTGGGCGAGCGCCTCGGCCTCCTCCAGGTAGTGGGTGGTGAGCAGGATCGTCGTGCCCTCGTCGGCGAGCAGGCGGATCAGGTCCCAGAACCGCCGCCGGGCCGCCGGGTCGAAACCGGTCGTCGGCTCGTCAAGGAGCAGGAGCTCCGGGTCGCCGATCACACCGAGGGCCACGTCCAGGCGGCGGCGCTGGCCGCCCGAGAGGGCCTTGATCCGGCTGTCCGCCTTGGCCTCCAGACCGACCAGGCCGATCACCTGCTCCGGGTCGCGCGGCCTCGGGTAGTAGTGCGCGAAGTGCCGTACCGTCTCGCGGACCGTCAACTCGGCGGGCGCCGATTCGTCCTGCCAGACGATGCCCACCCGGGACCGCCACGCACGCGTGCCCGTCGCCGGGTCCGTGCCCAGGACCGACACCTCGCCCGCGTCCCGGCTCCGGTTGCCCTGGAGGATCTCCACCGTCGTGCTCTTGCCCGCTCCGTTGGGTCCCAGCAGGCCGAACACCTCGCCCCGCCGGATGCCCAGGTCGATGCCGTCCACCGCGGTCACGTCGCCGTACCGCTTGCGCAGCCCGCGGACGTCCACCGCGAGTTCGTGTCCCTGTGCTGTCATGGCCCCGAGCATCGGCCGGAACCGAGCGATCCGGGACGACCGTGCGTACTTCCTTATGTCCACCGAACGGTGGACAGGGCGCCTCGTGCGGCACAATGGCCCCTGCCCGAAGAAGTTCCAACTCTCAAACAGACGGAATCGGCGTGATGAGCAAGACGACAGTCAAGGACGTCTCCACCGAGCCCGAGCCCGAGCACGCTTCCGCGGCACCGCGCACGGAGGGCGGCAGTCGGGCCTTCGCGCTGCTGCTGATCATCACCGGCGCCGCCGGGCTGCTGGCCGCGTGGGTCATCACGATCGACAAGTTCAAGCTGCTGGAAGCCAAGGTCGAGGGCAAGACGTTCACCCCCGGGTGCAGCCTCAACCCGGTGGTCTCCTGCGGCAGCGTCATGGAGTCCAAGCAGGCCGCCGCCTTCGGTTTCCCGAACCCCATGCTCGGCCTGGTCTGCTACGGCATCGTCATCTGCGTCGGCATGAGCCTGCTGGCCCGCGCCCGCTTCCCGCGCTGGTACTGGCTGACCTTCAACTTCGGCACCCTCTTCGGCGTGGGCTTCTGCACCTGGCTGCAGTTCCAGTCCCTGTACCGGATCAACGCGCTGTGCCTGTGGTGCTCGCTGGCCTGGGTCGCCACGATCACCATGTTCTGGTACGTGACCTCGTTCAACATCCGCAAGGGCTTCCTGCCGACCCCGAACTGGCTGAAGTCGTTCTTCGGCGAGTTCACCTGGGTGCTGCCGGTCCTGCACATCGGCATCATCGGCATGCTGATCCTGACGCGCTGGTGGGACTTCTGGACCAGCTGACTACCGGGGCCGTCGACGGCCCCGGCGGGATTGTCAGTGCCGTGACTTAGGGTTTCAGCGTGGAACCCGACCTGTTCACCGCCGCCGCAGAAGAACGCCAGGAGAAGGACCCGACCGGGAGCCCCCTGGCGGTGCGGATGCGCCCGCGCACCCTCGACGAGGTGGTGGGCCAGCAGCATCTGCTCAAGCCGGGATCGCCGCTGCGCAGACTGGTCGGCGCGGGTTCCGGCGGCCCGGCCGGACCGTCGTCCGTGATCCTCTGGGGGCCGCCCGGCACCGGCAAGACCACCCTGGCGTACGTCGTCTCCAAGGCGACCGACAAGCGGTTCGTGGAACTGTCCGCGATCACCGCAGGCGTCAAGGAGGTCCGCGCGGTCATCGACGGCGCCCGCCGTGCCACCGGGGGCTACGGCAAGGAGACCGTCCTCTTCCTGGACGAGATCCACCGTTTCAGCAAGGCCCAGCAGGACTCCCTGCTCCCGGCCGTCGAGAACCGCTGGGTCACCCTGATCGCCGCGACCACCGAGAACCCGTACTTCTCGGTGATCTCCCCGCTGCTGTCCCGGTCCCTGCTCCTCACCCTCGAACCGCTCACGGACGAGGACGTCCGGGGCCTGCTGCGCCGGGCCCTCACCGACGAGCGGGGCCTCAAGGAGGCCGTCTCCCTCCCCGGGGACACCGAGGAGCACCTGCTGCGCATCGCCGGCGGCGACGCCCGCCGCGCCCTGACCGCCCTGGAGGCCGCCGCCGGGGCCGCCCTCGACAAGGGCGAGACGGAGATCGGCCTGGGCACCCTGGAGGAGGTCGTCGACCGGGCCGCGGTGAAGTACGACCGCGACGGCGACCAGCACTACGACGTCGCCAGTGCACTGATCAAGTCCATCAGGGGGTCGGACGTCGACGCGGCCCTGCACTACCTGGCCCGCATGATCGAGGCCGGTGAGGACCCCCGCTTCATCGCCCGCCGCCTGATGATCTCGGCGAGCGAGGACATCGGCCTCGCCGACCCGAACGCCCTCCCGATAGCCGTGGCCGCCGCCCAGGCCGTCGCCATGATCGGCTTCCCCGAGGCCGCCCTCACCCTCAGCCACGCCACCATCGCCCTCGCCCTCGCCCCCAAGTCCAACTCCGCGACCACCGCGATCGGCGCCGCCCTGGAGGACGTCCGCAAGGGCCTGGCCGGCCAGGTGCCCCCGCACCTGCGCGACGGCCACTACAAGGGCGCCGCCAAGCTGGGGCACGCGCAGGGCTACGTCTACCCGCACGACCTGCCCGAGGGCATCGCCGAGCAGCAGTACGCCCCGGACACGGTCAGGGACCGGGAGTACTACACCCCGACCCGGCACGGCTCCGAGGCGCGGTACGCCGACGCGGTCGAGTGGACCAGGAAACACCTCGGTCGCAGGCGGTCCTGAGCAGCCTGTAGACTTCCCCGAAGCGCCGAGTCCCGCGCAGTCAGAGCGGGACAACCGGCCGGAACCCCCGACAGGGGGATCCAGGAGCGTCGCGCACCGTCGAACGGTGTCGCGGGCAGCCCACCACCATCCGTCGGGTCACACACGACGGGACCGGTCGGTGGGCCACTCGCGTGCTGCACGTATGTGCCCAGACCAGGGGAGCGGCTGCCCACCAGAACCCGGCAACGGGATCCGGCGGGTTTCCCCGGCTGCGGATTGCGACCTCCCTCAACCCTGACAAGCCGAATATCAGAAGGAAGAAAGAGACAGTGGCGAACCAGTCCCGCCCCAAGGTCAAGAAGTCGCGTGCCCTCGGCATCGCACTGACCCCGAAGGCCGTCAAGTACTTCGAGGCCCGCCCCTACCCGCCGGGTGAGCACGGCCGCGGCCGCAAGCAGAACTCGGACTACAAGGTCCGTCTGCTTGAGAAGCAGCGTCTGCGCGCGCAGTACGACATCTCCGAGCGTCAGCTGGTCCGCGCCTACGAGCGTGCCTCCAAGGTGCAGGGCAAGACCGGTGAGGCCCTGATCGTCGAGCTCGAGCGCCGCCTCGACGCGCTGGTCCTGCGTTCGGGCATCGCCCGCACGATCTACCAGGCCCGCCAGATGGTCGTCCACGGCCACATCCAGGTCAACGGCCAGAAGACCGACAAGCCGTCCTTCCGGGTCCGCCCGGACGACGTCGTGCAGGTCCGCGACCGTTCCAAGGACAAGACGCTCTTCCAGATCGCCCGTGAGGGTGGCTTCGCCCCCGACGGCGAGACCCCCCGCTACCTGCAGGTGAACCTCAAGGCCCTGGCGTTCCGCCTGGACCGCGAGCCGAACCGCAAGGAAGTTCCGGTCATCTGCGACGAGCAGCTCGTCGTCGAGTACTACGCCCGCTGATCACCGGCCGGGTGTAGCACCTCAGCGTCAGCCCGCCGTCTCCCCGCCCTTCCGGGTGGGCGAGGCGGCGGGCTTCCGCATGTCGCCGCCCTCCCGCCGCTGCCGTACCGGCCCGCGCGGCGCGGGCAGCGCGTCCAGCGGCCGTACCCCGAAGTAGTCCAGCGCCCGGGCCACCGCCGCCTCCCGGTCCAGCAGCGCGCCCTGCCGTACGCACTCCGTGTACCGCGCGTCGCCCAGCGCCCGCCGGGCCGTCGCCTCGCACAGCTCGTGCGGGGCCTTGTAGTGCGCCGAGCCGAACAACGGCAGGCCCACCGAGGGCCACATCCGCCCGGCCGCGCCCTGCAGCACCGCCGCCTCCGCCGGGTCGCCCTGCGCCACCGTCACCAGGGCGAGCAGTTCGATCGACAGCACCGAACCCAGCAGGTCCCGGAAACCGTGGGCGTGGCCCAGGCAGTCGGTCAGCAGCTCCCGGGCTGCCGCGTGGTCGCCGTCCTGCCAGGCCGCGTACGCCAGCACGTACAGCGCGTACGAACGGGCCCAGCGCTCGCCGTGGTCCTCGCACACCCGGCGCACGTCCTCGCACAGCCGGACCGCGTCCGGCAGATCGCCGAGGAACGCCCTGGTCATCGCCAGCTCGACCTGAGCCATCAGGACATTGCTGTTGAGCTCGCCGATCTCCTGGTAGCGGCCGAGGGCCGAGCCCAGCAGCGTCTCCGCGCGCGCCATGTCGTCCGTGACCAGCGCCAGACACCCGGTCCGGTGCTCCGCGTACGCCACCGCCGTCGGGTCCGCGGCCAGCTCGGCCTCCGCACGGCACTCCTGGAGCGCGGCAAGGGCGGGCACCGCGTCGCCCTGGAGGATCGCCACATAGCCGAGCACCCACAGCGCCTTCAGCCGGGACCGCGGATACTCCGAGTCCAGCTCCAGGCTCCGCTCCAGCCAGCGCCGCCCCTCCGAGAGCCGCCCGCAGCCCGCCCAGTAGAACCACAGCGAACCCGCCAGATACTGGCCCAGATGCGCCTCGTCCGGCTCGGTCAGGCAGTGGTCGAGCGCCGCCCGCAGATTCGGCAGCTCGGCCTCCACCCGCGCCGCCACCTCGCCCTGCCGCGGCGAGAACCACTCCAGCTCGCACCAGGTCGCCAGCCCCATGAACCAGTCCCGGTGCCGGCGCCGCAGCCGCCCCGCGTCCCCCGCCGCCGCCAGCCAGTCCGCGCCGTACGCCCGCACGGTGTCGAGCATCCGGTAGCGCACACCCGACCGCGTCTGCGCACGCGAGACCACCGACTGGGCGAGCAGCTCCGCCAGCACGTCCAGGATCTCCTCGGCCGCCAGCCCGTCCCCGCTGCACACGTACTCGGCGGCCTCCAGGTCGAAGGTCCCCGCGAACACCGACAGCCGGGCCCACAGCAACCGCTCGGCGGGCGTGCACAGTTCGTGGCTCCAGCCGATCGCGGTGCGCAGCGTCCGGTGGCGGGGGAGCGCGTCCGGCCCGCCGCCGGTCAGCAGCCGGAACCGGTCGTCGAGCCGCTCCAGCAACTGCCCCGGCGACAGCGCCCGCAGCCGCCCCGCCGCCAGCTCGACCGCGAGCGGGATCCCGTCCAGGCGGCGGCACACCTCCCGCACCTCCGCGCAGTCCCGCACCCGAAGTCCCTGCCGCCCGGCACGCTCGGCGAGCAGCTCCACCGCCTCGTCCTCGCCGAGCGGCCCCAGCGGGAACAGCCGCTCGCCGGCCACCCCGAGCGGCCGCCGGCCCACCGCCAGCACGGCCAGGTCCGGCAGCCGCCGCAGCAACTCGGCCACCAGCTCCGCGCACGCGTCGACCAGGTGCTCGAACCCGTCGAGGACCAGCAGGACCCGGCGGCCGGCCAGCTGCTCGAGGAGCGTCTCGCGCGGCAGCCGGGTGGTGTGGTCGGTCAGGCCGAGCGCCTCCACGACCGCGTAGGCCACGAACTCCGGATCGCGCACCGGCGCCAGCTCCACCCGCCACACCCCGTCCGGGGGCGCCGCGCAGGCCGCCGCCCGGGCCGCCAGCCGGGACTTGCCGACCCCGCCGGCCCCGGTCACCGTCACCAGCCGGCCGGCCTGCAGGGCCCGGGACAGCTCGCCGAGTTCGGCCGAGCGGCCCACGAAGGCGGTCAGTTCCAGGGGCAGATTGCCGCCCGCCGAAGGGCCGGGGCGCTGAGGACCTCGCATGGGACACGGAGCGTACTTAACCGTGTTCGGTCCGTGCAATCGCTTCCCGTGACTCCGCCTCCCGCGCGCGGTAATCCGGTACGGAGTCCCATCCCCGGCGCGATAGGCTCGGTGCAGACTTTTCGATGTTGATCCACGTTGCAGTTGATCCACGTGGTCCAGGCACGAGACAGGGAGCGGGTGCGCGCGGTGTCCGGTGGAGAGGTGGCCGGGATGCTGGTGGCCGTCTTCTGGGCGATCCTGGTCTCCTTCCTCGCGGTGGCGCTCGTGAGGCTGGCCCAGACGCTCAAGGCGACCACCAAGCTCGTGGCGGACGTGACCGACCAGGCCGTCCCGCTGCTCGCCGACGCCTCGGCGGCCGTGCGCTCCGCGCAGACCCAGATCGACCGGGTCGACGCGATCGCCTCCGACGTCCAGGAGGTCACGTCCAACGCCTCCGCACTGTCCACCACCGTCGCCTCCACCTTCGGCGGCCCGCTGGTCAAGGTCGCGGCCTTCGGCTACGGCGTGCGCCGGGCGCTGGCGGGCCGCAAGGCGGACGTGCCCGTGAAGGAGCCCAGGCGTACGGTGATCGTGGGCCGGACCGTCCCCGCCGCACGTCGGAAGAACCGGGGAAAGTAGGAGCCAGGCCATATGTTCCGCCGTACGTTCTGGTTCACCACCGGTGTCGCCGCCGGAGTGTGGGCCACCACCAAGGTCAACCGCAAGCTGAAGCAGCTGACCCCCGAGAGCCTCGCCGCCACCGCCGCGAACAAGGCCCTGGAGACCGGCCACCGGATCAAGGACCGGGCGATCGGCTTCGCGCTCGACGTCCGCGACAACATGGCCCAGCGGGAGGAAGAGCTGGGCGACGCGCTCGGCATCAACGCGGACCCCGAACTCCCCGCGCCCCGGCGGTTCGCCGCCATCGAGAACCGCAGCAACCCGAAGTACGCCGATGACAGGACGACGTACTCGTACAACCGGAATGAGGACCACTGATGGAGTCGGCTGAGATTCGCCGCCGCTGGCTGAGCTTCTTCGAGGAGCGCGGGCACACCGTCGTCCCTTCGGCGTCGCTCATCGCGGACGACCCGACTCTGCTCCTCGTCCCGGCCGGCATGGTGCCCTTCAAGCCCTACTTCCTGGGTGAGGTCAAGCCGCCGTTCGACCGCGCCACCAGCGTGCAGAAGTGCGTGCGCACCCCGGACATCGAAGAGGTCGGCAAGACCACCCGGCACGGCACGTTCTTCCAGATGTGCGGCAACTTCTCCTTCGGCGACTACTTCAAGGAAGGCGCCATCAAGTACGCCTGGGAGCTGCTGACCAGCCCCCAGGACAAGGGCGGTTACGGCCTCGAGCCGGAGAAGCTCTGGATCACCGTCTACAAGGACGACGACGAGGCCGAGCGCATCTGGCACGACGTCGTCGGCGTGCCGAAGGAGCGCATCCAGCGTCTCGGCATGAAGGACAACTACTGGTCCATGGGCGTCCCCGGCCCGTGCGGCCCGTGCTCCGAGATCAACTACGACCGCGGCCCCGAGTTCGGCGTCGAGGGCGGCCCCGCCGTCAACGACGAGCGGTACGTGGAGATCTGGAACCTGGTCTTCATGCAGTACGAGCGCGGCGAGGGCATCGGCAAGGACAACTTCGAGATCCTCGGCGAGCTGCCCAGCAAGAACATCGACACGGGCCTCGGCCTGGAGCGTCTCGCCATGATTCTGCAGGGCGTGCAGAACATGTACGAGATCGACACCTCCATGGCCGTCATCAAGAAGGCCACCGAGCTGACCGGTGTCCACTACGGCGACGCCCACGCCTCGGACGTCTCGCTGCGGGTCGTCACCGACCACATGCGCACGTCGGTCATGCTCATCGGCGACGGTGTCACCCCCGGCAACGAGGGCCGCGGCTACGTCCTGCGCCGCATCATGCGCCGCGCCATCCGCAACATGCGCCTGCTCGGCGCCACCGGTCCGGTCGTCCTCGACCTGATCGACACCGTGATCGCCATGATGGGCCAGCAGTACCCGGAGCTGGTCACCGACCGCGAGCGCATCGAGAAGGTCGCCGTCGCCGAGGAGAACGCCTTCCTCAAGACGCTGAAGGCCGGCACCAACATCCTCGACACCGCCGTCACCGAAACCAAGGACGCCGGTGGCAAGGTCCTCGCCGGCGACAAGGCGTTCCTGCTCCACGACACCTGGGGCTTCCCGATCGACCTCACCCTCGAGATGGCCGCCGAACAGGGCCTCTCGGTGGACGAGGAGGGCTTCCGCCGCCTGATGAAGGAGCAGCGGGAGCGCGCCAAGGCCGACGCCCAGGCCAAGAAGACCGGGCACGCCGGCGCCGGCGCCTACCGCGAGATCGCCGACAGGACCGGCGAGACCGACTTCATCGGCTACAGCGACACCGAGGGCGAGACCACGATCGTCGGCATCCTCGTCGACGGCGTCTCCTCCCCGGCCGCCACCGAGGGCGACGAGGTCGAGATCGTCCTGGACCGCACCCCGTTCTACGCCGAGGGCGGCGGCCAGATCGGCGACACCGGCCGGATCAGGGTCGACTCCGGTGCCGTGATCGAGATCCGCGACACCCAGAAGCCGGTGCCGGGCGTCTACGTCCACAAGGGCGTCGTCCAGGTCGGCGAGGTGACGGTCGGCGCCAAGGCCCACGCCTCGATCGACTCCCGCCGCCGGACCGCCATCGCCCGCGCCCACTCGGCCACCCACCTCACCCACCAGGCCCTGCGCGACGCCCTCGGCCCGACGGCCGCCCAGGCCGGTTCCGAGAACCAGCCCGGCCGTTTCCGCTTCGACTTCGGTTCGCCGTCCGCCGTTCCGACGGCCGTGATGACCGACGTCGAGCAGAAGATCAACGAGGTGCTCGCCCGCGACCTCGACGTGCGCGCCGACATCATGGGCATCGACGAGGCCAAGAAGCAGGGCGCCATCGCCGAGTTCGGCGAGAAGTACGGCGAGCGGGTCCGCGTGGTGACCATCGGCGACTTCTCCAAGGAGCTGTGCGGCGGCACCCACGTGCACAACACCTCCCAGCTGGGCCTGGTGAAGCTGCTCGGCGAGTCGTCGATCGGCTCGGGCGTGCGCCGTATCGAGGCCCTCGTCGGTGTCGACGCCTACAACTTCCTGGCCCGTGAGCACACGGTCGTCGCCCAGCTCCAGGAGCTGATCAAGGGCCGTCCTGAGGAGCTCCCGGAGAAGGTCTCCGCCATGCTCGGCAAGCTGAAGGACGCCGAGAAGGAGATCGAGAAGTTCCGCGCGGAGAAGGTGCTGCAGGCCGCCGGCGGTCTCGTCGAGTCCGCCAAGGACGTCCGCGGCATCGCCGTGGTCACCGGGCAGGTCCCGGACGGCACCACCCCGGACGACCTGCGCAAGCTCGTCCTCGACGTGCGCGGCCGCATCCAGGGCGGACGCGCCGCCGTGGTCGCCCTGTTCGCGGTCAACAACGGCAAGCCGCTCACGGTCATCGCCACCAACGACGCCGCCCGCGACCGCGGCCTCAAGGCCGGTGACCTGGTCCGCACCGCCGCCAAGACCCTCGGCGGCGGCGGTGGCGGCAAGCCGGACGTCGCCCAGGGCGGCGGCCAGAACCCGGCCGCGGTCGGCGAGGCCATCGACGCCGTCGAACGCCTCGTGACCGAGACCGCCAAGTAAGGAAACGGTCGGAAATGCGTAGAGGCCGTCGACTCGCGATCGACGTCGGGGACGCCCGGATCGGGGTCGCCTCGTGCGACCCCGACGGGATCCTCGCCACCCCGGTCGAGACGGTCCCCGGCCGGGACATCCCGGCGGCCCACCGCAGGCTGCGGCAGCTGGTCGAGGAGTACGAACCGGTCGAGATCGTCGTCGGACTCCCGCGCTCCCTCAAGGGAGGCGAGGGCCCGGCCGCCGTCAAGGTCCGGGCCTTCGCCCAGGAGTTGGCCAAGGGCGTCGAACCGGTGCCGGTCCGGCTGGTCGACGAGCGGATGACGACCGTGACGGCCAGTCAGGGGCTGCGGGCCTCGGGGGTGAAGTCCAAGAAGGGGCGCTCGGTCATCGACCAGGCCGCCGCTGTGATCATCCTCCAGCAGGCGCTGGAATCCGAACGGGTGTCAGGTAAACCACCCGGCGAGGGCGTCGAAGTAGTCATCTGATCGCGATACGGTAACGTTCCGCGCGATGCGATGGTTTTCGAACAGCCACCGCACAGCAAGAGGCGGAACGGTCAGTCGGCCCACCAGCCGCGTGACGCGCCGCCTCGCGGCTCTAGGGGATCGATGACTGAGTATGGCCGGGGCCCAGGCTCCGAACCGTGGCACCCGGAGGACCCGTTGTACGGGGACGACGGGTGGGGAGGACAGCAGGCCCACGTGGGTCAGCAGTCCCCCTACGGCGGCCAGCCGCAGCACTACCCGCAGCAGTCGCAGCAGCAGTACGGCGACTGGAGCCAGCAGCCGCAGGGCGGGTACGACCAGCAGCAGTACGCGTACTACGACGAACAGGGCCAACTCCAGTACGCCGACGGGCACGGTCAGCAGGCCCACGGGCAGGCTCAGCAGCAGTACGACCAGCAGTACGACCAGCAGTACGTCGGCCATGCCCCGCAGCAGTACCACCAGGGCACCTGGGACGCGACGGGCACCCACGGCCATGTGCCCTACGCCGCCGACCCGGGCGACCCCTACGGCCAGCAGCCCGTGGCCTACGGCGGCGAGCAGCCCGACTTCTACGGCACCGAGGACGCCTACCCGCCCCCGGAGCCGCCCGGCCGCCGGCGCCCCGAGCCGGAACCGCAGCCGGAGCCGGCCGTCGAGGAGGAGGAAGAGCAGCATCCCTTCTTCACGGGCGCCGACGACGACGGCGACGAGGGCGACGACGACCCGAAAGGACGACGCGGTGGTGGCCGCGGCAAGGAAGCCAAGGGCGGCAAAGGCGCCAAGAAGCGCCGCAGCGGCTGCGCCTGCCTGGTGGTCTGCCTGGTCTTCGGCGGCGGCGCGGCCACCGTCGGCTACTTCGGCTGGCACTTCTACCAAAATCGTTTCGGCGCGGCCCCGGACTACGCGGGTAGCGGCAACGGCGAGACCGTGACCGTCCAGATCCCCAAGGGCGCGGGCGGGTACGAGATCGGCCGTCGGCTGAAGGAAGCCGGTGTCGTCAAGAGCGTCGACGCGTTCGTTCACGCGCAGACGCAGAACCCGAAGGGCGACACGATCCAGGCGGGCGCCTACACGCTCAAGAAGGAGATGTCCGCCGCGAGCTGTGTGCTGCTGATGCTCGACCCGAAGAGCCAGGCCAATGTGGTGGTCACCCCGGGCGAGCGCGCGGCGAAGGTCTATGTGGACCTCGACAAGAAGCTCGGCCTTTCCGCCGGCACCTCCAAGAAGGTCGCGAGGGCCGAATACAAGAACCTCGGTCTGCCGAGCTACGCGAACACCAACAGCAAGATCATGGACCCGCTGGAAGGATTCCTCTACCCGGGTACCTATCCCGCGGCCAAGGGCATGAAGCCCGACGCGATCCTGAAACAGATGGTCGCCGCGGCCAAGGAGGAATACGCCACCTACGACCTCGTGGCGGAGGCCAAGAAGTACGACCTGGACAACCCGCTCCAGGTCATCACGGTCGCGAGCCTCGTCCAGGCCGAAGGGAAGACGCACGACGACTTCCGCAAGATGGCGGAAGTGATCTACAACCGTCTCAAGCCCACGAACACCGAGACGAACCAGAAGCTGCAATTCGACTCGACCTTCAACTACCTGAAGGGCACCAGCAACATCCACATCAGCGAGTCGGAGATCAACAGCAACAGGGACCCGTACAACACCTACACCCAGAAGGGGCTTCCGCCCGGTCCGATCGGCAACCCCGGCGAGGACGCGCTGAAGGCGGCACTCAATCCGACCGACGACGGCTGGATGTATTTCGTGGCGACCGACGGCGTGAACAACACCGAATTCGCCAAGACCAACGACGAATTCGAAAAGCTCAAGGAAAAATTCAATGCCAACTCGGGCAACTGATGCCCGCCGGGCCGCCGTGCTCGGTAAGCCCATCGCCCACTCCCTCTCCCCGGTGCTGCACCGGGCCGCGTACGACGAACTCGGGCTCACCGACTGGTCGTACGAGCGCTTCGAGGTCGACGAGGCCGGGCTGCCCGGCTTCCTCGGGACGCTGGGGCCGGAGTGGGCGGGGCTGTCGCTGACCATGCCGCTGAAGCGGGCGGCCATCCCGCTGGTCGACGAGATCAGCGAGACGGCCGCCTCGGTCGACGCGGTCAACACCGTCGTCTTCACCGAGGACGGACGCCGGGTCGGGGACAACACCGACATCCCGGGCATGGTCGCCGCGCTCCGCGAGCACGGCATCGAACAGGTCGGCTCCGCCGCCATCCTCGGCGCCGGTGCCACCGCGTCCTCCGCCCTGGCCGCCCTGGCCCGGATCTGCACCGGCGAGGTCGTCGCCTACGTCCGCAGCGAGGAGCGCGCCGCCGAGATGCGGCACTGGGGCGAGCGGCTCGACGTCGACGTCCGCACCGCCGACTGGGCCGACGCCGAGCAGGCCCTGCACGCCCCTCTGGTGATCGCCACCACCCCCGCCGGGACCACCGACGCCCTCGCCGCCGCCGTACCCGAACGCCCCACCACCCTCTTCGACGTCCTCTACCACCCCTGGCCCACCGCGCTGGCCGCCCGCTGGTCGATGTCCGGAGGCGCCGTCGTCAGCGGCCTCGACCTCCTGGTGCACCAGGCCGTGCTCCAGGTCGAGCAGATGACCGGCCGCACCCCGGCACCGCTGGACGCCATGCGCCGGGCCGGGGAGAAGGCGCTCGCCGAGCGCTGACCTGACCGATCCGCGTCCGTCTGCTGGACCGGGCGCCGGGTCGGGGGCCCGGACGTGGGAGGATCGGACATGACGGACCGGGGCCCGCCCACCCGGTCGGCCGTCGCCGTGCGCGAGGACGCGCGTACGCAGGGCAGTACCAGGGCGCGAGCACTGAGGAGCATCGTTGAGCAGGCTGCGTTGGCTGACCGCGGGGGAGTCCCACGGTCCCGCACTTGTCGCGACGCTGGAGGGCCTTCCCGCCGGCGTGCCGATCACGACCGAGATGGTCGCCGACCACCTGGCGCGGCGGCGGCTCGGCTATGGCCGCGGTGCGCGCATGAAGTTCGAGCGTGACGAGGTCACCTTCCTCGGCGGTGTCCGGCACGGCCTCACCCTCGGCTCCCCGGTCGCGATCATGGTGGGCAACACCGAGTGGCCCAAGTGGGAGCAGGTCATGGCGGCCGACCCGGTCGACCCGGAGATCCTCGCCGGGCTGGCCCGCAACGCCCCGCTGACCCGGCCCCGCCCCGGCCACGCCGACCTGGCCGGTATGCAGAAGTACGGCTTCGACGAGGCCCGGCCGGTGCTGGAGCGGGCCTCCGCCCGGGAGACCGCGGCCCGCGTGGCGCTGGGCGCCGTCGCCCGGTCGTACCTGAAGGAGACGGCGGGCATCGAGATCGTCTCGCACGTCGTCGAGCTGTGCTCCGTGAAGGCCCCGGCCGGCGTCTACCCCACCCCGGCCGACGTCGAGAAGCTGGACGCCGACCCGCTGCGCTGCCTGGACGCGGACGCATCCAAGGCGATGGTCGCGGAGGTCGACCAGGCCCACAAGGACGGCGACACCCTCGGCGGTGTGGTCGAGGTGCTGGCCTACGGCGTCCCCGTCGGCCTCGGCTCGCACGTCCACTGGGACCGCAAGCTGGACGCCCGCCTCGCCGGTGCCCTGATGGGCATCCAGGCGATCAAGGGCGTCGAGATCGGCGACGGCTTCGAGCTGGCCCGGGTGCCCGGCTCCAAGGCCCACGACGAGATCGTCAGCACGCCCGAGGGCATCCGCCGGGTCTCCGGCCGGGCCGGTGGCACCGAGGGCGGCCTGTCCACGGGTGAGCTGCTGCGGGTGCGGGCCGCGATGAAGCCGATCGCGACCGTGCCGCGGGCGCTGCAGACCGTGGACGTGGCGACCGGCGAGGCCACCCAGGCCCACCACCAGCGTTCGGACGTGTCGGCGGTGCCGGCGGCCGGGATCGTCGCGGAGGCGATGGTCGCGCTCGTCCTGGCGGACGCGGTCGCGGAGAAGTTCGGCGGCGACTCGGTCCCCGAGACCCGGCGGAACGTCCGGTCGTACCTCGAGAACCTGGCCATCCGGTGACCAGTACGCCGAGGGTGGTGCTGGTCGGGCCGATGGGCGTGGGCAAGTCCACGGTCGGGCAGCTGCTCGCCGAGCGGCTCGGGGTCGGCTACCGGGACACCGACGAGGACATCGTCACCGCCGAGGGCCGCACCGTCGCCGACATCTTCGTGGCCGAGGGTGAGCCGGTCTTCCGGGAGATCGAGAAGCGGGCGGTGCGGGTGGCGCTGGCCGAGCACGAGGGGGTCCTCGCGCTCGGCGGGGGCGCGATCCTCGACGCGGAGACCCGCGACCTGCTCGCCGGCCGCCGGGTGGTCTACCTCTCGATGGACGTCGAGGAGGCCGTCAAGCGCACCGGCCTGAACGCGGCCCGGCCGCTGCTCGCCATCAACCCGCGCAAGCAGTGGCGCGAGCTGATGGAGGCGCGGCGGCACCTGTACGAGGAGGTCGCCACGGCCGTCGTGGCGACCGACGGCCGCACGCCCGAAGAGGTCACCCAAGCAGCCCTGGACGCACTGGAGTTGAAGGAAGCATGAGCGAGGCAGTCACCCGGATCCAGGTCGGCGGCACGGCGGGCACCGAGCCGTACGAGGTCCTGGTGGGCCGTCAGCTCCTCGGCGAGCTGGGCGGGTTGATCGGGGACAAGGCCAAGCGGGTCGCCGTGATCCACCCCGAGGCGCTGGCCGAGACCGGCGACGCGCTCCGCGCCGACCTGGCCGGGCAGGGCTACGAGGCCGTCGCCATCCAGGTGCCGAACGCGGAGGAGGCCAAGACCGCCGAGGTCGCCGCCTACTGCTGGAAGGCGCTCGGGCAGTCCGGCTTCACCCGCTCCGACGTCATCGTCGGTGTCGGCGGCGGTTCGACCACGGACCTCGCCGGTTTCGTCGCCGCGACCTGGCTGCGGGGTGTCCGCTGGATCGCCATCCCCACCACCGTCCTCGCGATGGTGGACGCGGCGGTCGGCGGCAAGACCGGCATCAACACCGCCGAGGGCAAGAACCTGGTCGGCGCCTTCCACCCTCCGGCGGGCGTGCTCTGCGACCTCGCCGCCCTGGACTCGCTCCCCGTCAACGACTACGTCTCCGGGCTCGCCGAGGTCATCAAGGCCGGCTTCATCGCCGACCCGGTGATCCTGGAGCTCATCGAGTCCGACCCCGAGGCCGCGCGCACCCCGGCGGGCCCGCACACGGCCGAGCTGATCGAGCGCTCCATCCGGGTGAAGGCCGAGGTCGTCTCCTCCGACCTCAAGGAATCGGGACTGCGCGAGATCCTCAACTACGGCCACACGCTCGGCCACGCCATCGAGAAGAACGAGCGCTACAAGTGGCGGCACGGTGCCGCGGTCGCCGTCGGCATGCACTTCGCCGCCGAGCTGGGCCGGCTGGCCGGCCGCCTGGACGACGCCACGGCCGACCGCCACCGCACCGTCCTGGAGTCCGTCGGCCTCCCGCTGCACTACCGCTACGACCAGTGGCCCAAGCTGGTCGAGACGATGAAGGTCGACAAGAAGTCCCGCGGCGACCTGCTCCGCTTCATCGTCCTGGACGGTCTCGCCAAGCCGACGGTCCTGGAGGGCCCGGACCCGGCCGTGCTGCTCGCCGCGTACGGCGAGGTCGGGCAGTAAGTCCGCCGCCGTTCCTTCCGCCCGATTCGCCACGCGGAACGGGCACTTCGGACCGCCCCCGGCCGTTTCACCAAACGACCACCGGGGGCGGTACCGTTCGGTAACGAGCGCAGCCGAACATGACGAGACGGAGTGGCACCGGATGCAGCACGCAGTGGGATCTCCGCTGCCGCCGCCCCATCAGCCGGGGCAGGGACCGACCGGTTGGCAGCCGGCCGCACACCACCCGGGAGCCCCACAGGGCCCCGCGCCCGTGCCGCCACCACCGCCCGCGCCCCCGCAGCCGCCGCTGCCCCCGCTTCCCTCGACCCCGCCGCCGCCCGACACCACGGGCCACGTCCCGCTGCCGCCGGGCGCCCCGGTGGGCATGCCGAGCGCGCCCCCCGCCGCCACGGTCCCCGACCCGACGACCACCACCCTGGCCGTCCTCCTCATCGGCCCGGCCGGCGCGGGCAAGACCAGCGTGGCCAAGTACTGGGCCGACCACCGCCGGGTCCCCACCGCCCACATCAGCCTCGACGACGTCCGCGAATGGGTCCGCTCCGGCTTCGCCGACCCCCAGTCCGGGTGGAACGACCACTCCGAGGCCCAGTACCGCCTGGCCCGCCGCACCTGCGGCTTCGCCGCGCGCAACTTCCTGGCCAACGGCATCTCGTGCATCCTCGACGACGCGGTCTTCCCGGACCGCCCGGTCATCGGCCTCGGCGGCTGGAAGCGCCACGTCGGCCCCGGCCTCCTCCCGGTCGTCCTCCTCCCGGGCCTCGACATCGTCCTGGAGCGCAACGCGGAACGCACGGGCAACCGCCGCCTCACCGACGAAGAGGTGGCCCGCATCCACGGCCGCATGGCGGGCTGGTACGGCTCGGGCCTCCCCATCATCGACAACTCGCAGTTGGACGTCCCGGCAACGGCGAGGGTCCTCGACGAGGTCCTGACCCGAGCGATAGCGAGCCCCCCGAACTGGTAGTCGGGGGACCTACACCCACCTTCTTGGGGGCGGGGGGACTGTGCGAAGCCCCCCACCGGCCGGTAGCGGAGACACGACCGGTCTGTCCGGGGGCGGGGGGACTGTGCGAAGCCCCCCACCGGCCGGTAGCGGAGACACGACCGGTCTGTCCGGGGGCGCGGGGACTGTGCGAAGCCCCCCCACTGGCCGGTAGCGGAACTACGACCGGTCTTTCCAGGGGCGCGGGGAACTGCGCGAAGCACCCCCACCGGCCCGCGGTCGACGGACGGCCTGCGGTTTCAGGGGCGCGGGGAACTGCGCGAAAAATCCCACGGCCCCGCACTCGACAACGGCGCCCAGCCACCCCACTCGGCCCCCTCAACCGGCACAAACCGCCCACCCCTCCTACGCTCGACTCATGTCAGACGTGTACGCGGCCCGCCGAACCAGGCTGAGGGAACGCTGCCACGCGGCCGGCAGCCAGTCCGCCGTCATCTCGCACCCGGCCAACGTGAGATACCTCGCCGGCGCCGCACCCCTTGGCTCCGTCCTGCTCCTCGGCAGACGCGAGGACCTCCTCGTCTGCCCCGGCCCGTTGGACGACCGCCCCACCGAGGCCCGCCCCGACGAGTCCCTGCGGCCGCACCTCCTGGAAGGCCCCGGCGGAGACCCCGCCGTGGCCGCCGCCGACCTCGCCGCCGCCCAGGACGCCGACATCCTCGCCGTCGAGGAGCACCACCTCACCGTGGCCCGGCACCGCGCCCTCGCCTCCGTCGCCCCCGGCCTCCGCCTGACCGACCTCGGCAGCGCCGTCGAACAGCTCAGGGTCGTCAAGGACGAGGAGGAGATCTCCTGCCTCCGCATCGGCGCCGAGATCGCCGACCAGGCCCTCGGCGAGCTGCTGGAGTCGATCCTCGTCGGCCGTACCGAACGGCACCTCGCCCTGGAGCTGGAACGCCGCCTCGTCGACCACGGTGCCGACGGCCCGGCCTTCCCCACCTCCGTGGCCACCGGCCCGAACTCCGGCCGCCGCGGCCACCGCCCCACCGACCGGCGGGTCGAGGAGGGCGACTTCCTCTCCGTCTGCCTCGGCGCCACCTACCGCGGCTACCGCTGCGAGATCGGCCGTACCTTCGTCATCGGCACCTCGCCCGCCGACTGGCAGATCGAGCTCTACGACCTGGTCTTCGCCGCCCAGCGGGCCGGCCGGGAGAGCCTCGTGCCCGGCGCCGCCCATCGCGACGTCGACCGCGCCGCCCGCCAGGTACTGGACTCCGCGGGCTATGCGGAAGGCCTCCAGCCCCTCACCGGACACGGCGTCGGACTCGAAATCGACGAGGACCCGCAGCTCGCCCCTTCAGCCATGGGTAAACTGGACGCTTGCGTGCCGGTCACCGTCGAACCGGGGGTCCACCTCCCGGGCCGGGGCGGCGTCCGGATCGATGACACGCTCGTCGTACGCCCCGAGGCGGACGGCGGACCCGAGCTACTCACCATCACGACCAAGGAGCTGCTCGCACTCTAGGCAAGGTGCGTGCCCCGGGGTCGTCCACGTCAGTCCAGGAGATTCCGCAACCGTGGCTTCCACGAACGACCTCAAGAACGGCCTGGTGCTCAAGCTCGAAGGCGGCCAGCTCTGGTCCGTCGTCGAGTTCCAGCACGTCAAGCCCGGCAAGGGCCCCGCTTTCGTGCGCACCAAGCTCAAGAACGTGCTGTCCGGCAAGGTGGTCGACAAGACCTTCAACGCCGGCGTCAAGGTCGAGACGGCCACTGTCGACAAGCGCGACATGCAGTTCTCGTACATGGACGGCGAGTACTTCGTCTTCATGGACATGGACACGTACGACCAGCTGCACATCGACCGGAAGACCGTCGGCGACGCCGCGAACTTCCTGGTCGAGGGCTTCACGGCCGTCGTTGCCCAGCACGAGGGCGAGGTGCTCTTCGTCGAGCTCCCGGCCGCCGTCGAGCTGACCATCCAGGAGACCGAGCCGGGCGTCCAGGGCGACCGCTCCACCGGTGGCACCAAGCCGGCCACCCTGGAGACCGGCCACCAGATCCAGGTCCCGCTCTTCATCACCACCGGTGAGAAGATCAAGGTCGACACCCGCACCAGCGACTACCTCGGCCGGGTGAACAGCTAACCGTGGCTGCCCGCAACACGGCCCGCAAGCGCGCCTTCCAGATCCTCTTCGAGGGCGACCAGCGCGGGGCCGATGTCCTGACCGTCCTCGCGGACTGGATCCGGCTCTCCCGGGACGACACCCGGCAGCCGCCGGTGAGCGAGTACACCATGCAGCTGGTCGAGGGCTACGCCGAGCACACCACGCGTATCGACGAGCTGATCGCCCAGTACGCGGTCGGCTGGACGCTGGACCGCATGCCCGTCGTCGACCGCAACATCCTGCGCCTGGGCGCGTACGAGCTGATCTGGGTCGACGAGACGCCGGACGCCGTCGTTCTCGACGAGATGGTGCAGCTCGCGAAGGAGTTCTCCACGGACGAGTCGCCCTCGTTCGTGAACGGGCTTCTGGGGCGGCTGAAGGAGCTGAAGCCGTCCCTTCGCCGGGAGGCGTGAGCCGACGAAACGCCGGAGGGCCTGCAGCGTGCCTCGCTGCAGGCCCTCCGGCGTTCGTGTGCCCAATGGGGTGGGTGGTGCGGTGGTAGGGCGGCTGCGGGCCGTGTGGGGCTTGTCGCGCAGTTCCTCCCCAGCCTTCGGACGGGGGTACCCCCAGCGCGCCTGACGGGGCGCTGAAAGGCCGCCGGGGTGGCCGGAACCGTCGAGTTCCGGCCACCCCGGCGGCACGTTTCTGCTCAGTCGTTGTAAGGGCTAGGCCTCTTCGTGGGTGGCCACCGCGCGGCGGGCGTCCGCGTCCAGGACGCCCCAGCTGATCAGCTGCTCGGTGAGCACCGACGGGGACTGGTCGTAGATGACGGCCAGTGTGCGCAGGTCGTCCTGGCGGATCGACAGCACCTTGCCGTTGTAGTCACCGCGCTGGGACTGGATGGTCGCCGCGTAGCGCTGCAGCGGTCCCGCCTTCTCGGCCGGCACGTTGGCCAGTCGCTCCAGGTCGAGGACCAGCTTCGGCGGGGGCTCGGCGGCACCGCCGGGGGTCGTGCCCGGCAGCAGCTCCTGCACCGGGACCCCGTAGAAATCCGCCAACTCTGCAAGGCGCTGTACGGTCACGGCACGGTCGCCGCGCTCGTACGAACCGACCACCACGGCCTTCCAGCGACCCTGGGACTTCTCCTCGACACCGTGGAGGGAAAGGCCCTGCTGGGTGCGGATGGCCCGGAGCTTGGCCCCGAGCTGTTTGGCGTATTCGCTGGACATATAGCTCCCCGGACACTGTGTCGACGCGGCCGGCCTTGGTTCCCGCCGCGCGGCTGGTAACTCACTGTGAGGTTACGCAGCGTTACTCTGCTGCGTCAAGCCGAATGGTCCGCGCCGACTCTTCCGTGGTAGCGATGGCCGATTAGGCCAGGGGGGTGATCAGGGGTCTGTCGGTCACCTGCTATGGTCGATGGCGCAAATCCGACGTCCTTTAAAGTCCGTCCCGTGAGGCGGAGAAGGGGGTCCGTTTCGTATGGACAAGCAGGAAAAGCCGGACCAGCAGGAAAAGCCCGACGCCGCGGCGCAGGCTTCCGATGCGCGGCCCGTTCTCGAGGGCCCGGACATCGCGCGGGTGCTGACCCGCATCGCCCACGAGATCGTCGAGCGCGCCAAGGGCGCCGACGACGTGGTGCTCCTCGGCATCCCGACCCGCGGCGTCTTCCTCGCCCAGCGGCTCGCCGCCAAGCTGGAGCAGATCACCGACCGCAAGATGCCCGTCGGTTCGCTCGACATCACCATGTACCGCGACGACCTGCGCATGCACCCGCCGCGTGCGCTGGCCCGCACCGAGATCCCCGGTGACGGCATCGACGGCAGGCTGGTGATCCTCGTCGACGACGTGCTCTTCTCCGGCCGCACCATCCGCGCCGCCCTCGACGCCCTGAACGACATCGGGCGCCCCCGCGCGGTCCAGCTCGCGGTCCTCGTCGACCGCGGCCACCGCGAACTGCCCATCCGCGCCGACTATGTCGGCAAGAACCTCCCCACGTCGCTGCGGGAGACGGTCAAGGTCCTGCTCGCCGAGGAGGACGGTCGCGACACCGTGCTGCTCGGCGCGAAGCCGACCTCCTAGCAGGCCGAGGGGCCCGCACCACCCCGGTGCGCCCACGCTTGCCCGCAATCTCCCCATATGTGAACTGCCTTACGGAGCCTGACAGATGCAGCGTCATCTCATCTCGGCCGCCGACCTCACCCGCGACGACGCCGTCCTGATCCTCGACACCGCCGAGGAGATGGCCCGGGTCGCCGACCGGCCGATCAAGAAGCTGCCGACCCTGCGCGGCCGCACCGTCGTCAACCTCTTCTTCGAGGACTCGACCCGGACCCGGATCTCCTTCGAGGCCGCCGAGAAGCGCCTCTCCGCCGACGTCATCAACTTCACCGCCAAGGGGTCCAGCGTCTCCAAGGGCGAGTCCCTGAAGGACACCGCCCAGACCCTGGAGGCGATGGGTGTCGACGCCGTCGTCATCCGGCACGGCGCCTCCGGAGCCCCCTACCGCCTCGCCACCTCCGGCTGGATCGACGCCGCCGTCATCAACGCCGGCGACGGCACCCACCAGCACCCCACCCAGGCCCTCCTGGACGCTTTCACCATGCGCCGCCGCCTGGTCGGCCGGGACGCCGGGATAGGGCAGGACCTGTCCGGCAAGCGCATCACCATCGTCGGCGACGTCCTGCACAGCCGCGTCGCCCGCTCCAACGTCGACCTGCTGCACACCCTCGGCGCCGGGGTCACCCTGGTCGCCCCGCCCACCCTGGTACCGGTCGGCGTCGAGAACTGGCCCTGCGAGGTGTCGTACGACCTCGACGCGGTCCTTCCCAAGTCCGACGCCGTGATGATGCTCCGCGTCCAGCGCGAGCGCATGAACGCCGCGTTCTTCCCGACCGAGCGCGAGTACTCGCGGCGCTACGGTCTCGACGGCGAGCGCATGGCGAAGATGCCCGAGCACGCCATCGTGATGCACCCCGGTCCGATGGTCCGCGGCATGGAGATCACCGCCGAGGTCGCCGACTCCGAGCGCTGCACCGTCGTCGAGCAGGTCGCAAACGGAGTCTCCATCCGGATGGCGGTTCTGTACCTCCTGCTCGGCGGCAACGAACCCGCCGTCAGCCACGCCCGCACCACCGAGGAGAAGTAAGACCCATGAGCAAGATCCTGATCCGTGGTGCGAAGGTGCTCGGCGGTGAGCCGCAGGACGTCCTGATCGACGGCGAGACGATCGAGGCGGTGGGTTCCGGTCTGGCCGCCGAAGGCGCCGAGGTCGTCGAGGCCGCCGGCAAGGTGCTGCTGCCCGGCCTGGTCGACCTGCACACCCACCTGCGCGAACCGGGGCGCGAGGACTCCGAGACCGTCCTCACCGGCACCCGCGCGGCGGCGAGCGGCGGCTACACGGCCGTGTTCGCCATGGCCAACACCTTCCCGGTCGCCGACACCGCCGGTGTCGTCGAGCAGGTCTACCGGCTCGGCCAGGAGCACGGCTACTGCGACGTGCAGCCGATCGGCGCGGTCACCGTCGGCCTGGAGGGCAAGAAGCTCGCCGAGCTGGGTGCCATGCACGAGTCGGCCGCCGGGGTCACCGTCTTCTCCGACGACGGCAAGTGCGTGGACGACGCCGTGATCATGCGCCGCGCCCTGGAGTACGTGAAGGCCTTCGGCGGGGTCGTCGCCCAGCACGCCCAGGAGCCCCGGCTGACCGAGGGCGCCCAGATGAACGAGGGCGTCGTCTCCGCCGAGCTCGGGCTCGGCGGCTGGCCCGCGGTCGCCGAGGAATCGATCATCGCGCGCGATGTGCTGCTCGCCGAGCACGTCGGCTCCCGCGTCCACATCTGCCACCTCTCGACCGCCGGCTCCGTCGAGATCGTGCGCTGGGCCAAGTCCCGGGGCATCGACGTCACCGCCGAGGTCACCCCGCACCACCTGCTCCTCACCGACGAGCTGGTGCGGTCGTACAACCCGGTCTACAAGGTCAACCCGCCGCTGCGCACCGAGCGCGACGTCTTCGCCCTGCGCGAGGCGCTCGCCGACGGCACGATCGACATCGTCGCCACCGACCACGCCCCGCACCCGCACGAGGACAAGGACTGCGAGTGGGCCGCGGCCGCCATGGGGATGGTCGGCCTGGAGACCGCGCTGTCGGTGGTCCAGGAGACCATGGTGGACACAGGCCTGCTGACCTGGGCCGGCGTCGCCGACCGGATGTCCTTCAAGCCCGCGCGGATCGGACAGGCCGCCGGTCACGGCCGTCCCGTCTCGGCAGGTGAGCCCGCCAACCTCGCCCTCGTCGACACGGAATACCGTGGCCTGGTGGACCCCGCGGGCTTCGCCTCGCGCAGCCGCAACACCCCGTACGAGGGACGCGAGCTGCCGGGCCGTGTCACCCACACGTGGCTGCGGGGCAAGGCGACGCTCGTGGACGGGAAACTGACGTGACACCTCTGATCCTGCTGGCCGACGAGAAGAAGTCGGCCGCGGTCACCGACTGGTCCGCCCGCATCGGCTGGCTGGTCGGCCTCGCCCTCTTCGTCGCCCTCGTCTACTGGCTGATGCGCGAGGGCTGGAAGTGGCGCGGCACCCTCCAGGGCGACCTCCCGGAGCTCCCCACCGCGCCGGAGGACCTCGGTGCGGCGAAACTGACGATGAGCGGCCGCTACCACGGCTCCACCACCGCCGGGCAGTGGCTGGACCGCATCGTGGCCCGCGGCCTCGGCTCCCGCAGCCGGGTCGAGCTCACCCTGACCGACGCGGGCCTGGACGTCGTACGCCCCGGCGCGACCGACTTCTTCATCCCCGCCGACGCGCTCCGCGAGGCCCTGCTCGGCAAGGGCATCGCGGGCAAGGTCCTCACCGAGGGCGGACTCCTCGTGGTGACCTGGGCGCACGGCGACAAGCTGATCGACTCCGGTTTCCGCTCGGACCACGCGGCCGAGCACACCGAGTGGGTCGACGCCATCAACTCCATGATCAAGACACCCAGCACGGAAGGCGCCGAACGATGACGACCTCCACAAGGGGAGCCGGCAAGGTTCCCGCGGTACTCGTCCTGGAGGACGGCCGGATCTTCCGCGGCCGCGCCTACGGGGCCGTGGGGGAGACCTTCGGCGAGGCCGTGTTCTCCACCGGCATGACCGGCTACCAGGAGACCCTGACCGACCCGTCGTACGACCGCCAGATCGTGGTCGCCACCGCCCCGCAGATCGGCAACACCGGGTGGAACGACGAGGACGACGAGTCCAGCCGCATCTGGGTCTCCGGCTACGTCGTGCGCGACCCCGCGCGCGTGCCCTCCAACTGGCGGGCCAAGCGTTCGCTTGACGCGGAACTGGTGGCGCAGGGCGTGGTCGGCATCTCCGGGATCGACACCCGCGCCCTCACCCGCCACCTGCGCGAGCGCGGCTCGATGCGCGCCGGCGTCTTCTCGGGCGAGGCGATCGCCACCGACGCCGAACTCCTCGCGCGCGTGCAGGCCCAGCCGCACATGAAGGGCGCCTCGCTGTACGAGGAGGTCGCCACCAAGGAGGCGTACGTCGTCCCGGCGGTCGGGGAGAAGCGATTCACCGTCGCCGCCATCGACCTCGGCATCAAGGGCATGACACCGCAGCGGATGGCCGAGCGCGGCATCGAGGTGCACGTGCTGCCCGCGACCGCCACCGAGGACGATGTGTACGCCGTCTCCCCGGACGGTGTGTTCTTCTCCAACGGCCCCGGCGACCCGGCCACGGCCGACGGCCCGGTGGCCCTGATGAGCGCCGTCCTGGAGCGCAGGACCCCGCTGTTCGGCATCTGCTTCGGCAACCAGATCCTCGGCCGCGCCCTCGGCTTCGGCACCTACAAGCTGAAGTACGGCCACCGGGGCATCAACCAGCCGGTCCAGGACCGGACGACCGGCAAGGTCGAGGTCACCGCCCACAACCACGGCTTCGCCGTCGACGCGCCGCTCGACAAGGTCAGCGACACGAAGTTCGGCCGCGCCGAGGTCTCGCACGTGTGCCTGAACGACGACGTCGTGGAGGGGCTGCAGCTGCTCGACCAGCCGGCCTTCTCCGTCCAGTACCACCCCGAAGCGGCAGCAGGCCCGCACGACGCCGCCTACCTGTTCGACCGCTTCGTTTCCCTGATGGAGGGCCAGCGTGCCTAAGCGCACCGATATCCAGTCCGTCCTGGTCATCGGCTCCGGCCCGATCGTCATCGGCCAGGCCGCCGAGTTCGACTACTCCGGCACCCAGGCCTGCCGCGTCCTGCGCGCCGAGGGCCTCAGGGTCGTCCTGGTCAACTCCAACCCGGCGACGATCATGACCGACCCGGAGATCGCCGACGCGACGTATGTCGAGCCGATCACCCCGGAGTTCGTCGAGAAGATCATCGCCAAGGAGCGTCCGGACGCGCTGCTGCCCACCCTGGGCGGCCAGACGGCGCTCAACACCGCGATCTCGCTCGACGAGAACGGCGTCCTGGCCAAGTACGGCGTCGAGCTGATCGGCGCCAACGTCGAAGCCATCAACAAGGGCGAGGACCGCGACCTCTTCAAGGAGGTCGTGGCGGAGGTCCGCAGGAAGATCGGGCACGGCGAGTCCGCCCGGTCGGTCATCTGCCACACGATGGACGAGGTCCTCGCGGGCGTCGACGAGCTGGGCGGCTACCCGGTCGTCGTCCGCCCCTCCTTCACCATGGGCGGCGCCGGTTCCGGCTTCGCCCACGACGAGCAGGAGCTGCGCCGCATCGCCGGCCAGGGCCTCACGCTCTCCCCGACCACCGAGGTCCTCCTGGAGGAGTCCATCCTCGGCTGGAAGGAGTACGAGCTGGAGCTGATGCGCGACAAGCACGACAACGTCGTGGTCGTCTGCTCCATCGAGAACTTCGACCCCATGGGCGTGCACACCGGCGACTCGATCACCGTCGCGCCCGCGATGACGCTGACCGACCGCGAGTACCAGATCCTGCGCGACATCGGCATCGCCGTGATCCGCGAGGTCGGCGTCGACACGGGCGGCTGCAACATCCAGTTCGCGGTGAACCCCGAGGACGGCCGGGTCATCGTCATCGAGATGAACCCGCGCGTGTCGCGGTCCTCGGCGCTCGCCTCCAAGGCCACCGGCTTCCCGATCGCGAAGATCGCTGCCAAGCTCGCCGTCGGCTACACCCTCGACGAGATCCCCAACGACATCACGCAGGAGACCCCGGCCTCCTTCGAGCCCACGCTCGACTACGTGGTCGTCAAGGCCCCGAGGTTCGCGTTCGAGAAGTTCCCGCAGGCCGACTCCACGCTGACCACCACCATGAAGTCGGTCGGCGAGGCGATGGCCATCGGCCGCAACTTCCCGGAGGCCTTCCAGAAGGCGCTGCGCTCGCTGGAGAAGAAGGGCAGCCAGTTCACCTTCGTCGGCGAGCCCGGTGACAAGCAGGCGCTGCTGCACGAGGCGGTACGGCCCACCGACGGCCGGATCAACACGGTCATGCAGGCCATCCGGGCGGGCGCCACGCCCGAGGAGGTCTTCGAGTTCACGAAGATCGACCCGTGGTTCGTCGACCAGCTCTTCCTGATCAAGGAGATCGCCGACGAGCTGGCCGGGTCGCCGGAGCTGACCACCGACCTGCTCGCCGAGGCCAAGCGGCACGGCTTCTCCGACCAGCAGATCGCCGAGATCCGCGGCCTGCGCGAGGACGTCGTCCGCGAGGTCCGGCACGCGCTGGGCGTACGCCCGGTCTACAAGACGGTCGACACCTGCGCCGCCGAGTTCGCCGCGAAGACGCCGTACTTCTACTCCTCCTACGACGAGGAGACCGAGGTCGCGCCGCGCGAGAAGCCGGCCGTCATCATCCTGGGCTCCGGCCCGAACCGCATCGGCCAGGGCATCGAGTTCGACTACTCGTGCGTGCACGCGTCCTTCGCGCTGAGCGACGCCGGCTACGAGACGGTCATGGTCAACTGCAACCCGGAGACCGTCTCCACCGACTACGACACCTCCGACCGGCTCTACTTCGAGCCGCTGACGCTGGAGGACGTGCTGGAGATCGTGCACGCCGAGCAGCAGGCCGGACCGGTCGCGGGCGTGGTCGTGCAGCTGGGCGGCCAGACGCCGCTGGGTCTGTCGCAGGCGCTCAAGGACAACGGCGTGCCGATCGTCGGTACGTCCCCCGAGGCGATCCACGCGGCCGAGGACCGGGGCGCCTTCGGCCGGGTCCTCGCGGAGGCCGGCCTGCCGGCGCCCAAGCACGGCACGGCGACCACCTTCGCCGAGGCCAAGGCCATCGCCGACGAGATCGGCTACCCGGTGCTCGTCCGGCCCTCGTACGTCCTCGGCGGCCGCGGCATGGAGATCGTCTACGACGAGACCCGCCTGGAGGCGTACATCGCCGAGTCGACGGAGATCAGCCCCACCCGGCCGGTCCTCGTCGACCGGTTCCTGGACGACGCCATCGAGATCGACGTCGACGCCCTCTACGACGGCGAGGAGCTGTACCTCGGCGGCGTCATGGAGCACATCGAGGAGGCCGGCATCCACTCCGGCGACTCGGCGTGCGCCCTGCCCCCGATCACGCTCGGCGGCTTCGACATCAAGCGGCTGCGGGCCTCGACCGAGGCCATCGCCAAGGGTGTCGGCGTCCGCGGCCTGATCAACATCCAGTTCGCCATGGCCGGGGACATCCTCTACGTCCTCGAAGCCAACCCGCGTGCCTCCCGTACCGTGCCCTTCACCTCGAAGGCGACCGCGGTGCCGCTGGCGAAGGCCGCCGCCCGGATCTCGCTGGGCGCGACCGTCGCCGAACTGCGCGCCGAGGGGCTGCTGCCGGCCCGCGGTGACGGCGGTGAGCTGCCGTTCGACGCGCCGATCTCCGTGAAGGAGGCGGTCATGCCGTGGTCGCGGTTCCGCGACATCCACGGGCGCGGTGTGGACACGGTCCTGGGCCCGGAGATGCGCTCCACGGGTGAGGTCATGGGCATCGACTCGGTCTTCGGCACGGCGTACGCCAAGTCGCAGGCCGGGGCGTACGGGCCGCTGCCCACCAAGGGCCGCGCCTTCATCTCCGTCGCCAACCGCGACAAGCGGTCGATGATCTTCCCGGCGCGCGAGCTGGTCGCCCACGGCTTCGAGCTGCTGGCCACCTCCGGCACGGCCGAGGTGCTCAAGCGCAACGGCATCAACGCGACGGTCGTCCGCAAGCAGTCGGAGGGGGTCGGCCCCAACGGCGAGCGGACGATCGTGCAGCTCGTCCACGACGGTGAGGTGGACCTGATCGTCAACACGCCGTACGGCACCGGGGGTCGCCTGGACGGGTACGAGATCCGGACGGCCGCGGTGGCCCGGTCGGTGCCGTGTCTGACGACCGTGCAGGCGCTGGCGGCGGCTGTGCAGGGGATCGATGCGCTGAACCACGGGGACGTGGGGGTGCGGTCGCTCCAGGAGCATGCGGAGAGGTTGACGGCCGCGAGGGACTGATAGGTCGTGGTTCGGCTGCCGACCGGTTGTGGCTGGTCGCGCAGTTTCCCGCGCCCCTGATGGGGCGCGTTGCCCAGCTGTCTGTGAGGGGGGCACCGGTGTCGGTGTCCCCCTTGGCATGAGGACGTCATGTACAAGATCTTTTTCCAGCTCGTCTTCCGGCGGATGGACCCCGAAGCCGCCCACCACCTCGCCTTCCGGTGGATCCGGCTCGCCGCCCGTGTCCCCGTGCTGCGCACGTTCGTCGCCGCCGCGCTCGCGCCCCGCTACGAGGAGCTGCGCACCGAGGCCTTCGGGCTGCGGATGCACGGCCCGTTCGGGCTGGCCGCGGGGTTCGACAAGAACGCCGTGGCGATCGACGGGATGTCGATGCTCGGGTTCGATCACGTCGAGATCGGGACCGTGACCGGGGAGGCGCAGCCCGGCAATCCCAGGAAGCGGCTGTTCCGGCTCGTCGCGGACCGGGCGCTGATCAACCGGATGGGGTTCAACAACGACGGCTCGCTGACCGTCGCCGCGCGGCTGGCGACCCGTGAGCCCGTGTTCAGGACCGTCGTGGGCGTCAACATCGGCAAGACCAAGGTCGTACCCGAGATCGAGGCCGTCGGCGACTACGTGAAGTCGGCCGAGCGGCTCGCGCCGTACGCGGACTACCTGGTCGTGAACGTGTCGTCGCCGAACACGCCGGGCCTGCGCAACCTCCAGGCCGTCGATCACCTCCGTCCGCTGCTGACGGCCGTGCGCGAGGCCGCCGACCGCGTCGTGGCGAACCGCCGGGTGCCGCTGCTGGTGAAGATCGCGCCGGACCTCGCCGACGAGGACGTGGACGCCGTCGCGGACCTGGCCGTGGAGCTGGGTCTCGACGGGATCATCGCCACCAACACGACGATCGCGCGGGAGGGCCTGGGGCTGCGGTCCGACGCCGCGCTGGTGAAGGAGACCGGAGGGCTCTCCGGCGCGCCGCTCAAGGCGCGCTCCCTGGAGGTGCTGCGGCGGCTGTACGCGCGCGTGGGCGACCGGATCACCCTGGTGGGCGTCGGCGGCGTCGAGAACGCCGAGGACGCCTGGCAGCGCATCCTGGCCGGTGCCACGCTGGTCCAGGGCTACAGCGCCTTCATCTACGAAGGGCCGTTCTACGCTCGCGACCTCCACAAGGGCCTCGCCGCGCGCCTGCGCACCAGCCCCTACGCCACCCTCGCCGACGCGGTCGGCGCCGACGTGAGGAAGACCGTATGAGCCCGCTGGAGCCCTTCGGCGCGCGGCTGCGCCGCGTCATGGACGAGCGCGGTCCGCTGTGCGTCGGTATCGACCCGCACGCCTCGCTGCTCTCCGAGTGGGGTCTGAACGACGACGTGGCGGGTCTGGAGCGGTTCAGCCGTACCGTCGTCGAGGCGGTCGCCGACCGGGTCGCCGTGATGAAGCCGCAGAGCGCGTTCTTCGAGCGGTTCGGCTCGCGCGGGGTCGCCGTCCTCGAAGGGGTGGTGCGGGAGGCGCGTGCCGCCGGGACGCTGGTCGTCATGGACGCCAAGCGCGGCGACATCGGCTCGACCATGGCCGGGTACGCGGAGGCCTACCTGAGCAAGGACGCCCCGCTCTTCTCGGACGCCCTGACCGTCTCGCCGTACCTCGGCTACGGCTCGCTCAGCCCTGCCGTCGCGCTGGCCCGCGAGACCGGGGCCGGCCTGTTCGTGCTGGCCCTCACCTCCAACCCGGAGGGCCCCGAGGTGCAGCACGCGGTGCGCGCCGACGGGCGCACGGTCGGCGCGACCGTGCTGGCCCATCTCGCCGCCGAGAACGCGGGGGAGGAGCCGCTGGGTTCCTTCGGCGCCGTCGTGGGTGCCACGGTCGGCGACCTGTCGTCGTACGACCTCGACATCAACGGTCCGCTCCTCGCGCCGGGCGTCGGTGCGCAGGGGGCGACGGCGGCCGACCTTCCCACGGTCTTCGGGGCCGCGGTGCGCAACGTGATTCCAAACGTGAGCCGAGGTGTTTTGCGTCACGGTCCCGATGTCGGGGCCCTGAGGGCGGCCGCGGAGCGGTTCGCGGGCGAGATCCAGGACGTCGTCGCAGGTCGGTGAGGACTCCGAGGAGGCTCCGACGGATGCTTCGGCGAGCCCTTCGGCGACTGCCCGATCGTGAATACATCCTCAAATCCGGGGCATTATGTCTTAAATGTCTGGCCTGACGGAGGCTGACCAGGACTTTTCCGCTGTTCTCGCTGACTCCGGCGGACTTGCCCGCTAGTCTCCGAGCAGAGTCAACGGGCAAGCGTGTTGCTCGTAGCTCCCCAGGTGTGGGGCGACTAGGTTCCTCACCGGTCCGTATCCGACAGTTCGACATCCGAGGTGACGTAGGCGTGGCTCTTCCGCCCCTTACCCCTGAACAGCGCGCAGCCGCGCTCGAAAAGGCCGCCGCGGCTCGCCGGGAGCGGGCCGAGGTCAAGAATCGACTCAAGCACTCCGGCGCCTCTCTTCACGAGGTCATCAAGCAGGGCCAGGAAAACGACGTCATCGGCAAGATGAAGGTCTCCGCCCTGCTCGAGTCCCTGCCGGGCGTGGGCAAGGTCCGCGCCAAGCAGATCATGGAGCGACTCGGGATCTCCGAGAGCCGCCGCGTGCGTGGTCTCGGTTCCAACCAGATCGCCTCCCTGGAGCGCGAGTTCGGCAGCACCGGCTCCTGATCACGGGGCCGTCCGGGAGGGCCGTCCCGGACGGCCTGCGATTGCTGGAATAATCGCTGCATGGCTGCAACATTCCGGGGGACGACCCCCGAGCCCCCGGACGATCGTCCGCGGCTGACCGTGCTCTCCGGCCCCTCCGGGGTCGGCAAGAGCACGGTCGTCGCTCATATGCGCAAGGAACACCCCGAGGTCTGGCTCTCGGTGTCGGCGACCACGCGCAAGCCCCGCCCCGGCGAGAAGCACGGCGTCCACTACTTCTTCGTCTCCGACGAGGAGATGGACAAACTGATCGCCAACGGCGAGCTCCTGGAGTGGGCCGAATTCGCCGGCAACCGCTACGGCACCCCGCGTGCCGCGGTGCTCGAGCACCTGGAGGCCGGCGTGCCGGTCCTTCTGGAGATCGACCTCCAGGGCGCCCGGCAGGTCCGCGAGACCATGCCGGAGGGCCGGCTGGTGTTCCTGGCTCCTCCTTCCTGGGAGGAGCTGGTGCGCAGGCTCACCGGCCGCGGCACCGAGGCGCCCGAGGTGATCGAGCGGCGTCTGGACGCGGCCAGGGTCGAGCTCGCGGCCGAGCCGGAGTTCGACGAAACCCTGGTCAACACCTCTGTCAAGGACGTGGCGCGCGAGCTGCTAGCCTTGATGGACGTTGTGTGATCGTTGCTGATCATTCAGACTGAATCTTTCCCATCCATCGGAAGGCAGAGCGTGTCCTCTTCCATCACCGCGCCCGAGGGCATCATCAACCCTCCGATCGACGAGCTCCTCGAGGCCACCGACTCGAAGTACAGCCTCGTGATCTACGCGGCCAAGCGCGCCCGTCAGATCAACGCGTACTACTCGCAGCTCGGCGAGGGCCTCCTCGAGTACGTCGGTCCGCTCGTCGACACCCACGTCCACGAGAAGCCGCTCTCCATCGCCCTGCGCGAGATCAACGCGGGTCTGCTGACGTCCGAGGCCATCGAGGGTCCGGCGCAGTAGTACTTTCGTATTGCAGTTGACTTATCCACAGGCCCGGCAGCCGACTGTCGGGCCTGTGGTGTGTGATGGCGTCATGGATTCGACGAGTGGAGGCCCGGTGGGCAAGCCGAAGGTCGTGCTGGGGGTCAGCGGCGGCATCGCCGCGTACAAGGCCTGTGAGCTGCTGAGGAGGTTCACGGAGTCGGGCCACGACGTCCGGGTCGTGCCCACCGCCTCCGCGCTGCACTTCGTCGGCGCCGCGACCTGGTCCGCCCTCTCCGGCAACCCGGTCTCCACCGAGGTCTGGGACCACGTCGAAGAGGTCCCGCACGTCCGCATCGGCCAGCACGCCGATCTGGTCGTCGTCGCCCCCGCCACCGCCGACATGCTCGCCAAGGCGGCCCACGGCCTCGCCGACGACCTGCTCACCAACACCCTCCTCACCGCGCGCTGCCCGGTCGTCTTCGCCCCCGCGATGCACACCGAGATGTGGGAGCACCCGGCCACCCAGGAGAACGTGGCCACGCTGCGCCGGCGGGGCGCCGTCGTGATCGACCCGGCGGTCGGCCGCCTCACCGGCGTCGACACCGGCAAGGGCCGCCTCCCCGACCCGGTGGAGATCTTCGAGGCCTGCCGCCGCGTCCTCGCCCGGGGGGTGCGGGAGCCCGACCTGACCGGCCGCCACGTCGTCGTCTCCGCCGGCGGCACCCGCGAGCCCCTCGACCCCGTCCGCTTCCTCGGCAACCGCTCCTCCGGCAAGCAGGGCTACGCCCTCGCCCGCACGGCCGCCGCGCGGGGTGCCCGGGTGACGCTGGTCGCCGCGAACACCGCGGGACTGCCCGACCCGGCCGGCGTGGACGTCGTCCCGGTCGGTACGGCCGTACAGCTGCGGGAGGCGGTGCTGAAGGCGGCCGCCGACGCCGACGCCGTGGTGATGGCAGCCGCCGTCGCCGACTTCCGCCCCGCGGTCTACGCGGCCGGGAAGATCAAGAAGAAGGACGGCCGGGAACCGGAGCCGATCGTCCTGGTGCGGAATCCGGACATCCTCGCGGAGATCTCGGCCGACCGGGCGCGGTCCGGACAGGTGATCGTCGGCTTCGCCGCCGAGACCGACGACGTCCTCGCCAACGGCCGGACCAAGCTGGCACGCAAGGGCTGCGACCTGCTCGTGGTGAACGAGGTGGGCGAACGCAAGACCTTCGGCTCCGAGGAGAACGAGGCCGTGGTGCTCGGGGCCGACGGCAGCGAGACGCCGGTGCCGCACGGGCCGAAGGAGGCTCTCGCCGACACCGTCTGGGACCTGGTGGCGGCCCGTTTGGGTTAACTTATTTCAGCCATATGTCAACTTTCCCGGACGCGACATTGCGGTGCGGGGGCTCTGGTCAAGGCCGCCGACCATTGGGCAGAATGCCCGTGCCGCAGGTCACAGCACTTCCGAGTGTCGAGACAGGTGGGCCGGCGGCCGAGTGCGACCGATAAACTGTTCTCGGACGACGCCCGGGTGCAGCCCCCGTGTCGTCCGCCAATGATCAGCCAGCAGCCGCTGCAACCCCAGGGAGCGTTGTGTCCCGTCGCCTGTTCACCTCGGAGTCCGTGACCGAGGGCCACCCCGACAAGATCGCTGACCAGATCAGCGACACCATTCTCGACGCGCTTCTGCGCGAGGACCCGACCTCCCGGGTCGCCGTCGAGACGCTGATCACCACCGGCCTGGTGCACGTGGCCGGCGAGGTCACGACCAAGACGTACGCGGACATCGCGACGCTGGTCCGCAACAAGATCCTCGAGATCGGCTACGACTCCTCGAAGAAGGGCTTCGACGGCGCTTCCTGCGGCGTCTCGGTCTCGATCGGCGCGCAGTCCCCGGACATCGCCCAGGGCGTGGACACGGCGTACGAGAAGCGGGTCGAGGGCGACGAGGACGAACTCGACAAGCAGGGCGCCGGCGACCAGGGCCTGATGTTCGGCTACGCGACGGACGAGACGCCGACGCTGATGCCGCTCCCGATCTTCCTGGCGCACCGCCTCTCCAAGCGCCTCTCCGAGGTCCGCAAGAACGGCACCATCCCCTACCTGCGCCCCGACGGCAAGACGCAGGTCACCATCGAGTACGACGGCGACAAGGCCGTCCGCCTCGACACGGTCGTGGTCTCCAGCCAGCACGCCTCCGACATCGACCTGGAGTCGCTGCTCGCCCCCGACATCCGCGAGTTCGTCGTGGAGCCGGAGCTGAAGGCGCTGCTGGACGACGGCATCAAGCTCGACACCGAGAACTACCGTCTGCTGGTCAACCCGACCGGCCGCTTCGAGATCGGCGGCCCGATGGGCGACGCCGGGCTGACCGGCCGCAAGATCATCATCGACACCTACGGCGGCATGGCCCGCCACGGCGGCGGTGCCTTCTCCGGCAAGGACCCGTCCAAGGTCGACCGCTCGGCCGCCTACGCCATGCGCTGGGTCGCCAAGAACGTCGTCGCCGCGGGCCTGGCCGCCCGCTGCGAGGTCCAGGTCGCCTACGCGATCGGCAAGGCCGAGCCCGTCGGTCTCTTCGTCGAGACCTTCGGCACGGCCAAGATCGACCACGAGAAGATCGAGAAGGCCATCGACGAGGTCTTCGACCTGCGTCCGGCCGCCATCATCCGCGACCTCGACCTGCTCCGCCCGATCTACGCCCAGACCGCCGCGTACGGCCACTTCGGCCGCGAGCTCCCCGACTTCACCTGGGAGCGCACGGACCGCGTGGACGCCCTGCGCGCGGCCGCGGGTCTCTGACCCCGCAACCACCTGGTGCGAGGCCCGGCTCCTTTTCGGGGGAGCCGGGCCTCGGCGTGTCCGGGGGCTGCGGAAAACGGCTGGCCGACGGGACGGGACGATCAGTACGGTGAAGTCGTCCCGGTGCGATGGCCGCGGTTACTTCCGTGGAGTGCGCCCACAGGCGCGCGGTGAAGCTGGTGTGTTTCGACCGTTGCCGGACTGACCTCGGGAAACCGGCGCCGCCCGGTGTGCGGGCCTCGGATACTTTCTTCCGGGTGATGCCCACGCAGGTTCGAATCCTGCTGCCGGTTGCAGACCGGTATGGCCGAGTGGCCCAAGGCAGAAGAATGCCGTCACGGCGTTCCGCGGCCGGAGTGAACTCGGGCGGCGCCGGTTGTCAGCGGCGTTTGGTAAGAATGCAAGGGTGAGCAGCGAGAACGGGCAGGGGGGCGGAAGCGCCGGAGGGGCGCCGCCGGAGCAGCTCGCGCTCATTCGGGAGAGCGTGCGGGGGGCCAAGGCGCCCCGGGCCAAGCCGCGGACCTGGCGGGGGGCCGCACTGGCCGAGCGGTTGCCGGTCGCGCGGGTGCTCGTGGACAAGGGCGTGCTCCATCTCGACCGCTACTTCGACTACGCCGTCCCCGCCGAACTGGACGCCGACGCGCAGCCGGGGGTGCGGGTGCGGGTCCGGTTCGGGGCCGGACGGCACCGGGTGCGGGACGGGCGCCGGGAAGGCGGGGGGCTCATCGACGGGTTCCTGGTCGAGCGGCTCGCCGAGTCGGACTACTCGGGGCCGCTGGCCGCGCTGGCCCAGGTCGTGTCGCCCGAGCCGGTGCTGAGTGAGGAACTGCTGCGGCTCACAAGGGCGGTCGCCGACCGGTACGCGGGGAGCCTCGCGGATGTGCTGCAGCTGGCGGTGCCGCCGCGCAGCGCGCGGGCCGAGAAGCGGCCCTCGCCCGAACCGCTGCCGCCCCCGCCGACGCCCGCCGCCGGATCCTGGACGCGGTACGAGCACGGCGCCGCCTTCGTCGAGTCGCTGGCCTCCGGCGGCGCGCCACGCGCCGTGTGGAACGCCCTGCCGGGGCCCGGGTGGAGCGAGGAGATCGCCCGGGCCGTCGCCGCCACGCTCGCCTCGGGTCGCGGCGCGCTCGTCGTCGTACCGGACGGGCGGGCCGCCGCGCGGGTCGATGCCGCGCTGACCGAGGTGCTGGGCGAAGGGCGGCACGCGCTGCTCACGGCCGACGCCGGGCCCGAGAAGCGGTACGCGCAGTGGCTCGCCGTCAGCCGCGGGTCGGTGCGGGCCGTCGTGGGGACGCGGGCCGCCATGTTCGCGCCCGTGCGGGATCTCGGGCTCGTCGCGATCTGGGACGACGGCGACGACAGCCACAGCGAGCAGCACGCGCCGCAGCCGCATGCGCGGGATGTGCTGCTGTTGCGGGCGGCACTGGACAAGTGCGGTTTTCTGCTCGGGAGTTGGAGCTGCACGGTGGAGGCCGCGCAACTCGTGGAGAACGGCTGGGCCCGGCCCCTGGTGGCGGGGAGAGAGCAGGTACGGCTGGCCGCGCCCTTGGTACGGACGGTCGGCGACGGGGACCTCGCGCGGGACGAGGCCGCGCGTGCCGCCCGGTTGCCCACGGTCGCCTGGCAGGCCGTCCGGGAGGGACTGCGGCACGGCCCGGTGCTGGTGCAGGTGCCCCGACGGGGGTATGTGCCGCGGATGGCCTGCGCCCAGTGCCGGGCGCCGGCGCGCTGCCGGCACTGTGCCGGTCCGTTGGAGGCACGGGACGCCGGGGCGTTGGAGTGCGGGTGGTGCGGGCGGGCGGAGAGCGACTGGCACTGCCCTGAGTGCGGCGGCTTCCGGCTGCGCGCCCAGGTGGTCGGGGCCCGGCGGACCGCCGAGGAGCTGGGGCGGGCCTTTCCCGCCGTACCGGTACGGACCTCGGGACGCGAGCAGGTGCTGGACACCGTGCCGGGGACGCCCGCGCTGGTCGTGAGCACACCGGGTGCGGAGCCGGTGGCCGAGGGCGGCTACGCGGCGGCCCTGCTGCTGGACGGCTGGGCGATGCTCGGGCGGCCGGATCTGCGGGCCGGTGAGGACGCGCTGCGCCGGTGGATCGCGGCCGGGGCGCTGGTGCGGCCGCAGGGCGACGGGGGAACCGTGGTCGTCGTCGCGGAGCCGACGCTGCGGCCCGTGCAGGCGCTGGTGCGGTGGGATCCCGTCGGGCACGCGGTGCGGGAGCTCGCCGAGCGGGCGGAGCTGGGGTTTCCGCCGGTGTCGCGGATGGCGGCGGTGTCGGGGACGGCGGAGGCGCTCGCCGAGTTCCTCGGTACGGCCGAACTGCCGCCGGACGCCGAGGTGTTGGGCCCGGTGCCGGTGCCCGTGGTGCGGGCCGGGGTGCCTCGGCGGGCGGGTGGGCCGCCGCCCGGGGAGCACTGGGAGCGGGTGCTGGTACGGGTGCCGCCGGGGAGTGGGGCGGTGCTCGCCGCCGCGCTGAAGTCGGCTCAGGCCGCCCGGATGGCGCGGGGGAGCGGGGGCGCAGGTGGGGGCGGGGAGGCGGTTCGGGTGCGGATCGATCCGCCGGACATCGGGTGAGCCGGCGGACGGCCGCCCTCCCGGATGCTTGCCGGGAGGGCAAGGGCGGGCGGGTCGGCCATCGAGGTCAGCCCTGTGTCGGTCGGCCCCGGCGGACGTCAGCCGTTGCGCGGGCCGGGGAAGGCCGTCGGCCGGGCCTCGTCGCGGAGGGTGGGGCTGCCCGCGGTCGGCTGGGTCGGCATGGAGCGGGCGGCCGGGACCGTGGGCACGGTGGGCAGGCCGCCGCCCACGTTGATCGTGCGGGTGCCCGACGATTCCGTGGACCGGTCGGGCTCGGCCGTAACCGCGGCGGTCTGGGACGCGGCGCGACGGGCGCCGTAACGGCGGTGCACCGCCTGCTTGGTGACACCGAGCGCGGAGCCCACCGCGTCCCACGAGAAGCCGAGAGAACGGTCGAAGTCCACGGCGGCCGTGACCAGGGTTTCGACACTGTCCCGGAGTTCCTGGGCGAGACGGACCGTCGGGGCGGGGGCGCGTCCGTAGACGACGAAGCCCGTGGACGGGCCGGAGCGGCGCGGGCGGTAGACGTTGCCCAACTGGGCGGTGAGCGTGCGTAGCGCGTCCACCTGGCGGCGGACCCGCTCGATGTCCCGCACCAGCAAGTGCAGGCTGGCCCGGGCCTGGGCGTCGTGGGTTGCGTGGTCGGCCATGAACAAGCCTCTCGAACCGGCGTTGAAAGGAATGGGCCGCGCATGCGGCCCGTTGTGGTCAACTCTCTCTTGACAACGCGTGGGCGCTCCGCTGGTCACGGTGTGGGGGCGTATGGGCATATGCGTACGCCGTGCGGCGGGGTTCGCACCACCGGGGTGTTCTCCCACCCGCGCACCGCCCCTTCCGGTCGGTGGAGAGGTTGAGACCTGTGGAGGCGCTCGTGGCCGGCGGGTTGCGGTTTCGTCGCCTGTCGCCTGTCGCCTGTCGCCTGTCGCCCGCCCGCGCGCCGCCCGGGCTAGTTGGTGGAGAGGTTGGGCGGCCTGTGGGGGTGTGCTCGTGGTCGGCGGGTTGCCGGTTCGTCGCTCGTTGGCCGGTTCGCGGCTGGTGGCCTGTGGTGTGTGGGCTGGGGGCGGTGGTTGGTTGGTGCGGCATAGACTTGCTTGTTGCCCGTGTTGATGCCGTTCGAGAGGGTCTCAGTCGCCCATGAAGCTTGTCTTCGCCGGTACCCCCGAAGTCGCCGTTCCCGCTCTGGACGCTCTCATCTCCTCCGGACGGCACGAGGTGGCCGCCGTGGTCACGCGGCCCGATGCGCCGGCCGGGCGGGGGCGCAGGCTGGTCGCTTCGCCTGTGGCCGAGCGGGCGATGGAGGCCGGGATCGAGGTGCTGAGGCCGCTCAAGCCGCGCGAGCCGGAGTTCCTGGAGCGGTTGAAGGAGATCGGGCCGGACTGCTGTCCGGTGGTGGCCTACGGCGCGCTGCTGCCCCGGGTTGCCCTCGACGTGCCGGTCCACGGGTGGGTCAACCTGCACTTCTCGCTGCTTCCCGCCTGGCGCGGAGCGGCTCCGGTACAGCACTCCATCATGGCGGGCGACGAGATCACGGGCGCCTCCACCTTCCTCATCGAGGAGGGCCTCGACTCCGGGCCCGTCTACGGGACCGTCACCGAGGAGATTCGGCCCGCCGACACCAGCGGTGACCTGCTGACCCGGCTCGCCTTCGCCGGGGCCGGACTGCTCGCCGCGACCATGGACGGTATCGAGGACGGCACGCTCAAGGCCGTACCGCAGCCGGGGGAGGGCATCACCCTCGCGCCGAAGATCACCGTCGAGGACGCGAAGGTGGTGTGGTCGGCGCCCGCGCTGCGGGTCGACCGGGTGGTGCGCGGGTGCACCCCGGCCCCCGGTGCCTGGACCACCTTCCGCGGTGAGCGGCTCAAGCTCATCCAGGTCACGCCGGTGCCCGAGCGGACCGATCTCAGCCCGGCCGAGATCGCCGTCGGGAAGAACAGCGTGCATGTGGGGACGGGGTCGTACGCCGTGGAACTGCTCTGGGTGCAGGCCCAGGGCAAGAAGCCGATGCGGGCCGCCGACTGGGCGCGTGGCGCGCGCATCGGCGCCGGGGAGACCCTCGGCCACTGAGCCCCTTTCCCCACCAGCGGCTTTCCGGCGTGCCCGGCGTACGCTGGGAGTCGCCTCATTCCCATACCCGGAGCACCTTTTCGTGAGCGAGCAGTCCCGGCGGCCGCGCAGGCCCGCCAAGCCCTACCGACGTCCCCAGAAGGACCCCGTCCGCATCCTCGCCTTCGAGGCGCTGCGCGCCGTGGACGAGCGGGACGCGTACGCCAACCTCGTGCTGCCTCCGCTGCTGCGCAAGGCGCGGGAGAAGGGCGACTTCGACGGGCGGGACGCCGCGCTCGCGACCGAGCTGGTGTACGGGACGCTGCGCCGGCAGGGGACGTACGACGCGATCATCGCCGAGTGCGTCGACCGGCCGTTGCGCGAGGTGGACCCGCCGGTCCTCGACGTGCTCAGCCTGGGGGCGCACCAGCTGCTCGGGACGCGGATTCCCAGCCACGCCGCCGTCTCCGCCTCCGTCGAGCTGGCCCGGGTGGTGCTGGGCGACGGTCGGGCCAAGTTCGTCAACGCCGTGCTCCGCAAGGTCGCGCAGGACGATCTCGACGGCTGGATCGCGAAGGTCGCGCCGCCCTACGACCAGGACCCCGAGGACCATCTGGCCGTGGTGCACTCGCACCCGCGGTGGGTCGTCTCCGCGCTCTGGGACTCCCTGGGCGGCGGGCGCGCCGGAATAGAGGAACTGCTGGCCGCCGACAACGAACGGCCCGAGGTGACGCTGGTCGCCCGGCCCGGGCGGGCCACCACCGAGGAACTCCTCGGTGAGGAGGCCGCGATGCCGGGGCGCTGGTCGCCGTACGCCGTGCGGCTCACCGAGGGCGGGGAGCCCGGCGCCATCACCGCCGTGCAGGAGGGCCGGGCCGGTGTGCAGGACGAGGGCAGCCAGCTGGTCGCTCTCGCGCTCGCCAACGTGCCGGTCGAGGGACCGGACGCGAAGTGGCTGGACGGCTGCGCCGGACCCGGTGGCAAGGCCGCGCTGCTCGCCGCGCTCGCCGCCGAGCGGGGGGCCGTGCTGCTCGCCTCCGAGAAGCAGCCGCACCGGGCGGGGCTGGTCGAGAAGGCGCTGCACGGCAATCCGGGGCCGTACCAGGTCATCGCCGCCGACGGCACCCGGCCGCCGTGGCGCCCCGGCACCTTCGACCGGGTCCTGATGGACGTCCCCTGCACGGGCCTGGGCGCGCTGCGCCGGCGCCCGGAGGCTCGGTGGCGGCGTCGCCCCGAGGACCTCGACAACTTCGGTCCGCTGCAGCGTGCGCTGTTGCGTACCGCGATCGACTCGGTGCGGGTGGGTGGGGTGGTCGGGTACGCCACCTGCTCCCCGCATCTGGCGGAGACGCGGGCGGTGGTCCAGGACGTGCTGAAGCAGCGTCCGGAGACCGAACTCGTGGACGCGCGACCGTTGCTGCCGGGGGTGCCGGAGCTGGGCGAGGGGCCCGATGTGCAGCTGTGGCCGCATGTGCACGGCACGGACGCGATGTATCTGGCCCTGATCCGCCGGACCGGCTGAGGTGGGGGTGGGTGTAGGTTCTCAAGGTCTGTGACCAATTCTCATTCCAGGTGGCCACTGTCTGGCCAACTGGCCAATGAACTGAGACGAACACCTGTTCTAGGTATTGCTCATGAGTGTGAACCTTGCGGCCCGCTATGTGTGTCTGCGTGCTCCCATGCAACCGTCAGAGGGACGGCCTGACGGCACCATGCTATGAGGCCGGCGCATGAATTGCTGGGGGACGCGTGAGCATTGCGGTCGGCTCTGCCTCGTTGACGGTACGCCGGAGTGACGGTGAGCTTGCGGCGGCGCCATGGCCGTATACGGACATTGAAAGAATGGAATCGTTGGTTTCCGTGGCGCACGTTCCGTTGGTATTACGGCCAAAAGCATTACTCGGGTTTCTACTGGTCCTCGACCATGCGTGGTCACGTGATTTATGAATCACGGCTGGAGTTGACGCGCCTGATCTACGCAGACTTTTCGCCCGAAGTCAGGTCGATCCATGCTCAGCCATTTTTGATTACGGCGGAGATCGATAAAGTCCAGCGACGGCACCGGCCGGACCGCCGGAGCGTGGATCACCCTCGCAGGCTCTTAGGGGGATACCTGCTGTGGTCGGGGCAGACTGCCGATCCGGCCCGCGTGTACTCGGGGGCCTATCTCACACGCATGCCAGCCGGCCTGCTCGAGGGCGTGTACCGGCTGGTGTCCGCCAACGGCGGCAAAGCGCTGGACAACGGCAATGTCACCATCGAGGGCAACGCGGTGATCCAGTACACATCCAACAGCGGCACCTCGCAGCAGTGGGCCATGACCAAGATCGGCTGACCGCCGGTCACCTTCCGTCTGCCCAACCGCCAGTCGTGCATGTGGGGTTCGGGACAGGCCGGCCAAGCGGCAAGGGCACGTACGTCAACGGTCGTACGGTTGATGCACGTCCAGCAGGAAGACGGCATGCGCGCCTCTGCGACCCGGTGTGGTGCGCAGAGGCGCAGCACTCAGGCCGACGGGTAGCTGCTGACGAGCTGGCCCATGCTCATGAGGGCCCGGTTCAGGGTGCCCGAGTCGGCGATCACGGTCTGGCCTGTCATCACCTTGTTGTGCCGGGATGCGAGGAGTGCGTAGAAGGGCCCGTACTCCTCCGGGGCGGGCAGGTGCTGAAGGGGCGTGGACCATTCGAACATCGCGCGGAAGGCGTCCGCGGGAATGTCCGACTGCTTGGACTCGTGCAGGTCGAGAGCGCCGGGCCCGCGGAGCTGACTGCCCGCGATGCCCGAAGGGGCGACGGCGTTGACCCGTACCCGCGGGGCGAACTCGAACGACAGCTGGTTCACCAGGCTGCGCACCGCCCCCTTGCTGGCCGTGTAGGCCGCACCGCCGCCGTCGGCTGCGAACGCCGCCTGGGACGCGGTGAGCACGATCGCCCCTTCCTCGGCCTGGAGCAGGTCGTGCATGATCCGCGCGGTCAGCGCGTAGCCCTTGACGTTGATCGAGAAGACCTCGTCGAACAGTTCGCCGACGCGCTCGACGGGGATGTCGGTCAGCCGGACGTTACCGTCGAAGATGCCCTGCGCGCCGATGAGGGAGGTGAGCCGGCCGTAGCGGTCCTCGATCTGAGACCGGCAGGCACGAAGATCGTCGATGCTGCGTACGTCGCCGTGCACGACGAGGACGTCGTCGCCGAACTCCTTCTTCAGCCCGAGTACCTTGGCCTGGTCGTATTCGAGGATCGCGAGCTGCGCGCCCTCTTCGAGACAGTGGCGGGCGACGCCGAGACCGAGGCCGGAGCCGCCGCCGGTGATGAGGACGACGTGGTCGTCAAGCAGCTTCATGGGTGGTGCGTTCCTTCCGGTCGGTGCACGACACGGTGGTGTCGAGGGCGGGATTGTTCGTGCGGGCGAGCGCGAGTGCCTCGTCCCAGGTGCCGCCGCGGGCGAGCAGCTTGCGATAGTCGCGCAGCGAGCGGACACGCCCGCAGGCGAACGCGGCGTGGAACTCGCCGGCGTGGCCGAACAGGACGAGAAACTCGCCCAAGTCGAGTGAACCCTCGACGACGAGGCCGCGGTCGCCCGCGCGGCGGCGGCCGTAGCACTGGAACCGCATGCCGTACTGGTCGGTCCAGAAGTACGGCACTCCCTGGTAGGGCGTGGTCTCGCCGCGGGCGATGTTCAAGCCGATGTGCCGGCCCTGCTCGACCGCATGGGTCCAGTGCTCCACGCGTACGCGCTGTCCCAGCAGCGGGTGGTGGAACGCGGCCACGTCACCGGCGGCCCACACGCCGGGTACGTTGGTCCGGCCGGCGGCATCGGTGACGATCCCGCCGGTCACCTCGATCCCGGAGTCCGCCAGCCAGTCGACGGCGGGTTCGGCGCCGATACCCGTCAGCACGAACGGGGTCCGGTGCGCGCTTCCGTCCGTGAGCCGGACCTCGTACGCCCCTGGTTGTCCCGTGACCGACGCCACCGCGACGGCACCGCGGAAGCGGACCCCGCGTGCGGTGTGCAGGTCGCGGAGATGGGTGGCCAGCTCGGTCCCCAGTACGGGCTCCAGCGGCAGCGGGAGCGCGTCGAGGACCGTGACCGCCACGCCCCGCGCGACGAGACCGGCCGCGACCTCCAGTCCGATGAAGCCGGAGCCGATCAGGGTCATCTCGCCGTATCGCGCCGCGGCCTCGCGCAGCACCCGCAGGTCCTCGGGGGTGCGCAGGGCCGGCAGTACCTCGCCCGCGAGGCTCCTCATCTCGCGGGGGCGGCTGCCGCAGGCGATGACCACAGCGTCCCAGGGAAGCGCCTCGCCGTACGTGGTCACCACATAGCGGCGGTCGACGTCGAGCCCCGCCGCGGCGTGCCCGAGACGCAGGTCGAGGCGGCTGGCCTCGATGCGTTCGGGAGAGCGGAGTTCGAGGAGTTGCGGGTCCTCCTCGGCGACAAGCAGGGCCTTCGACATCGTGGGCCGGTCGTACGGCTGGTGCAGCTCGGCGCCGAGGACGGTGATGGAGCCGGTGAATCCGGCCTCCCGGAGGCCGTCGGCGGCGCTGAGGCCGGCGGCGGAGGCTCCCACCACGACGACCCGTTCAAAGCCGCCGGTCACGGCTTGGGTCCCGGGTTGAGCGCGATGGCCTGTGCGGGGCAGACGCGGGCGGCCTCTTCGAGATCCTCCCGCTCGTCGGCGTCGACGGTGTCGCGCAGGAGAACAGCCGTCGGGCTGCCGGGCGGGGTGTCGAAGACGTCGGGCATGACGCTGACGCAGATGCCGTAGGACTTGCAGCGGGTGCCGTCGAGGGAGACGGAGAGGTTGTCGCTCACAGGAAGACTCCAAGGTTCGGAGTGGCCAGCGCCGTTTCGGTCAGCACGATTTCGCGGGACAGCAGACGTGGGCCCGACGGTGTGAGGCGGAGCTGGTCGTAGCGCCTGCACGGGATGAGATCGAAGTGCGGGTCTATGCCGCGCTGGCGGTAGACCAGCAGGGCGCTCGACACCTTGATGACGTCGGGGCGGTCGGTCTCCTCGACCTCGATGCTGCCCACGATGCGCAAGGTGCGGGACGGAGGTACCTCAGAGTACGCGTGGTCGGTGTTGAGCCGGTCCAGGCGCGTGCGTACGTGGGCCTTGGTGTCCCGGACCCGAAAAGCGTTGCGGTCGATCTCCTTGGAACGCGGTTCCGCTGCCTGTCGGATCGGCACGGTGTAGAGAAGTTCGTCGTCAAGGAGTCCGTACCACTCCTCCTCGCGGCCCTCGTCGAGCAGCCGGGCCTCCAGCGCCAGGAACTGGGTGGCCAAGGCCTGAAGTTCGCGGCCCGCGCTCACGGGCGGGACGATGCGGGGTGTGTCGGTCGTGGTCATGCTCACTCAGCTCCCTCGGTGCCGGCGCCGGTGTTCCCGCGCATCACGTTCAGCCAGTGGCGGTAGAAGTGGAGCTGCACGTGCTCGCCGTAGCCGGTGTTGCGCTTGCGGCCCGGGCCGGTCCACGAGGGGTCGTGCGACTGGTCGACCTGACTGTTGTTGCCCTGCTGGAAGTGGAACTCCATGCCGGCCTTGCGCATCCACGGACTTCGGGCGGCGCGCGGTGCGCCTTCCCAGGCGACGGTGTCGTCCTGCTCGAAGATGCCTGCCGAGCCGAAGGTGAACTGGCCGTTGACGTAGGAGTCGCGGGCCTCGTCCTGCGACATGAAGTCCCAGACGAACTGCCAGTTCCACAGTTCGATCTCGCCGGGGCCGATCGGCTGCCACTGTCGGAAGCTGGTGATCACCGACAGGGGACCGCCCGGCACGGACGGGGTGTTCAGCCGGAGGAAGCTGAGGTTCGGGAAGATCGTTCCGACCGTCGGCGGCTCGTGGTTGACCACGTGGAGCTGTGCCTCGTCCAGGCCCGACAGGTCGAAGTGCCGGGTGATCTCCGGCGCGTAGCCCCAGAGCACGTAGCCGGGATGGACCGCCTTGGTCCAGGCATGGCCGGTGAAGGCGTGGCCGTTCTCGAATTCGTAGAAGCGCGCGATCTCGCACGTCGACTGCAGCCCCTGGGAGAACGCGATTTCTTCCGTGCTCCAGTGCAGCGTGTCGACGTGGTAACCGTCGCCGGTGAAGTTCTCGGCGGCCGTCTTCCAGTCGGCGTGCAGCCGGTAGCGCTCCGGCGGCCCGGCGACCCGCATGCCGCCGGGTGCCAGCCCGACGATCAGGTCGAGCATCCACCCGGCCCCGCCCAGGTACTCGTCCAGCGACGGTCCGTCCGGGTCCAGCGAGGCGAAGACGAAGCCCTGCCGGGTGGCCACCCGGGGCGCGCGTATCAGGCCCCACGTCTTGGGGTCGAGACGCTCGCCGTAGGCGTCGTGCAGGTGCGGGGTGCCGACCAGGTCGCCGTTGTTGCTGTAGGTCCACCCGTGGTAAGGACACTTGAAGAACCGGGAGTTGCCGGCATCGGTCTGGCACACCTGGGTGCCCCGGTGACGGCAGTAGTTGGACAGCACGTTGATGCCGCCCTTGCCGTCGCGCGTGACGATCACCGGATCGAGGCCGATTCTGCGCTGCACGAAGTCACCCGCCTTGGGGATCTCGCTCTCGTGCGCGACGAACACCCAGCACTTGGTGAATATCTGCTCGATTTCGGCGCGGAACACCGCCTCGTCGTTGAAGATTTCCACCGGGACGAGATCGTTCTTCAGCGAGGCCTCGACGCGGTCCAGGATGGTAGCGGCATCGGCCGTTTCTGGAGAGATGGCAGTCATGGGGCTCCCTTGCCTCAGTCGTGCTCAGCAGGGGCGATCAGCGGAATTCCGTGGCCCTGCCTGCGGCTCGAGACGTCAGGCTATGGCTGTCATCACATGGTGAAAAGCAATTCCTGTCGATGCGTCGGCATTGATCCAATCGATGGAACGCGGCCAGGCTTCTCCTGACCGGTCCTGTCTCAGCCGGCTGCCGGGGCGGGCGGTGTGTCCCGGATGTAGGCATTTGCGAAATGGCGCATGCGCTGCCGCAGCCAGGCGTGGCCCGGATCGTCGTCCATGCGTTTCATCCAGACCATCATTTCGGTGCCCGGCTGCAGCTCCATGGGAGGTTCGAGCAGCCGCAGGCCTGTCGCCGGGGCGATGCGGCGCCCGAGCGTTTCGGGGATCAAGGTGATGAGCCGGGTACCGCGGATCAGGAACGGGGCGAGTTCGAAACTCGTGGTGACCTCGACGTGGCGCGGGATGCCGAGCAGGTCGAGATTCAGTTCGGCCAGGGAGGGTCGCCGGTCGGGGCTCGTCGCGAGGTACGGCAGCTCGCTGAACTGCTCGACCGAGATGCTCTCGCCCACATCGGGGTGCTCCTGGTCGACCGCGATCACGTAGCGGTCGGTGTACGCGGCCTCACTGCACAGGTCCGGCCCGCTGGGCACCAGCTCGCGCGGAACGATGACGAGGTCGATCTGGTGGCGGGTCAGCTGTTCCGCGTACTCCTCCGCGAAGGGCTGGATGCGCAACCGCACGTTCGGAGCCTCGGCCGGCAGCTGCACCAACAGCGGATGCAGTACGGCGACGGCCGCGTAGCTGCTCGCCATCACCGAGTACGTCCTGTGGTCGGTCGCGGGATCGAAGCTGTCGCGCTGTGACAGCAGCGACTTGATGTCGGTCAGCGTCTTCTGCACTGGCTGCACCAGCGACTCGGCAACCGGTGTGGCAACCATGGTCCGCCCCTGCCGGACGAGGATCGGGTCGTTCAGGAGCTTGCGGAGCCGAGCCAGCGTGGAGCTCATGGCCGACTGTCCGACGGCCAGCCGGGCCGCCGCCGCGGTCACGCTCCGTTCCGCCATCAGGGCGTCGAAGGCGACGAGCAGGTTCAGATCCACCCGGTTGAGATCCAGGGGCGCATTGGTGGTGGGCATCGACCGGAATTCCCGTCTGTGCTGAAGGCATGCCGACAGAAGTCGGCTGCCGCGGCTCGACGGTCGACTCCGACCACGGATTGATGTCATCAATCCGAACGCATCACTATCGATTGTTTGTATCGAGGAGTGCGTCTGTCTAGCGTCTTGCAGCGGGAAAAGCGACGCGAACGCCCTGTTCGGCGTCACTGAAGAGCAGGAGTCGACGATGACCGCAGCCTTCCGTCCGATCACCCATCTCAGGCATGTGGGTATCGGTGTGCCCGACTACGGCAAGGCTCTGGAGTTCTACAAGAACCTCTGGGGACTGCAGCCGGTGGCCGACGACAGCGGTGTGACCTTCTTCGCCACTCCCGCGGACCCGGAGCAGTACATCCTTCGGGTCCGGCAGGACCAGGACAAGCGACTGGACCTCATCGCCTTCGGTGTGAACTCTCCCGAAGAAGTCGACGAGTTGGCCCGTCGGCTGGCGGTCGGCGGAATCACGCTCGACCGGGAGCCCGGCAAGCTGGACACCCCGGGCGGCGGATACGGCGTCCGGTTCTTCGACCCCGACGGCCGACTCGTCGAGGTGTCCGCCGGGGTCGCGCAGAAGCCCTTCCGGGAGCTCGAGGAACGCGAATCCGTCCCCAAGAAGCTCAGCCACGTGGTGATCAACTCCACCGATGTGGCCGCGACCAAGGCGTTCTACGAGACCTACCTCGGCTTCCGCCTCTCGGACTGGCTCGGCGACCTGATGTGCTTCATGCGCAGCGGAACCCAGCATCACATCCTCGCCATCTCCCGAGCACCGCGCGTCTCGCTGAATCACATCTCCTTCGAGATGCGCGGCCTCGACGAGTACATGCGCGGGTCCGGGCGCCTGATGCGCGCCGGTCACCGCCCGCTGTGGGGCCCAGGCCGGCACGGCCCGGGAGACAACACCTTCACCTACTTCCTCGACCCGAATGAGAACGTCGTCGAGTACACGACGGAGCTCGAGACGATCGAGGACGACGAGGCGTGGGAGCCCCGCGTCTTCGACAGCACCTCTCCTCAGTCGCAGGACCAGTGGGGGACCGGCGGGTCGATGACCGAAAGCATGCTGCCGGTGCTGCTCAAGCAGACGGACGGCGGTCTGTGGACCCCCTCGCCGATCTGATCCCTCCCCCTCCTCCGTAAAGGCCACTGAAGTGACTCTTTTCCTTGATGACGCAGCGGTACAGGCGGCCTTCGACTGGGAGCTGGCAACCTCGGCGGTGCGCGAGGCATACGCGACGAGCATGGACGGAGCACGCTATCCGACCCGCGGCATGGCCCGCGGAGACCACGGCTGGCTGCGCACCCTCACCGGCGTACCGGCCGGACGCGAACTGATGGGAGCGAAGATCATCGCGGCCACGATGCAGACGCGCTGCGCCTCCTACCTCATCCCCCTGTTCGACCAGCGGACGGCCGAGCTGGTGGCCCTGCTCGACGGCCACTCCATCACCGGTTACCGGACGGCGGCCACCTCGGCCGTCGCGGCGGACCTGCTGTCGCTGCCCGGCGCCCTGACCGTCGCCGTGATCGGCTCTGGTTTCGAAGCGCGGAACCATGTGCGCGCCCTCGCCGTCGTACGCGACCTCAAGGACGTACGGGTGTACAGCCCACGACCGGAGAGCCGAGCCCGATTCGCCGCCGAACTGTCCGACCTGCCGATCACGCAGGCGGCCGGCGCCGAGGAGGCCGTGGCAGGCGCCACGCTGGTTGTCTGCGCCGCCCGGTCCCGCGACGAGACCCCCACCCTGCTCGGCAAGTGGCTCCGACCAGGCATGACCGTCGTGTCCATCGGATCCACCCTGCCCGAGCAGCGTGAGGTGGACCCCGAGGTGATCGCCCGTGCCGACGTGATCGTGGCGGACATGGTCGAGGAGGTGCTCGACGACACCGGGGACCTGATCGCTGCGCGAGCCGCCGGTCTCGACGTGGCGGGCGAGATCCGCTCGCTGGCCGACCTCGTCGGCGAGCGCATCCCCGGGCGCACCCGCGTCGACCAGATCGCGCTGTACAAGTCGGTCGGCTCAGCGGCCCAGGACCTGGCGGTCGCCGGCATGTGCGTGCGCAACGCCCAGCGGCTGGGACTCGGAACCCGGATGCCGGCCACCATTCATCCCGTGCAGAAGTGAGAGAGCCGCCATGACCATGGAGACGACCGTTCCACTCGGTCTGTCCGACCCCACGCTGCTGCGCACGGCCGCCTACGTCGAGGGCAAGTGGCTGGAAGCCGGCGACGGCGGTCGGCTCACCGTCCGCAACCCTTCGACCGGTGAACTCATAGCGGACCTGCCGGCACTCGGCAGAGCGCAGACCGCCCAGGCCGTCGACGCCGCTCATCGTGCTCTGCCCGAGTGGCGGGCACGGTCGGGCAAACAGCGCGCACAGGTGCTGCGGCGCTGGTTCGACCTTGTCACCGAGCACACGGAGGACCTGGCCCGGCTGATCGTCCTGGAGGAGGGCAAGCCACTCGCCGAGGCCCGCGGGGAAGTCGCTTATGCCGCCTCCTTCATCGAGTGGTTCGCCGAGGAGGCCAAACGGATCCGCGGCGACGTGTTCGCGGCACCGGAAGGCTCGCGCAGGGTGTTGGTGCTCAAGGAACCGGTCGGGGTGTGCGTGGCCATCACCCCGTGGAACTTCCCCGCCGCGATGATCACCCGTAAGGCCGCTCCGGCGCTGGCCGCGGGCTGCACGATGGTCGTCAAGCCCGCCGAGCAGACGCCCTTGACGGCACTGGCCCTCGCCGAGCTTGCCGAACGGGCCGGTGTACCGGCCGGGGTCCTCAACGTGGTGATCGGCGACCCGCACGAGATCGGGCCCGAGCTGACCGGTAACCCGCTGGTCCGCAAGGTCAGCTTCACCGGCTCCACCGAGGTCGGCAGGCTGCTCCTGGCCCAGTCCGCCCAGACGGTGAAGAAGACCTCGATGGAACTGGGCGGCAACGCGCCGGTGCTCGTCTTCGACGACGCCGACGTCGAGACCGCCGTCGCCGGTGTCGTCGCCACCAAGTACCGCAACACCGGCCAGGCCTGCATCAGCGCCAACCGTGTCTACGTGCAGGCGGGAATCCACGACCGCTTCGCAGAGGCGTTGACCCGCAGGGTCGAGGACCTCGTCGTCGGAGACGGCTTCGATGACGGCGTGCAGCAGGGACCGCTCATCGACGAGGCAGCGGTGGCGAAGGTCGAGGAACATCTCGCCGACGCCACGAACCGGGGTGCCAGGATCCTGTGCGGCGGTTCACGGCACCGGCGTGGAGGGCTCTTCTTCCAGCCCACCGTGCTGACGGACGTGGCCCCGGGCATGCTCGTCACCCGCGAGGAGACCTTCGGCCCGCTCACCCCGCTCATCCGCTTCACCGACGAGGCCGAGGCCGTCCACATGGCCAACGACACCGACTACGGCCTGGCCGCCTACCTCTTCACCCGCGACTCCGAGCGGACCTGGCGCGTCTCGGCCGCCCTGGAAGCGGGGATGGTGGGCATCAACACCGGCTTGATCTCCAACGAGGTCGCCCCCTTCGGCGGCGTCAAGCAGTCGGGGCTGGGGCGGGAGGGCTCCGTCTACGGCATCGAAGAGTACCTGGAGATGAAGTACCTGGCCTGGGAAGGCGCCGGCGCGCCCTGAGCCGACTGCCGCAGCACGAACGAGCGCCCCAGGACCGACCCGCCCAGGCGCTGAGTCACCGCCCCCCATCACCCACTCACCGAGGCAAGGACGACCATGCCCGCATACACCCGCACAGAGGCCCGGGACTGGGCCCGCGAAAAGCTCGTCGGAGCCGTCAACTGCACGATCCCGTCGTTCACCGCCGACCTTCGCGGCATCAACGAGCAGGGCATCAGGCACGACGTCCGGCTCGCCGAGCAGCACGGATTCCTCGGCACCCTCGGCGTCTCCGAGGTCAGCATCACCCTGCCCGAATACCTCGACTTCCTGCGGATCGTCCGTGATGAGGCGGGCGACGACTTCGTCGTGGTCCACCACGGCAGTTGGAGCACCCTGGAGCAGAACCTCGAGGCGGTGCGCGGCGCCGAAGAGGCCGGTGCCGACCTGGTGCTCCTGTCCTACCCGCCGAACTTCTACCCGGAGTCGGAACAGGAGATCTACGACTACACCAAGGCCGTCTGCGACGCCACGAACCTCGCGGTCATCCTGTTCCCGATGTACCTGTGGGGGTTCAGTTCCCGGGTGCACCCTTCGGACATCCCGACGCGGCTCATCCGCCGGCTCATCGACGACTGCCCCAACATCGCGGTCATCAAGGCCGAGGGCGGCTTCCCCAGCATTCAGAGCGCCATCGAGTGCCACCGGCTCTTCGGCGGCGAGGTCGTCATCTCGGTGCCCATCGAGGGCGAGCTCATCCCGCTGGCACAGGTCATGCCCATCCAGCTGTCCGCCACGAGCGACCACGAATACTTCGGGCCCATGATCCCGCGTGTCATGCAGCTGCTGCGCGAGGGCAAGTACGACGACGCCACCGACATCTACTGGCAGCTGCATCCGGCCCGCAAGATCAAGGGCGGCCTTGCTCCCGTGCTGCACGGCGGTGCCTTCATCAACCGGCAGGCATGGAAGTTCCAGGGGTGGCTGCAGGGCTACAACGGCGGACCGCTGCGCCAGCCCACCCAGCGCATCCACGACGCCCAGATGCACGCCCTGCGCAAGGGACTCCTCGACGCCGGACTCGAGCCCAGCATGGACCCGTTCCGTGAGTTCTTCATCGGAAGGAACCCGGCGTGACCCCGGACGAACTGGACCGTGCCGACCCCGCCGGCGCGATCGCCGATGCCGCCAAGCGCTGCTCCAACTGGGGACGTTGGGGACAGGACGACGTACTGGGCACCCTCAACTTCCTCGACGAGGGCAAACGGCGGGAGGGCGCAGCCCTGATCCGGCGCGGGGTCTCCTTCTCGCTCGCCCAGCGCTTCGACACGAACGGTCCGCAGAAAGGCTGGCGCCGCAGGACCAATCCCGTGCACACCATGCTCTCCTCGGGCCTGGACGCCGAGTTCGGTCCGCCGGAGTTCCCGCACGGCATCGGCGGTGCCGACGACGTGGTGTTCATGCCGTTGCAGGCGTCGACGCAGTGGGACGGCCTCGGACACGTCTTCGACCACGGCATGGCCTACAACGGACGACGCGCCTCCGCGGTGGTGACCAGCGAAGGCGATCAGCTCACAGGTATCGAGACCGTGGCCGACCGGATAGCGGGCCGAGGCGTGCTGCTCGACATCGGCCGGGCGATCGGCACCGATGGCGAACTGCCGGACGGCTTCGCCATCACCGCCGAGCACCTCGAAGCCACGATCACCGCACAGGGCGAATCCTCCCGAGTGGGCCGGGGTGATCTGCTGCTGGTCCGTACGGGACAGCTGGCGCGGACGCGTCGCGACGGCTGGGGCGACTACGCGGGCGGGCCGGCACCCGGCCTCTCGTTCACCACCGCCGACTGGCTGCACACCCGCGAGATCGCCGGTATCGCCACCGACACCTGGGGCTTCGAGGTCCGGCCCAACGAATTCGATCGGGCCTTCCAGCCCCTGCACCAAGTGGCCATCCCGCACATGGGCCTCTTCATCGGCGAGATATGGGATCTCGACGCCCTCGCGGCCGACTGCGCCGCCGACGGCATCTACGACTTCTTCCTCACCGCCGCCCCCATCCCCGTCACCGGTGCCGTCGGAGCCCCGGTCAACCCCATCGCCATCAAGTAGAGCCCCGGAAAGGACGCACACCATGCGCTTCGCCACCTGGGAAAGCGCCGGCCGCCGCGCCGCCGGGGTCGTCGGCGAGCACGGGCTGCACGCCCTCCCCGGTACGACGACGGTCCTGGACCTCGTACGAGCCGGACTGCAGGCCGCCCTTGAGGCCGGTGCCGCCGCCCTCGACAACTCCTCCCCGACACCGATCCATTCCGTACGGCTGCTGCCGCCGCTGCAACCGCCGACCGTGCGGGACTTCGCGGCATTCGAGGAGCACGTCGAGGGTGTCGTGCGGTCGGTCAGCGGAGGCGGCGTGGTCGAACCGGAGTGGTACGAGGCCCCGGCCTTCTACTTCACCAACCCCTATGCGTTGACCGGCGCGCACGACGACGTCCCGGTCCCGCCGGGCTCACACGTGCTGGACTTCGAACTCGAAGTGGCCACCGTCATCGGCAAGGACGGCGCCTCACTCACCCCCGAAGAAGCACGGGACCACGTGTTCGGCTACACCGTCCTCAACGACTGGTCCGCGCGGGACCTGCAAGGCCGCGAGATGAAGGTGGGCCTCGGGCCCGCCAAGGGAAAGGACTTCGCCACCACCCTGGGGCCGTGGCTGGTGACCGCCGACGAGCTGGACGCTTACCGCGACGACGAGGGCTTCCTGCAGCTGGACATGCGGGTGTCGGTCAACGGCACCGAGGTCGGCCAGGACCTGTTGAGCAACATGAGCTGGACGTTCGAGGAGCTCATCGCGTACGCATCCCGCGGCACCTGGGTGAAGGCCGGTGACGTCCTCGGCTCCGGGACCTGCGGCAACGGCGGCTGCCTCGGTGAGTTGTGGGGCCGCCGCGGGACGCGGACACCGCCTCCGCTCGAACCCGGAGACATCGTGGAAATGACAGTCGAGGGCATCGGTTCGATCCGCAACCGAGTCGTACCGGGCGAGCTGCCCACGCCGATCACCGCTGCACGCCGACGGCCGCGCCTGCGCAAGCGGACAGCCTCCGACAGGACCTGAATCAGGTCCAGGAAGGCCAGCACGACATGCGGGCGGCCGGCGACCCGGACCTCCTGAAGCTGCTTGGTCAACTCCTCGGCGAGGACGTCCAGTTCACTCCGAGGAGCGGTGATCCACTGCCGGTCCGGCATCCCGGACCCTCCCGCGATCTCGTGGCGTGCCGACCTGCCGACGGATCGTAGGCGGGGGTCGGCCACGGGCGCAGCCGACCCGGCAGACCGTCGGAACCGGACCTGCCCGATGATCTACGGCACAGACATCGGCCGCCGACCGGCACGAGTCCCCGAATCGTCACTCACACCAGGCCCGTGACCTGCGATTTCACGATGCACGCCAGTCAGTGGGATTGGGCGGTGCCGGAGTCCCCGATGAGCGGTCGTCGATGGGCTGATCGAAGGGGCGCTGCCGTTCCATGCCCAACCGGAGAGCTCCATACTGGATACGGTGTTGCTGTTATGGTGCTGGCTGAGGAGGTGGACGTTCAGTGGCAGCAGCTGGTCCCATGCGAGCGACCACGGCATCGGCTCGGCGCCCGGGGCGTCCGCCCGTGCCGCTGGAGCGCATCGTCTCTACCGCACTGCAGATCGTGGACGTTGAAGGGGCCGACGCTCTCTCGATGCGGACGCTGGCCCAGCGCCTGGGCTCGGGCACGGCGACGCTGTACCGGCATTTCGACAACCGGGCAGCGCTGGTCGCCCATGTCGTGGACCGCATGTTCGGCGCCGTGGAACTGAATGGCGACGAACTCCTCGCGATGGGCTGGCAGCAAGCGCTGCGGACGGTCGCGCACACCATGTTCGAAGCCCTGGCCCGGCACCGGAACGCTGCGCGCCTGATGGTCGAAGAGATTCCCCTGGGGCCGAACGCCATGGCGCTGCGGGAGCACTGTGTCGCGGCGCTGCTCGACAGCGGCTTCCCGCCGCGACTGGCCGCGCACGCCTTTGCCACCTTCTCCCGCTACGTCCTCGGATTCGCCATACAGGTCAACGGTCATGGCGGCGGCGGGCAACTCGACGACGCACAACTGTCCGCCGTCTTTCAGGGCGTCGATCCAGCCTTGTTCCCGGCAACGGTCACCGTCGCAGGGTCGATGCCCGTTCCGATCGAGGAGGAGTTCTCCTTCGGACTCGAACTCCTTCTCAGCGGGCTTGCCCACCTGCGCGACGACGCCTGACCAGCCAGGACGATGCGAACCTGAGGCCGCCCAACTACGGAGTCATCTCGGTCGGCATGGAGCGTCGCCACAGCTGCTGGTGCTGAGCGCGTGATCTCGTGTGGTCGGCGGCTCGTCAGCGGAAGGCGAAGTGCTCGGCGTGGAGATGCTGGCGGGGGACGCCCTGGCGATGGAGGGCGCGAGTGAGGTTTTCGATCATGGAGGCGGGGCCGCAGAGGAAGACGTGCGTGTCGGGAGTGATCGGTCCGGCCTCGGCCTGGATTCTTTCGGCGGTCAGACGGCCGTGGCTGCGGCTGAACGTCGGGTGGAGCCGGAACCCGGGCCGGTGTGCTGCCGCTGCGGTGAGTTCCGGGAGGAACGGTGCGTCTTCGGCGGTGGGGGCGCAGTAGAAGAGGTCGGTGCGGGGTGGCGCTGCACCGGGGTGGGTGAGCCAGCCGAGGAAGGGTGCGATGCCGATGCCCCCCGCGATCCATATCTGCCGGGGCCCGCCGAGGGTGTGGTCGAACATGCCGTAAGGACCCTTGAGGGTTGCGGGGTGTCCTTCACTTATGTCCGTGTAGAGGCCGCGTGTACCGCGGCCCAGGGCACGGATGGTGAGGCGTACCGAGCCGTCGGCCTGCGTTCCTGCGACGCTGAAGGGGTGTTCGTGCCAGCCGCCGACCCGCAGGTAGACGAACTGGCCCCCTGTCACGGGAAGCGTCGTCTCGCCGGTGGGCGTGAGGGTGAGGTCGAGGATGTCGGGTGTCGGCCGCTCGACACGGCGGACGGTGTAGTCCGCCCGGGGTTCCCTGTGCCGTAGCACCAGTTCGTCGTAGGCGTAGGCGGTCATGCCGATGGTGGCCATGGTGACGTAGATCGCCAGGAGGGGCGTGGATCCGTTGATGATGAGATCGAGGCTCCAGCCGTGCAACAGCGCCGACAGGAGCAGCAGGCCGGTGAGGCGATGCAGGAACAGCCAGCGCTCGTAGGGCAGTCGGAGGATGCGGCCGACCTGGCCGAGTGAGATGACGACGAGCAGCAGCAGGCCGATGGCGGAGACGGCACCGAGGAGATGACCCATCCCTACCGATGCGGTCCGGTGGGCGTAGCCGTACTGGCTCCCGTCGAAACCGGAGAAGAAGTGGAGGAGCAGGTGGGGGGTGAGCAGGAGTATGGACCATACGGCGTACAGCTTGTGCTGACGGTACATGCGGTCCAGACCGCCGAACCACTGCTCCAACCACATCAGGCGGGTGGCCAGCACCAGGGTGCAGGACATCAGGTAGGCGGACAGGACGCCGGCGAACTCGCCTACGAAATAGACAGCGCTGAGGCCCTCGGGCCTGAGCCAGTCCCAGGCCAGATAGAGCATGACCGCTCCGCTCGTGACCGACAGAGGCCCGACGTGGCGCTTCTTCAGGCGCGCGTCCAAGGGGGCGCGGGCGATGCGGATAGCGTAGATCGCTATCACGATCAGGACGGGCATCGTCTACCCCCCGGGGGTCGGCACTGTGGACGAAGGGGCGCTGGTGAAGGCAGGCGGACCGTGCGGTCGCGGCTTGAGCGCCCTCGAGCCCAGGTGGCTGCGTTTCCTGCCACCTCTAATATTGGCTACAACGTAGCCGTTTAGCTGGTTTTGGTCCAGTGGTGCATTCGGATGCCCGTTGGCCAGCCCTGGATCTGCCCTTCAGGAGTGTGGCGGTCCGAAGCCATCCCCGTCGGCCGGCTCTTCGAGGTGAAGTCACAGCTCGAGGCGGCATTGCTTTCAGGGTGACACTGCCGGAGCTGCCCTTCGTGGCATGGGCTCGATCCGCAGCGCTTCAGGCGAACAAGGCCGCGAGGTATGAGGCGACAAGCGCCGCGCACACAGCGGCGGGCACAAATTTGGCAACCGGGTCGCCCTTGCGCAGGTGTACGACCACAGCTCCGGCGAGCAGCAGGAGAAGCCCGGCCCCCGCGAGGCCGCCGAGCAGCGGCATGGCGAGGCCGAGCGCCACGCCGGCGGCTCCTGCCAGTTGCAGCACGCCGATGCGGCGATAGGCGGCGACGGAGAAGCCGGTCTCGGCGGCCAGCTCGCGCGCCTTCGGCAATGCGAGTGTGTTGAGCACTCCGATCCCCCCGAAGATCAGGGCGATGGCGCAGGCGAGGGTGATGGTGAGGATCATGAGGTATCTCCAGGTGCCGGCGTCGCGGCGGCGTGGGCGTCAAGGGTGACGGCCTGATGGCGGGCGGGGCGTCACGAGACCGTTATGGGATGTGTCGGGCGCGGTCGAGTTGCCGGCCGAGCGCATCGCTCGGCGCCCAGACGGGCGATTCGGTCGATCGATGCAGCGGCTCAGCCTAGCGAAATAACGGCAACAATGTAACCGTTATGGTGGTCGGCTTCGGAGCGAGTTCGCGGGGGCGTGGGCGTAACGACGTTCACGCAGCCGGTGCCGTCGCCAGGTTGTAGATGGTCCTGAGGGCAGGCCTTTGCTCAGCGAGTTGCCGAGGAAGTCATGGACGTCGCCCGCACGGGTTCACCGGTCGGCTGCCATAGGCATCCCGCATTCGCGAACTCCCCGACGGCCCCACTTCTTTACGGGCCCTTACTGAGCGTTTGGTCCGGTGATTCGTGTTTGGTCCCGGGTCAGGTTCCGCGCCAGTTCAGGGTGGCGTCGCCCTCTGAGTCTGCGGGCCATGAGGTCGATCATGGCGAGGTGGATCATGGCTTCGGAGCGGTGCGGGTGTGTCTCGTAGTCGCGGGCGAGGCGTCGGTGGTGCATGAGCCAGCCGATGCTGCGCTCGATGGTCCACCGTCTCGGGATGATCGTGAACCCGTGGGCGCCGGGCGGGCGCTGGACGGGATGGACATCGATGCCGAGGCGCGCTCCGTGGTCGATGACGGTGTTGCGGTAGCCGGCGTCCACCCAGGCCTTCGTGATGTGGGGGTGGGTGGCGGCGATGCGGGAGAGCAGGGTCACGCCGGCTGCGGTGTCGGAGACGCTGGCGGCGGTGACCAGCACGGTCAGTAGCAGGCCGAGGGTGTCGCAGCCGAGGTGGCGCTTGCGCCCGATGATCCGTTTCCCTGCGTCGGTGCCCTGGTCCGCGAGGGGCACGTTGGCGGAAGTCTTAATTGTCTGGGAGTCCAGCACGCAGGCCGACGGCTCCGCCCTTCGGCCCTCGGCTTCCCGGACCAGGCGTCGCAGCAGGCCGGTGAGCTGCTCGAATACTCCGTCGTGTTGCCACTTGGCGAAGTACCCGTAGGTCGTGGTTCAGGGTGGGAAGTCGTGCGGGAGGTAGCGCCAGGGGATGCCGGTGCGGTCCACGTACAGGATGGCGTTCATGATCTGGCGCAGGTCGTGTTCGGGCGGTCGGCCGATGTCCAACGCCCGGGCGCGGCGCTGGTCCCGCCAGGACGTCAGGACGGGCTCGATCAGTTCCCAGCGCGCGTCCGACAGGTCGCTGGGATACGGGCCGTGCGGGGTCATGTGTGCGAAGTAGCCGATGGCGGTCGGCCCCGCCAGCGGTCAAATGGCAGCGCTCGGGGGCGTGTTGGGAGCAGACAGGAGTAGTCGGAACGAAACGACTCCCGGGCGTCGAGGACGCGTCGACTGCCCCCACCTGGAACAAGCCGCCCGTGAACACCAGGTCACCGTCTCCGGGCCGCTGAAGAGCAACCCCACCCGCCAGCACCGCCGAAACGAGGGCTTCGCCCGCGACGACTTCCACATCGACTACGACAAGCAGCAGGTCACCTGCCCCCAGGGACAGGTCAGCGCGGGCTGGCACGGCCCCTACCCGACCTCCTCACCCACCGCCGCCCCGCTGATCGTGGCCAGGCTCACCAAGAGCCAGTGCCGCCCCTGCCCGACCCGCACCCAGTGCACCAGCACCGCCGACGACGCCCGCACCGTGGGATTTCCCCCACGAGAGCTCCGCGACCTGCAACTCCGCGTCCGCGCCGAGCAGCAGACCCCCGAGTGGAAGACCCGCTACGCGGTCCGCTCCGGAGTGGAGAGCACGGTCAACGAGTTCGCCCACGGGCACGGTATGCGGCGCTGCCGCTACCGAGGACAGGGAAAGGCCCACGTCCAGCACGTCCTGACAGCCATCGCCGTCAACATCGAACGCCTCCGCGGACTGCCACCGGCTGAGGAAGCCCCCACACCCCGCCGGCCCACTGCCTTCCAGAACTACCTCGACCAACGCGAGATCCCTCGCCTGAAGTCCTGGCGAACCCTGGGCACTTGACTCCGCCGGCACCAAGATCCCCGACAGAGTTAAGTTCGCTGTCCGATACGAGGCGGCCGTACTGGTCGCAGTCCTCAACGAGTGGCTGTGACCAGCACTTTCGCAACGGGCCCTAGGCGTGATACGGGTAATGTTCCAGTTCCTGCACGATCAGGAACATGGACTGAGAGGCATCGACCAGGCTGTCCGATGCCGAGACCATGATTTCGTCGAAGAGCTCGCGGTAGCGGGCGACGCCGGAAAGGTCGTCTGCCCTGTCCAGCCAGATGCTTGTGGCGCCGGCATGGACATTTATGGGGGCGCCGCCCAAAAGATCGCGCGTCGCTTCCTCGGGCACCGGCAGTGCATGACTGCGGGTGTAGCCACACAGCGCGGGCGACAATGAAGGATCAGCCACAATCGCCTGCGAGGCCGCACGCCATGCGGTGAAGAATTGTTCCCGGTCGACACCTTCGCGCGTGGCTATGAAATGGACAAGCTTGACGGCACCGCGCCGGGGCACGGCAACCTGCTCACGCTCCTCGGCTGTCACCAGCACCTTCAGGGCCGACCCGTCGGCGAAGAGGTGTTCGTCCGGCTGGATAACCGAAAGGTAATAGGGGTGCGACGTCAGGAGACCTACCGCTTCCGGCGAGGGGTTATAGATTTCGCTTACGACATCTATTTCGGCCGGCGCCACTCGTGCCGCATCCGGTGCGCCATAGGCAGCGTCGATCACAAAGTTTTGTACATACCTTGAGAGGTGGGCCAGCATATCGGCGGGGCCCGCCAGGATCTTGGCCGCATGGACGTTCTGATAATGCTGCCAATGCTTCTGACGTGTCATGCCCGGCAGGCGACGGGCCGCGACAATAAGTTTGATCATGATTCACTCCGATACGTTGCACCCAGGGAGAATCCTGGAGGTGGGGCGACCTGAAGCGGCCGATTGGAAGCGGTGGCGAGGAAACGCCGTTGTTGCTGGGTGGTTCAGCCCCCTGGGTCTTTCCGACTTGCTCGCGAATGGTCGATCCGTTGCGGCGGCGCGTGCTCGGCGCGGCCGCTGCTTTAGTCTCATCACACCCCATTCCATCTGTACAGTGGAACTTTGTTATGGGTTTCATTCACCGCATGGATGAAGTTGGAACGTGATGGGTCTCGATCTGAATCTGCTCGTGCCGCTGAACGCGCTGCTCCAAGAGCGCAGTGTGACGGCCGCGGCGCACCGTATCGGCCTCTCCCAGCCGGCCTGCAGCGCGGCGCTCAAGCGACTGCGCAGGCACTTCGGCGATGAACTGCTGGTCCGGGTCCCCGGCCAGGGAACCCAGCTCACGCTGCTGGCCGAGCGCCTGCGCGATCGGGTCTCACTGCTGACCGCGGAACTCGACGGCGTCTTCGGGGCCAACGCCGGCCTGCAACCAGGTTCGCTCGACCGCGAGTTCTCCCTGCTGCTCTCCGACTACGATTGCAGCACGCTCGCCACGTCACTGGTGCGCGAGGTCACGGCGCACGGCACTGGTGCACGTATCCGCCTGGATCTGCTCACGAACGACATGCGGGCAGGGATCGTCGAGGAGATCGACAGGCATGATGCAGTGATCGTGCCCCGGGCCGCGCTCCCGGACGGGACTCCGTCGCTCGACCTCTACGAGGACCAGTGGGTGCGCATCGTCAGCGCGACTCGGCAGTCCGAGGGCGACGATCTCGCGCAGGCACGGTGGGCCGTCTGCTACGACACACCGTTGATGCCGTGGTCGCCGGGCCAGCTGCTGGAGAGGGAGGGCCTCGCCGGGTCGATCACCGTGCGGGTGGAGAGCTTCGCGATACTGTTCCCGCTGGTGGCGGGTACGGATCTCACCGCGCTCGTGCCCAGGCGGCTGGCGGACACGTGGTGCGGGCCGACGGGAACGCGCCCTGCCCCGGTCCCCGCGTCCCTCGCCCGGCCCTACGTCATGGCGATGGCGTGGTCTCCGCGCTGGGCGTACGACCCGGCCCACTGCTGGTTCCGGGACCGGGTGTCCGCCGCCGCGCAGTGTGACGACGTAAGCCGGTTGCCCCGGCCGTTGTGATCGACCGCGCTGGAGCGAGCACTTCTCCGAAGGCTGAAGGCCGCGAATAGGGTCTTCTGGCGAACGGTCAATGGGCCTGGCTGGAGGCGTTGTTGCCGCAGCGCGTCAAGCCGGGGCGTCCGGCGGTGCGGACCCGGCGGCAGCTGCTCGACGGATACGGTGGCGGATGCGGATCGGTGTCACCCACCGCAGCGGAATGATGCGGAGCCCGCAATCTCTTTCAGGGCCTCGACGGGCCAGGGTGCGCCTGGCGGTGCCCCGCATCACTGCTCATGACGGGTGGGCCCCCGAGGGAAAGGCCCCCTCCTCAACTCTCCTTCTTCGCCCCGAACATCACCCTCCGCAGCGTCGCCAGCAGCCCCTTCCCCTCGCCCCCCGCCTCCCGGACCGGTTCGGGGTGCCGAAGCTTCACCCCCGGTGCCAGTTCGTACCGTACGGGCAGTACTGCCCGTCGATCTTGCTGCCGCACCGGGAAACTCCAAGATCCCCGACAGAGTCAAGCTTAGAAGCGGAGTGCTCCTTCTGGTAGATCCCGCTCCGCGGTCAGCGGCAACTCCACAGTGGTGAGCATGTCCCGGTACCGCTCGGCCAGTTGGGAGGGGACCTTCCTGCTGAACACCACCAGCTCCCGGAAACAGCCGGGCCCGATCCGCCGGGCGTGCCCCGACCAGCGCAGCGGCACCGCGTTCTCCGGTGTCACCGTCACACCGATCCCCTCGACCGCGAACAGGAGCGCCGCGGAGACCTGGCCCGTGCGTGCGACGGCGCGCGGCCTGAACCCGAGGTGCCCTGCCAGGCGGTCCACCACTTCGCTCATGCCCTGTTCCTGCTCGTAGAGCACCCAGTCGGCAGCGGCCAGTTCGGCCGGATCAGCCGCTGTCCCCGGCGGGTATTCGGCCGAGCCGGTCACCACCATCTCCTCATATCCCAGGGAGATGACGGGCCCCTCCCACGGGTCGGGCCGTGGACCGACCGCGATGTCGCCCTGGCCACTGCGCATGGCCTCCTCGAGGTCCCGGCGGTGGGAGTAGTCGTGCAGTCTCAGCACGGTGGAGGGGTACGTCGAGTGCCAGCGCGCCGCGGACGGCGGCAGGATCCCCGACGCGACGGACCGTACGGTCAGGACGTGGACATCGCCCTGACGGCCCTCCACCACCTCGCGCACCGAGTCCTGCGCGTCCTGAACCGCACGGACGACGTTCTGTGCTCGGGGCAGAAAGACACGGCCCACGGGAGTCAGCGTCACCCCCTGCCGGCCGCGCTCCAGCAGGACCGCGCCCAGTTCCTTCTCCAGGGCCCCGATCTGCTGGGACAGCGAAGGCTGCGTGACATAGAGCCGCGCAGCCGCTCCGCTGAAGGAGCCCGCCTCCCAGACCGCGAGGAAGTACTCCAGCTGACGTAGCTGCATGTGATCAAGTTACTCGGCCGAGCGTTGCCCAGTACTCGTGCTGTGACCACACATCCGGTGTGGTTCAGGATCAGTCGGCATGGCACGCAGCTCGCGTGTGCGTCATGCCGTGAGTGCGACCCTGCTGTCCTTGCGGGTGAGCCGGGACAGCAGGTAGTCGACCTCGGTGCGGGCACGCGCCGACAGCACGGCCCCGGGCTTGCGCTGGGTGTCGGAGGTCAGGATTCCGCGGCGCTTCATGACGTACTTGCGTACGGCCAGGCCGATGCCCGGCTGCTGTTCGTAGCGCAGCAGGGGCAGGTGGGCGTCGAAGATGTCATGGGCGGCGTCACGATCGCCGGCGGCGATGTGGCGTACGACGTCGACGAGGAGTTCGGGAACGCAGTAGCCCGTCATCGCTCCGTCGGCTCCGCGTTCGGTCTCGAAGTCCAGGAAGAGGCCGCCGTTTCCGCACAGGATCGACAGGCGCGGCATCGCTCCATCGGCTTCGAGTTGCCGGAGTGCGCTGATCTTCTCCAAACCCGGCCAGTCCTCGTGCTTGAGCATCACGCATCCTGGCGCGGCGTTCGCGATGCGGGCGATGACGGCAGGGGACATGACGACGGAGAACGACAGCGGATAGTCCTGGATCACGAACGGCACGTCCGCGCCGATGGCGCCCGCCGCTCCCTCGTAGTAACTCACGATCTGGTCGTCGGTACGCAGCGTGTTCGGCGGGGCGATCATGACGCCGCCGGCACCGGCCGACATGACGTCGACCGCGAGAGCCCGCATGGCGGCGTAGCCGGGTGCGGAGACGCCCACGACGATCGGCAGATCGGTGCGCTTGATGACGTGCTGGACGACGCGCACGCTTTCCTCGTGGGACAGCTTGGGTGCTTCGCCCATCTGACCCAGGAGGGTCAGTCCGGTGACGCCGGCGTCTTCGTAGAAGTCGACGAGTCGGCTGAGTGAGTCGAAATCGATTGCGCCTTCCTCGTCGAAGGGCGTTGGTGCGATGGCGAAAACACCATGGGTGTCGCGGTCCAGGGGTGCCATTGTTCTACCTCCTCAGAATTCCGATGTCTTTTTCAGAGGCTGGCGATGAGTCCGCCGTCGACGCGAATGACCGAGCCTGTGATGTAAGAGGCCTGGACGCTTGCGAGGAAGGTGACAGCGGCCGCGTATTCCCGCGGCTCGCCGTAGCGGCCCACAGGGATCGACGCGACGCTCTCGGCGGACGTCTCCGCGACGGACTTGCCCTCCCGGTCGGCCTTGGCCTGGTCGAGGTACTTGGTCCGCTGGGTGCCGATCCGTCCTGGAACGACCACGTTGCAGGTGACACCCTCCGCCGCGACTTCCCGGGCCAGCGTCTTGGACCAGCCGAGCAGACTGCCCCGCAAGACGTTCGACAGCCCCAGGTTGGGGAGGGGGGCGATCACCCCCGAGCTGGTGCTGGTGATGACCCTGCCCCAGCCGCGGCTCCGCATCAGCGGCGCGACCCTGTCCGTGATCGCGATGACGGACAGCACCATGGACTGGAAGTGCTTCTGCCAGAGTTCAGGGTCCTGTCCCGCAACCGGCGAGGGCGGCGGCCCTCCCGTGTTGTTGACCAGGATGTCCACGGGACCGAGCGCCCCTTCGACTGCCGCGATGTGCTGATCGATCGCGTCCAGGTTCGCGAGGTCCCATTCCAGGGGCACGGCTTTCCCGCCCGCGTCGGCCACCGCCTCGGCGGTGCTCTCTGCGGCCTGTGGGCTGATGTCCGCGACGGCGACAGCGGCGCCTTCCGCGGCGAGGGCCTGGGCGATCGCGCCGCCGAGACCCCCACCTCCGCCCAGTACGAGCGCGGTCTTGCCCGAAATTCCCAGATCCACAGCTTCGCTCCTTGGCCGCGTGGCCCCGTTCCCCGGCCGTACGGCCGACGGCTACGTCCGTAGCTTCCAACTGACACTGCCACGAGGTTGTGGTGGGTCTCCAATAGGAATCTCTCGCGACATGCATAAGGGATGCCTATGCGCCGCGAATAGGGAATAGGCGTTGCCGGCATGCAAGATGAGGTGGGGAACAGGGCCGTTTCGGTTCGATTTCCGACGCATGTTCATGGCCGTAACTGGAGGCCCCTATGTCCTTGCCGGAAACCATGCAGGCCGCGGTGCTGGGCGAGCCCGGCACCCTCGCCGTCACGACGCTGCCCGTGCCGCAGGTGGGACCGGAAGACGTTCTGGTTCACGTCCGCAGGGCGTCCCTGTGCGGAACGGACTTGAAGATCCGCAGTCGGCACTTCTTCAAGGACGGCGGCCCGGCAGCGGGCGAGTTCGTACCCGGCCACGAGTACGCCGGCGTCGTCGCCGCGGTGGGCAGCGCCGTGGACGAGCTCCGGGTCGGCGACCGGGTGGTGACGGAAGCCCACCGCGGCTGCATGCGCTGCGCCAACTGCCTGGCCGGGGCCTACACGGACTGCCTCAACTACGGCCTGCGGCACACCGGGCACCGTGTGCAGGGGATGACCGTCAACGGGGGCTTCGCGGAGTACGCGCTCAACCACGTGGCGACCCTCCACCGGTTGCCGGACACCGTGGACTTCGACGCCGCGGTCGTCCTCACCACCGTGGGCACCGTGATGCACGCCTTCGACGTGCTCGACACCCTGCTCGTCGGATCCACGGTCGCTGTGATCGGCCCCGGACCGATAGGTCTCCTCGCGGTACAGGTCGCACGTGAACTCGGGGCCAGGACCGTAGCCCTGGCCGGCACGCGGGAAGCCAGGCTCGCCATCGGCAAGTCCTTCGGCGCGGACCTGGTCGTCAACTCCCGGGAGGAGGATGCCGTAGCGGCGGTTCGGGAGGCGACCGACGGGATCGGCGCCGACATCGTCCTGGAGTGCTCCGGCGCCCCGAGTGCGGTGGACGACGCGCTGCGCATGGCCAAGCGATCCGGGAAGGTCGTCCTCGTCGGCTTCTTCGAAAAGCCAGTACAGGCCGACCTCAACCACGCCGTGATGAACGGCATCTCGATCCAGACGGTCCGCGGCGAGGGCACCGGTTCGGTGGCCCGCGCCGTGGGCCTGGCCGCCCGAGGGCGGCTGCGCACCGCGGAACTGGTCACCCACCATTTCGGACTGCCCGACGTCGCCGAGGCGTTCGACACCTACGCCGAGCGCCGGGACAACGCCATCAAGGTCATGCTCGACATCTCCGAGGACCCGGAGTCCACCCGTGACCGGTGACCGAGAGGACACCGTGCCCGACGCCCTGGCAGCCGGGCGGGAGAAGGCAGCGGCCACCATGGTCGATGCTGCCACCGCCTGGCTGAACAGCCTGAGCGAGGACCAACTCCCGCTCGCCGCCTACGACTCCCCGCTCCACCCGGATGCGGAGGCCGAGCGGCTGCGCTGGTTCTACACCCCCACCGACCACGGCGGGCTCGCCGTCCGAGACCAGAACGCCCGCCAACAGAGCCTGGCCATGCAGTTGGTGGCCACCGGACTGTCCATCCCGGGCTACGCCACGGTCACCACCGTGATGGGACTGGAGAACGTCCTGGACCAGCTGGAAGGGTGGCGGGTCCACTGGGGCCGGCTGCGTGGACGGGACCCCGGCCTGTACTGGCTGAGGATCTTCGGCCGCCCCGGCGACCGTGTCTGGGCGTGGCGGTTCGGCGGCCACCACATCTCCCTGAACAACCTCGTCGTCGCCGGCCGGCTCGTCTCCACGACCCCCTGCTTCATCGGTGCCGACCCGGCCACGACCGAGCTCATGGGAGGCACCCTGCGGCCCTTGGAAGGCCCTGAGGAGACGGCCCGTCAACTGGTCCGCAGTCTGGACACGGGCCAACTCCAAAGCGCCCTGCTCCACCCGTCCGCAGTCTCGGACATCGTCTCCGGCAACCGCCCACGCGTCGAACACGGTGACACGATGATGCACATGCAGGACCTGTGGCGCGGCCGGTTCGCCGACCCTGAGCTGGACCGGCTTGTCGACGACATCGACCGCCGGGCGGAAGCGGGCAGCGGATACACCGAGAACGATCACGCGCGCGTGGCCATCACGATTCCCCCCAAGGGCATCAGCGGTCGCGACCTGGACAACGAGCAGCGGCACCTGCTGCGCCGGCTCGTCACCCTTTACACCGCACGGGCACCCGAGTTCCTCGCAGACGCCTACGACACCCACTACGCCTCTGACACCGTCCTCGACGCGGTGCATTTCGGCTGGGCGGGCAGCACGGACGCCGGGGAACCGCACTACTACCGGGTGCAGGACCCTCGCGTCCTCATCGAGTACGACAACACACAGCGGTACGCCAACCACGCCCACTCGGTGTGGCGTGACCTGACCTCCGACTTCGGACTGGACGTACTCGCCGAACACCGCGCGCACATCGCACACGAGTAGGGCCTACTCGGGGAGCGCCGTACACGCCCGTACCGCCGTTCCATCCCCCCACGAAAGAACCAGCACCATGACCATCCCTGCTGATCGTCGACGACGAGTCACTGCAACGCCTTGCCGTGCGCATGATCCTCGAACGACAGCCTGGACTGACCGTCGTCGGCGAGGCCGACACCGGCTCCGAGGGGGTGCCCGGAACCGCGTCCAGGCGGTGGCTTTCGCCTACGACGTAGGGCTCGTCAGACCGGTCCTGCACATGTGACAACCTCCGCGATGCGGACGACATCGCGGTGCCAAGAAGGAGAGCCGGACATGAGCAGTCCCCAGATGAACGTAGTCGCCGCGTACCTGCGGTTGACCCGAAAACGCAGGACGGCCCCTGACCCCGTGGCTGCATCGAAGGAACCACCTCGTCCGCCCGCCAAACTGGTACAGCGGCACGACGTGAGATCGCGCAGCATCGACGGTTTCGAATGCCGCACCGTCAGTCCGCGCGGGCGCCGGGCGGAGCGAGCGGTCGTCTATCTGCACGGCGGCGCCTACATCAGCCACATGGTGCCCCAGCACTGGCAGTTGATCTCGCAGCTTGCGCATGCCGGTGTACGAGTCGAGGTGGCGCAGTACGGGCTGGCGCCGAAGTACACCTACCGTGACGCCTATCCCTTCGTCACTGCCGTCTACCGCGACCTGCTCAGCGACCTGGAAGCCGACCAGGTCACGATCATGGGCGACTCCGCCGGCGCGGGCTTGGCTCTGGGCGTGGCACAGAGCCTGGTCGGGTCGGGTCTGCCCCAGCCGGCCCGAGTAGTACTGATCTCCCCCTGGCTGGATCTGACTCTGACCAACCCCGCGATTCCCGAGGTCGAAGCCCGAGATCCGTTTCTCACCACCAGCCGCCTGCTCGCGGCCGGACGTGGCTGGGCAGGCGGGGACGACCCCGCCCAACCCCGGCTCAGTCCCGTCAATGGCCCGCTTGCCCCCCTGGCGCCCATCGACGTCTACATCGGCACTCGCGACTTGTTCTACCCGGACGTCCGGCGCCTGGAAGAACGGGCTGCTGCGGAAGGGGCGGCCGTGAATGTCATCGTGTGCGACGGGGCGGTCCATGCCTACCCGCTCGTCCCCGCTCCCGAGGGGCGTGCTGCGGCCCGCGCCATCGTGCGGTCCGCGGCCTCCTGAGCGAGTGAGAGGCGATCTTCAGCCGACGTCGGGCGAGCCCTCGCCCCGCTGTTCGAGAGAGCGGTGTTGCACACCGACCAGCAGCTGTTTCCGAACTCCTGGTACGACACAGCCTGCGGAGGCGTGAGGTTGAGGAGAGGTCAGGTCTCTTGCCCGTCGCCCTGTCCGTTCAAAGGAAGGCGGTCGAGTTGGGCGTCTGCCTCTTCTGCTGTGTCGGGTCAGGTACGGGCGGCAAGCCTGGCTTCGACGCCGTCGAGAAGCGCCTGCAGTCCGAAGGACACATACGGGCGAGGGGTGGCTGCGAGGGCGGCGCCGATCGCGAACGTGACGACGCTCTGGGCGGCCTGCTCGGCATCCCGCCCGGTGAGGCCGGACGCCTCGCAGACCGCGAGCAGGTGTTCGTCATGGCGGTCCCTGGCCGGGCCGTCGAGAGGCTGGACGGTCATGGCGGCCAGCAGCCAGGGGTGCCTGAGAAGCATCGAACGCAGGTTGTCGGCCATGGCCAGGAGGGCCGGACGCCATTCGAGGCCGTCGACAGCGGGGAGAGGTGTCTGCCCCCAGACGGTGTCAGCGGCCAGCAGGAGCAGATCGTGTCGGCTTTTGATGTGCCAGTAGAGTGCCGCCGCGGTGATGCCGAGACGGCTGCCGAGTCTTCGCATGGTCAGACTCTCGATGCCGCCCTCGTCCAGGAGGGCGATGGCCGCCTGGATGATCTGCTCTTGGTGGAGAGTGTCGCGGGGCATCCCCGCGGTAGTCGGGATGGGGCTGCTCACGGCACCTTCTTGCTGTGGGAACGAGGCCGCGGTGTGCGACTCTGAGGGCGCGTGGCCATCGCGCCGACGAGGACGGGGTGTCGTGTGCGTCGGCGCGCGGTTCATGGGTGGGGCCGTTGCGGTGCGTCAGCCGGGAGAGCCCGCGGGCCGGATGCTGCGCAGCAGCCGTTCTCCGGACTCGCGTAGCTGGTCCTTGACCTCGTCGAGGCCGGATGCGAGCAGGACGTGATCGCGTTTGCGCCACGTGCCGGCGACGATCACGGCTTCGATGTTGGCGATGTCGGCGTGCAGGACCGTGGCGACCGGGTCGTGCGCCGGCCACAGGTTGAGCGCTCGGGCGTCGACGGCGACCAGGTCGGCCTGCATGCCCGCCTCGATCCGGCCCACCTTGTCTGCCAGGCCCAGTGCCTTCGCTCCTTCGACCGTGGCCCAGGCAAGCGCCTGTTTGCCGGTGACGGACGGTGTGTTGGCGTACATGCCGGTCGTCTGCCGGTGGTGGGCATGGTCCAGGCTGCGCTGGTGGGCCAGGGCGATCCGGGCGGCGGTGAGGACCGCGCCGGGTACGGCGGTGTCGATGTCGGTGCCCAGGGAGGGTGCCGCGTCCAGGCTCAGCAGGGATCCGGTGATGGGTGTGCCGTGCCCCTGGCCCAGTTCGTTCTCCGGGGTGGTGGTGAAGGTGACGCCCGCCTCGACCAGCGTCTTCAGCCAGTCCGCGGGCAGGTCGGCTCCGTGCACGACGTTGGTCAGGGGGCTGAACAGCTCGGCGTTGCACACAGCTTCCCAGCCGGGTGAGGGTTCGCCGCCGCTCTGGTGCATCGAGACGACGAGGCCGCGTTCCGCACCGGCTCGGAAATCGGCCGCCGCCGTCTCCGGCGAGGAATACTGCGGCCCTTGCAGCGCCATGCCCAGAGTCAGGAGGGCGTGCTCGCGGACGGGACCGTCGAGCAGTCGGTCGATCTCGGCGAGAGGGTGAGGGGTCTCCGGTGACCTGTAGGGCGTGCCGTGCAGGAAGACGGCCCGGATTCCCGCCTGGAGCAGCCCCTCCACGGCCGCGTCGGCGTGCTCGGGCGAGAGGGCGTTGTGACACCAGTCGCCCACCGTGGTCGTACCGCAGTTGATCTGGTTCAGCGCGCCGGCCAGGTTGCTGATGTGCATGTCGGCCGGGGTGTAATGGCCGACGCACTCGCCGTGCAGGTGCGTGAGGTACTCCATCAGCGTCCAGTCGGCGCCCGCGGAGCGCAGCGCGGTCTGCCAGGTGTGCAGATGGGCGTTGACCAGGCCGGGGATGAGGATGCGGCCGGAGAAGTCGACGACCTCGGCGTCGGGCGCCTCGATGGTTTCGCCGACGGCGGCGATGGTCTCGCCGTCGACGAGGATGTCGACATGCTCGGCGTCCGGCCGGTCCGGCGTCATGGTGATGACTTGCGCCCCGCGCAGCAGTATGCGGCTCATTCAGTGGCCCCCGAACCGGGGGAGGTGTAGCTCGGCTGGGACATGGTGCGGCTCCTTGCCTGCGGCGTCATTGCCCGCACGGCGGCTTGTGTGGTGGTGAGGAAGTCCCGAGTGGCGATGTGCCCGATGTAGCCGTCGGGACGGATCAGCAGCAGCGTGTCCCCGGTCAGGCCGTAGGCGCTCTGCAGCGTGTTCTCGGGGTCGGAGAGGGCGCGGCCGTCGCCCGCGGCCGATCCGACGGTCAGCCGCTTCAGTCGGGCGCCCCTCGTCGGCCAGTCGAGGAGTTCGAGGTCCCGGGCGGCGCCGGGGCCGTAGGCGATGGCGGTGAAGTGCGGTCCCTGGAAGAAGTTGAACAGGCGGGTCTCGGCGCCGTCGGCGCCGAGCAGTCGGGCGTCCGGGGCGCGGTCGCCCACGCGCAGCGTGCTGGTGTCGCTGCTGTCGCCGTCGGCGGGGGCGAGCGGGCCGCCGTAGTAGGTCAGGGAGAGCTGCTGCTCGTCCTTGCCGCGCTTCATGCTGGAGGGGTCGAGCTTGGCGATGCCGCCCCATTTCTCCGTGGACAGGCCCAGGACCCCGGCGGCGATCGGCTGCCGCTCGGCCTCGTAGGTGCTCAGCAGGGCCGGGTCGGCTCCGGCGAGGACCTGGCCGAGCTTCCAGCCGAGGTTGTAGCCGTCCTGCATACCGGTGTTCAGGCCCTGGGCACCGGCCGGGGTGTGGACGTGCGCGGCGTCGCCGACGAGGAAGACACGTCCGCGGCCGTAGTGCTTCGCAAGACGGATGTTGGGCCGGAACACGGACTTCCAGTGGATCTCGTGCAGCTGGATGTGCCGGTTGCGGGTGTGGGAGTGGATCCGGTCGATGATGGCGCCGATCTCCTGGGGCGGCTTCTCGTCGGGCGTGAGCCGGATCATCCACTGGAACATGTCGCTGTGGGGCAGCGGGCAGGCGCCGATGAGCTTGCCGCCGAGGCCGGGCCACATGTGCCACCGGTTGCGGGCCAGGCCACTCACGGAGGCATCCACGATCAGCACGCGGTCGGACTCGTCCGTCGTCCCCACGAAACCGATGTCGAACTGCTTGCGCACCGCACTGGAGCCGCCGTCGGCCCCCACGGCATAGCGGGCGACGATCTCCTCGACCCCGTCCGCGCCCACCACCTTGGCGACCACGGTGTCCTCGTCCTGCGTCAGCTCGGTCAGTTCCTTGCCGAACTCGACCTCACGGCCGAACTCACTGAGCCGGGCGTGCAGGGCGCGGTCCGTGCGGAACTGCGGGATCAGCCAGGTGTTCGGGTACGGGACGTCCGGGGTCGCCTCTTTGTGGGGGAACATCTTCCACGGCACACCGATGGGACCTGCATGGAGCCCGAGCTTGGGATAGATGTCGCCGCCGGCCAGCACGTCGTCGAGAGCGCCGAGGTCTTCGAGGACTTCGAGGCTGCGGGGCTGGATGCCCTTGGCGCGCGAGCCGTCGAAAGCGTGGGGGGACCTGTCGACGATCCGGACGTCGAGTCCGCGCCGTACGAGGTCGATCGCCAAGGCGGAGCCCGAGGGGCCGGCGCCGATGACCAGTACGTCGATGGCCTGCGGCCTGTTCATGAGTCGAGCCTTTCGGTGCGTGCGGACACGAACGAGACGAGCTGATCGGCGACATCGCAAGGCCGTTCGAATGGGGCCATATGCCCGCATTTGGTAATTACATGATGTTTCTGAGGTTTCAGCAGAGCGCGCGCTGTGTCGAATTGCGCCAGCGGCGTGACGTCGTCCTCGTCGCCCCACAGCAGCAGCGTTGGAATGCCCAGTGCCCCGGTCCGCCGGAAGAGGTCCTCACGGCCGGTGAGAGGCAGGTGCTGCAGGGTGTCGAAGGCCGCGTACATCGAGCCCTCGAAGCGGAGGCAGTCGAGGACCATCTCGGTCAGTTTCGTGCCGAGTTCGGGGTCGCGGACGTTGTGCCCGAGGTGCCCCTGGAGCAGCTGAAGGCCGCGGCGGCGGGCGACCAGTCCGGCCGGCAGATCACTGCGCAGCAGCCGGTGGGGGGAGGTCAACTGCGGTTTCGCGAGACCGGCCGGCCCGACGATGGTGAGAGTCGACACCGACGAGCGGTACTGGGCGGCGTACGTCATGCTGACCAGCGCGCCCATGGAGGTGCCAACCAGGTGCAGGGGCCGCGCCGTCAGGCCGAGCCGGTCCGTCAGCTCGGCCAGCTGTCGCGTGAACAGCGTCTCGTCGTATCGCGCCTGTACCCGGTCGGAGTAGCCGCGGCCGTAGGCGCTGCAGGTCAGCGTGCGCAGCCCGCGGGCGTGCAGCTCGCTGACGAGGCCGTCCCAGTAGAACAGCGGGATGGTCAGAGCGCCCGCCATCAGGACCACTTCCCCGTCCTCGGGCCCCGTCAACTCGTAGTGGGTGACGCCGTCGGACAGCTCGATGAAACTGCCGCGCAGCGCCTTGCGCGAGTCGGCGGTGAGCTTGCGGTCCTCGCCCGAGGCGACGAAGTACTTCATGGAACGGGCCTCCTTGCCCTCAGTTCGCGGGGGTGTCGGCGCAGGAGCCGAGGAACTTCGCGATCGCGTCCGCGACCCACTCCGGTTCCTCCTCCGGCAGCAGATGTCCGCCGTGGGGGTGGACGAGCTCCTGGGCGCCGGGGATGTCGCGGGCGAAGTGCTGGCCGTCGATGCTCGCGCTGCGCAGCACCAGCGTGGGCACCGTGATGCGGGGGATCTGCGCGCTGCGGTCCGGCTGGTCGGTGTTGCAGAAGTCGACGAAGGCCGAGCGGTTACCGGGGCGGCTCATGAGCTGATAGGCGCGGTCCACCATGGAGTCGTCCACGATCTGCGAATACGGCCCGACGGTCTCGCGCAGGCTGCGCTCGATGGCCCCGCGCGGCATCACCCGCCTCAGCAGGGGCCGCACCAGCGGGTTGCGGGTCAGGCGCATCCCCGCGGGAACCGTCTTCTCCGGGTAGCCGGTGGCATTGACCAGTACCAGGCCGGTCAGCCGCTCCGGATGATCCAGCGCGACGTTCCAGGCGATGTTGCCGCCCAGGGAATTGCCGGCCAGCGCGTAGCGCGGCACGCCCAGCGCCTCCAGGAAGCCCGCCACCGTGGCGGCGTATGCCGGAACGCGGTAGTCGCGGTCCTTGCGCGGGCCGGTCAGTCCGAACGCCGGCAGGTCGGGACGGATGACATCGAACGAATCCGACAGCAGATCCGTCGCGCGGTCGAAGTGCTGCAGGGATGAGGCGCTGCCGTGCAGCAGCACGAGTGCCGGGCCGTGCCCAGCACGCTTGTAGTGGATCCGCAGGCCGTCCACCTCGACGAACCGGGAATCGGGCTGGGGCTCAGACCAGGTACTCATAATGGCTACACTGTTGCCGATATGGTGGTCGTGTCAAGAGGAACCCCCCGCGTGTTACGACCGCGGTGGTCTTGAGCGAGGAGATGGATCAGTTGGTGCGCCGCGCTGCCGGTCGTCCGCCGGTCCCACCGGACCGGATCGTCGCCATGGCGCTGCGGGTCGTCGACGAGGAGGGAGCGGAGGCGCTGTCGATGAGGGCCCTGGCCGAGCGCCTGGGCTCGGGTACGGCGACCCTGTACCGGCATTTCGCCAACCGGGCAGAGCCCGGGGCGCAGGTCGTGGACCACATGTTCGGCCTCGTGGAGCTGGACGATCGGGAACTGGCCTCGGCGAGCTGGCAGCAGTCTCCGAGGGTGGTGGCACACGCCATGTTCCGCGCCTTGGGTCGGCACGGGAACGCTGCCCGGCTGCCGGCCGAGCAGATTCCGGTCGGCCCAAAGCGATGGCGCTGCGGGAACGCTGTGTCGCGGTTCTGCTCAAAGCGGGATTCGAAGCCTCACTGGCCACGCACGCGTACGTGACGCTGGCTCGCTGCGTATGTGGCCTGGCGATACAGCTCACCCATGAGAACGATGCCGGTGGACGGCGCAACGAGGAGTCGGTCGCTGCCCTGCGGGGCGTGGATCCGGCACAGTTCCCCGCTGTCCACTCCATCGCGGAGGCGTTGCCGGTGCCTGTCGAAGAGGTCTTCTCCTTTGGGTTGGATCTCATCCTCAGGGGGCTGGGAGCCATCCGTGATGGTGGCTGACCAGGGCAACAGCTGCGTCGAGCGTCAGGTCGTAGCAAGTCCGGCGTGGACCCGGTAGGTCCTCGGCCTGAGCAAGACGGTTCGTGGGCTCTTCAAGTGCAAGGTCAACGAATCGCAGTGAGCATGTGGGGCCGGCCCAGCATGGACGCTCGCAATCCGGACTTGGGGCGTCTGAACGCGTGTATCGCCTTCCCGTGGCCACCACTGAGACGCGACTGATCAGTGCGGGTGGGCGAGGTGTCATTGGTCAGCGGATTCGAGACCCCACAGGTGGGGACGCTTACCGGCGCCCGCAGGGTGCCTCCCCCACGCCTCGGCTTCGCTCGCGCGGGAGGACCCCCATCGCCCACCCGTGCCGCCTGGGGGCACCTCCCAGGCCCCTGAGGCACTGGGGGAGGCACGCCTGCCCGCGGCTATGTGGTCGGCGTGACTGCAGCACCCGCAAGGGGCGCTGGGGGTACCCCCGGCCGAAGGCTGGGGGGGAACTGCGCGAGCAACCCCACCCACCCGCAGCCGACACTCATCCGCAACCTCCCCGAACCCCACTCGGCTCCCCCCGTCAGGGCATGGCACGCTTGGGGCATGGCCGTGCAGATCAACCCCAGCATCCTGTCCGCCGACTTCGCCCGCCTCGCGGACGAGGCGAAGGCGGTCGAAGGCGCCGACTGGCTCCACGTCGACGTCATGGACAACCACTTCGTCCCGAACCTCACGCTCGGTGTGCCGGTCGTAGAGTCCCTGGCCCGTGCTACGGACACCCCGCTGGACTGCCACCTGATGATCGAGGCCCCCGACCGGTGGGCACCCCAGTACGTCGAAGCGGGTGCCTCCTCCGTGACCTTCCACGTGGAGGCGGCGGCCGCCCCGGTGCGGCTCGCGCGGGAGATCCGGGCGAAGGGCGCCCGCGCGTCCATGGCGCTCAAGCCCGCGACGCCCATCGAGCCGTACGAGGACCTGCTCCCCGAGCTGGACATGCTGCTCATCATGACGGTGGAGCCGGGCTTCGGCGGCCAGGCGTTCCTCGACATCATGCTGCCGAAGATCCGCCGCACCCGGGAGTTGATCAGCAAGCACGGACTGGAGCTGTGGCTCCAGGTCGACGGCGGAGTTTCCGCGTCGACGATCGAGCGGTGCGCGGACGCAGGAGCCGACGTTTTCGTGGCAGGTTCCGCGGTGTACGGGGCAAACGACCCGGCAGAGGCGGTACGTGCACTACGCACCCAGGCGGCGACGGCCACCGCCCAGGCGTCGTGGGCGTGCGACCACTGAGGTACGGGAACGTGAACGGCTCCGATCAGGGCTGATCAAGTGCGCCGGATCTGCAAGGATGAACGGCGTATCCAGAGTGTGAACAGCAGTGAGGAGATGGCCGTGTCGGGTATGTCGGCGGGCCGGTCAGCCATGCGGATGGGACCCGCAGAGCTGGTGCAGGCGGCGGCCATGGCCCGCCGCTTCTACCTCGAAGGCAAGTCCAAGATCCAGATCGCTGAGGAGTTCGGCGTCAGCCGCTTCAAAGTGGCCCGGGTACTGGAGACTGCCCTCGAAAGGGATCTCGTACGCATCGAGATCCGCGTACCGGCCGAACTGGACGCCGAGCGCTCGGACGCGCTCCGCGCCCGGTACGGCCTGCGGCATGCCGTGGTGGTCGAGTCCCCGGCCGAGGCGGAGGAGACCCCCGACCCCGAGAACCTCGGCGAGGTCGCCGCGGACCTGCTCGGCGAACTCGTCAACGAGGGAGATGTGCTCGGCCTCGCCTGGGGCCGGTCCACCATCCACATGGCGGCCGCCCTCGACCGGCTGCCGCCGTGCACGGTGGTGCAGCTGACGGGCGTGTACGACGCCGGGACCTCCGAGCGCGGCTCGGTCGAGGCCGTTCGGCGCGCCGCGCAGGTGTCGGGCGGCGACGCGCACCCCATCTACGCGCCGATGCTGCTGCCCGACGCGGCCACCGCGGCGGCGCTGCGCAACCAGACCGGGATCGCCCGTGCCTTCGAGTACTTCGACAAGGTCACGGTCGCCTGCGTCTCCATCGGCTCCTGGGAGCGGGGCATCTCCACGGTGCACGACATGCTCAGCGACGAGGAGCGTGCGCACTACGCCACGCTGGGCGTCGCCGCCGAGATGGCCGCGCACCTCTTCGACGCCGAGGGCCGCCGGGTGGGACGGGACCTGGGGGAGCGCTGCATCACGGTCAAGGCCGACCAACTGCGCCGTATCCCGGAGGTCGTCGCGATCGCGGGCGGTCAGCGCAAGGCGGCGGCGATCGACGCGGTGCTGCGGTCGGGGCTGGTCACCAGCCTCGTCACCGACACCTCGGCCGCCGACTTCCTGATGACGGCGGGCACCACCCCCAAGCCCGCACTGAACCGCGCGGACCCGGACGGTCCCTGACCGGGACCATGGCGGCGCCGCGGTGGCCGGGTGACAACGCTGCCGCGGCGAGACGGAGGCCGGGAGAGAACGCGAATCCTCAGGACGCGGCCGGCGGCAGCGCCGCGTCGATCAGGACGGCCGCCGTCTCCCGGGCGACCGCACCCACCGACGGGTCGCGGTCCATCCGCGCGGACACCACGCCCCCGTCGTACAGCAGGTGCAGGCGGCGGCCCAGCACCTCGGGGTCCGGGGCGCCGGCCTCCCGGGCGAGGTCGGTGAACAGGGCCCGGATCCAGGCGCGGGAGACGTCGGAGGCCTCCTCGATGCTGCTGCCGTGCTTGGCCTCCGCGCTGGCCGCCATGAAGGCGCACCCGTGGTAGTTCTGCTCGGCGAACAGTTCCGCCTGCGCGTCGAAGACGGCCAGCAACCGGTCCCGTGGCGTGTCGGCGCCGTCGACAGCGCGCAGCAGCCGCTCGGTCAGCCTGGCGTGCCGGGAGTCGAGGTAGGCCCGGATCAGCTGTTCCTTGCCGCCGAAGGTGTTGTACAGCGAGGCCTTGGCGACCCCGGCGCGCTCGATGATCCGGTCGATCCCGACCGACTGCACGCCCTCCGCGTAGAACAGCTCGTTCGCCGCCGAGAGCAGCCGCTCCCGGGCGGTGGGGGCCTTGGCAGCGGTCAACGTCTTCGTCATGCCACTCACCTTCCCGACACTTCCAGTCTAGGGCTGACCAGACCGGTCTACCCAGTCATCTCTGCTCGGTCGTCGTGCCTGTACGACTCTGTTCGGTCATCGTGCCTGCGTGACGCGCTCAGGCTGTTCCGCCCGGACCGGCACCGTCTGCGGGCCGCCGGACGCCACCATCACCCCGGGGGCACTCTGCGGCCCGCCGCGCAGCAGCAGGGCCGCCAGGGCCAGCAGTGCCAGGGCGATGACCACCGCGCCGTACTCCTCGGAGGTCGGGATCAGCCCGCCCCCGTGCACCACCAGCGCGCCGGCGGCGACCGAGGGGACGCCCATGCCGAGGTAGGCGACGACGAACAGCAGGGACAGCACGCCCGAGCTCTCGTGGGGCTTGGTCAGCGGCAGCACGGTGCGGATGCCGCCCTGGAAACCGCTGCCGAAGCCGAAGCCGGCGACGGCCGTCCCGGCGAAGAACAGCGCCGGTGCGCCCAGGTCCACCGCGACCAGGGTCAGGCCGACCCCGGCGACGAGCGCGCCGATGCCGGTGTACATCACGGTCGCGGACCGGGCGTTGCGCAGGGCGAGGATCGAGGTGGCCGCGACGAACGCGAGGACGAAGAGGCCGAGGCCGCCCCAGACGGCGGAGGTGGAGCCGACCAGGGTGCGGACCAGGGCGGGGCCGAGGGAGCCGTAGAACCCGGCGAGGGCCCAGACGGCGAAGATGACGGGTGCCGCGGCGAGGACCGGACCACGGACCGTGCGCGGGAGCTTGATCTCGGGCACCAGGCTGGCCAGGGCGCCCGGCGCCTTGGTGACGGTCTCGTCGATCAGGGCGATGGCGGCGGCCTGGGCGACGAACACGGCCAGCAGGCCGAGGTAGATCGCGTGGGTGGGGGCGGGCAGGTACTGCACGACGAAGCCGCTGACCAGCGAGCCCGTCGCGGTGCCGAGGCCGGGGGCGAAGGCGTTCGCCATGGTGCCGCGGGAGCGGTTGATGTCCATCATCGCGGCGCCGACCGCCCCGAGCGCGGCGCCGGTGGACAGGCCCTGCACGACGCGGGCGAGGAGCAGTTCGCCGACGCCCCCGGCCGTGGAGAACAGCAGCATCGCGGCGGCCTGGGCGGCGATCGCGGTGATCAGGACCGGGCGGCGGCCGACGTGGTCGGACAGCTTGCCGAGGACCAGCAGGCCGGACAGGACGGCGATCGCGTAGACGCCGAAGACGACCGTGGTGGTGATCGGGGAGAAGCCCCATTCGGCCTGGTAGGTCGCGTAGAGCGGGGTGGGCGCGCTGGAGGCGGCGAGGAAGGAGACGACGACGGAGGCGAGCACGTAGAACGCCGCGCGCGGCGGGATCGGCCTGCGTGCTGCCGTCGTGCGCTCGGTGCGCTCGTACGGTGCGAGGTGGTTCATCGGAGATCCTTCGCGGGGACGGGGCCGAAGAGCGTCGGTCGGAGAAGCATGGTGAGTAGACCTGTCTGTCTACCTGTCCTGGTCAACCCCATAGACAGGTCTGTCTATTCCACCGCGCGAAAGATTCCTCGGGAAAGTTCGCGCCCGGACCGTCCCGGAGTGCTCGAACCACCCGGCCAGGCGGCGTCGCCGGTCGCAGTCCCCGCTGAGGCCCCGGACCTGGTCGCCCGGCACGCGTTCATGTGGTGCCGCGACGGCAGGCACTCGTGCTGTGATCCGACCGTCTCGACGCGGTTGAATGGAGCGTCTTCCTCCACTGAACGCCGTCAACCCCGAGTATGTGTACGACAGGCCGTGCGCCGATCGCAACGGGAGGACGCGTTGACCACTGAACCCCAGTCCGTGCCGGGAGCCGAACCGCAGCCGGTGCTCGGTCCGTTGACCACCGCCGCGATCTTCCTGGTGCTCACCGTCCGTCCTGGCGGCGAGGGGACGGCGCGGGAGGTGCTGGGCGATCTCCGGGCGCTGCAGCGCAGTTTCGGGTTCGGTGCTCCGGAGGCCGCGCTGAGCTGCGTGGCGGGGATCGGCTCCGATGCCTGGGACCGGCTCTTCGACCACGCCCGCCCGGCGGGCCTGCACCCCTTTCGTCCACTGGAAGGCCCCCGGCACACGGCGGTCGCCACCCCCGGCGACCTCCTCTTCCACATCAGGGCCACCCGGTTCGACCTGTGCTTCGGGCTCGCCGCCGAGATCATGCACCGGCTGCGCGACGCGGTGACCGTCGAGGACGAGGTGCCGGGCTTCAAGTACCTCGACGCCCGCGACCTGCTGGGCTTCGTCGACGGCACCGAGAACCCGGTCGGCGCCGCCGCCCGCCGGGCCGTCCTGATCGGCGCGGAGGATCCCGGACTGGCCGGCGGCAGCTATGTGGTCGTGCAGAAGTACCTCCACGACCTCGACGCCTGGAACGCGCTGCCCGTGGAGACGCAGGAGCGGATCATCGGCCGTACGAAGGCCACCAACCTCGAACTGGAGGAGCCGGCCTCCCACGTGGATCTGAACACGATCACCGGACCGGACGGCGAGGAACAGCAGATCCTCCGGGACAACATGCCCTTCGGCAGCCCCGGCGACGGCGAGTTCGGCACCTACTTCATCGGGTACGCCCGGACGCCGGACGTCATCGAGCAGATGCTGCGCAACATGTTCCTCGGCACCGAGGACGCCACCCACGACCGGATCCTCGACTTCTCCACCGCGGTCACTGGCACACTCCTCTTCGTGCCGTCCGACGACTTCCTGGACGACCTGCCCGCGCTCCCCGGAGCCGGCGAGAGAGGACGCTGAGAACGATGTCCGCGCATGTGATCGTGCTCCCGGGCGGCGGCTACGTGCAGTACGCCGAGCACGAGGCCGAGCCGGTGGCCGAGTGGCTCACCGGGCTGGGGCTGGGACTCGAGGCGAGCGTCTTCCGGTATCCCCTCGGGGTCCGGCATCCGGCGCCCCTCGAAGCGCTGCGCGCCGAGATCCGGCGCCTGCGTGCCGAAGGGGCCGACAGGATAGGGCTCGTGGGGTTCTCGGCGGGCGGGCATCTCGCGGGTCTGGCCGCCCTGGCCGCGGACGGCGACGTGCGGGCAGCGGTGCAGTTCGCCGTGCTCGGCTACGCGATCACCTCGATGGAGACCGAGACCTACCGGCCCTCCCAGAACGTCCTGCTGGGCGAGGACGCTCCGCCGGCGCTGCGCCGGGCCACCTCGCTCGACGCGCTGGTGACCCCGTCGGCGCCCCCGTTCTTCCTCTGGCACACGGCCGAGGACCCGTACGTCTGGCCCGAGCACACCTACCGCCTGGCCACCGCCCTGGCCGCCCACGACGTGCCTCACACCGTGCACGTCTACCCGCACGGCCCGCACAGCCTGGGCCTCGCCCACGACGCGGGGGAGGCCTCGACCTGGACCCGCTCGGCGGCGGCCTGGCTGGCCGAACAGACCGCCCCCGCCACCTCACTTGGACGCCACTGAGATGACGACGAGCCCCTATCCGGTCACGCTCGACCTCGCCGGAGTCACCGACAAGGCCGGCCTCATGGACCGGATCGCCTCCGCCCTGGACCTGCCCGGCTGGTTCGGGCGCAACTGGGACGCCCTCACCGACAGCCTCCGCGACCCCTCGGTGTGGCCGCCGGAGGCCGTCGACCGAGGGCTCCGGATCGTCGTCACCGCCTGGCAGGGATACGCGCGGACCAGACCGGACGAGTGGGAGACCGCCCGGCGGGTGTTCACCGACGCGTCCGCCGACGAACCCGCGCTGACCGTCACCCTCGTCCCCCAGTGAACCCACGTTGCGCCGTAGGTTCGTCCAAACGGTCTCTGACCTGCCTGGACGTTCGTCCCGGGCATGACGTGCCGGTCGGCATGGGAGAATGAAGTACGTGCTTTTCCCTCTGGCCGGCCGGTCCGGGGGTCACCTCTGATCGACTGGGATGTGCGGCACGTGCGTTTCCTCAATGACATCCAGCCCGCGTACGACCTGACGTACGACGACGTCTTCATGGTGCCGAGCCGCTCCGCGGTCGGCTCGCGGCAGGGCGTGGACCTCGGCTCGCCGGACGGCACGGGCACCACCATCCCGCTGGTCGTCGCCAACATGACCGCCATCGCGGGCCGGCGGATGGCCGAGACGGTGGCCCGGCGGGGCGGACTCGTCGTGATCCCGCAGGACATCCCGATCGACGTGGTCACCGATGTCATCACCTGGGTCAAGAGCCGCCACCTGGTGCTCGACACCCCGATCGTGCTGGTCCCGCACCAGACCGTCGCCGACGCGCTGGCCCTGCTGCCGAAGCGGGCGCACAACGCCGGCGTCGTCGTCGACGAGGACGGCCGCCCCGTCGGCGTCGTCACCGACCGGGACCTCACCGGCGTCGACCGGTTCACCCAGCTCGCCGAGGTCATGTCCCGCGACCTGCTGCTGCTCGACGCGGACATAGACCCCCGCGAGGCCTTCAACAAGCTGGACGCGGCCAACCGCCGCTACGCCCCGGCCGTGGACCGGGACGGCAAGCTCGCCGGCATCCTGACCCGCAAGGGCGCCCTGCGCGCCACCCTGTACACCCCGGCCACCGACGCGCACGGCCGGCTGCGCATCGCCGCCGCCGTCGGGATCAACGGGGACTTCGCGGACAAGGCCAAGCAGCTGCTCGACGCGGGCGTCGACACGCTGGTCATCGACACCGCGCACGGCCACCAGGAGTCGATGATCAACGCGATCAAGCTGGTTCGCGGACTCGACCCGCAGGTCCCGATCGCGGCCGGCAACATCGTCTCCGCGGAGGGGGTCAAGGACCTCGTCGACGCGGGCGCGGACATCATCAAGGTCGGCGTGGGCCCCGGCGCCATGTGCACCACCCGCATGATGACCGGCGTCGGCCGGCCGCAGTTCTCGGCGGTCCTGGAGTGCGCCGCCGAGGCGAGGAAGTACGGCAAGCACGTGTGGGCCGACGGCGGTGTCCGGCACCCGCGTGACGTCGCCATGGCGCTGGCCGCAGGTGCGTCCAACGTGATGGTCGGCTCCTGGTTCGCGGGCACCTACGAGTCCCCGGGCGACCTTCAGCAGGACGCCGACGGGCGGCTGTACAAGGAGTCGTTCGGCATGGCCTCCGCGCGGGCGGTGCGCAACCGCACGTCGGAGGAGTCGGCCTACGACCGGGCCCGCAAGGCGCTCTTCGAGGAGGGCATCTCCACGTCCCGGATGTTCCTCGACCCGGCCCGGCCCGGCGTGGAGGACCTGATCGACTCGATCATCGCGGGTGTGCGGTCGTCCTGCACGTATGCCGGCGCGGCGTCGCTGGAGGAGTTCGCCGAGAAGGCGATCGTGGGGATCCAGAGCGCCGCCGGGTACGCGGAGGGGAAGCCGCTGCACGCCAGCTGGAGTTAGGCCGCCGACGGGGGAGCGTTGCAGGCGACCGCTCGTGTTCTACTTCGTATGCGGCTGTCGCCGGTCCCGTCCTGCACCACCTGAAAGCTGAACGACCCCTTGCTGAACGATCTCGACGAACGCATCGTGCACGCCCTGGCCGAGGACGCCCGCCGCTCCTACGCGGACATCGGGCAACTGGTCGGCCTGTCCGCGCCCGCCGTCAAGCGGCGCGTGGACCGGCTGCGCGCCACCGGAGCGATCACCGGATTCACCGTGCGGGTCGACCCGGCGGCCCTCGGCTGGGAGACCGAGGGGTTCGTCGAGATCTACTGCCGGCGCAACACGTCCCCCGAGACCATCCAGCGGGGTCTGGAGCGCTACCAGGAGGTGGTGGCCGCGTCGACGGTCACCGGTGAGGCCGACGCCGTCGTGCAGGTCTTCGCCTCCGACATGCGGCACTTCGAGAGGGTCCTGGAGCGGATCGCGGGGGAGCCGTTCGTGGAGCGGACCAAGTCGGTGCTGGTGCTGTCGCCGCTGCTGAGGAGGTTCTCCTCGGGGGCGCCGGGGTGAGGAGCGGGGCAGAGCTCGGGGGTGCGGCGGTGTGCCGGGCGGGGGTGGTTCGTGGCTGGTCGCGCAGTTCCTCCCCCAGCCTTCGGCCGGGGGTACCCCCAGCGCCCCTTCAGGGCGCGGTTCCACCGCCGACCCAGGGGCGCGGGGAACTGCGCGAACGGCCCCCACCGGCCCGCGCCCGGCACACCGCCGCACCCCCGGAGCCCTACTCAGCGGTCTTCCTCGCCAACGCGTTGTTCCCGATGGAGTTGTGCACGCTGAAGCTCACCGCGTCCGAGCGATAGCGGTCGTCCGACCACTCCACCGGTCGGCCCTCCCGCGTGGTCGTCACGCGCCGCACCCGCAGCAGCGGGCTCGTGCGGCGGATGCCGAGCAGCTCCGCGTCCTGCGCACCGGCCGCCACCGCGTCTATGACGTGCTCGCCGTACGCGAAGACCAACCCTTTGTCCTCGTACAGGCGTTGCGTGACCGACGGGCAGTCCGGCTCTATCGCCTCGACCGCCGGAGAGATCCAGTCCGCGTACACCGTGCGCTCCAGCAACACCGGTTCGCCATCCAGCCCGCGTACCCGCAGCACATGCAACACGGGCGTACCGAGGGCCAGTTGGAGGCGCACACCGTCCTCCTGCGTAGCCGGCCGGTACTCCTGGGACACCACGTGTCCCGTCGCCTCGCGGCCCATCGCCTTCGCCCACTGCGCGAAGCTGCGCAGCTCCGCGAAGCTCTGGCTGCGCCGGGTGGCCAGGACCACGCGGCGGGCGCCCTGGCGGGAGCCGATCAGTCCCTCGGTGGTGAGCGCGGCGACCGCCTGGCGGACCGTGCCGCGGGAGACGCCGTACTCCGCGGCGAGCTCCGTCTCCGAGGGCAGCCGACTGCCGACCGTGTACTCCTCGCGGTCGATGGCGCGCCGCAGCTCGTCGGCGATCTCCTCGTGTCGCGCCGTCATGCTTCCCCTCTGAGTAGGCCGCTGTGCACAGCGTGACCAGCCTAATCGACGTTCCCGGGTGATTCGTGTCAGCCTGGGACCACCCAGGAATGTGCAGGGAATTGGGGGCCAGGATTTTTCCGGAGTTCACAGTCCCGACACCCACGCCGGGCGTACTGTGAGCCAACTTGTTCAGACAAGTTCGCCGGGCGCCGCCCACAGCGCCACCCACCCTCGTGCGTACTCCCTGGAGAGACCGTGACCGTGTCCCTGCCGAGAACCGCCCTCCTCGGCGGCTCTCTCGCCGCCGTAGCCGCGCTTGCCCTCAGCGCCTGCGGCGCCGCCCCCGACAACGCGTCGTCCACCACCTCCGACGGCAAGAACGCCGCCACCGCCACCTCCGCCGCCGACCTCGGCGGCATGGACAAGCTGATCGCCGCCGCCAAGAAGGAGGGCACGCTGCACATCATCGCCGTGCCCCGCGACTGGGCGAACTACGGCGCCATCATCGACGGCTTCCAGAAGAAGTACGGCATCAAGATCGAGGACGAGAGCCCCGACGGCTCCAGCCAGGACGAGATCAACGCCGTGACCTCGCGCAAGGGCCAGGACCGGGCGCCCGACGTCCTCGACCTCGGCTCGTCGTTCGCGCTCAGCGCGGCCCAGCAGGGGCTGCTCGCGCCGTACAAGGTGACCTCGTACTCCGACATCCCCACAGGCCAGGCGGACCCGCAGGCCCGCTGGTACAACGACTACGGCGGCTACATCTCCATCGGCTGCGACGCGAAGCGGGTCAAGACCTGCCCGACCACCTTCGCCGACCTGCTCAAGCCGCAGTACAAGGGCCAGGTCGCCCTCAACGGCAACCCGACCAAGTCCGGCTCGGCGTTCGGCGGCGTGTACGCGGCCGCGCTCGCCGACAAGGGCTCCTTCGACGACATCCAGCCCGGTCTGGACTTCTTCGCCAAGCTGAAGAAGAACGGCAACTACACGCCCGTCGAGTCCACCCCGGCCACCGTCGAGAAGGGCGAGACGCCCATCTCCATCGACTGGGACTACCTGAACGCCGGGTACGCCGACGAGTTCAAGTCCAAGGGCGTGGACTGGAAGGTGGCCATCCCGGCCGACGGCCAGTACGCCCAGTACTACTCCCAGGCCATCAACAAGGACGCCCCGCACCCGGCGGCCGCCCGCCTGTGGCAGGAGTACCTGTACAGCACCGAGGGCCAGAACCTGTGGCTCAAGGGCTACGCCCGCCCGGTCCTGATGTCCTCGATGGAGAAGGCCGGCACGCTGGACAAGACCGCCGCCGCCAAGCTGCCCGCGGTCACCGGCACGCCCACCTTCCCGACCGAGGCCCAGCAGGACAAGGCCAAGACGGTCCTCTCGACGGGCTGGTCGAAGGCCGTCTCCGGATGACGGCCACGCTCACGCGGGCCGACGTGGCGTCCGCCGCTTCCCAGAAGCGGCGGCGCCGCGCCCCCGGCTGGCTCGCCGTCCTCCCGCTCCTCGTCTTCACGGCCGTCGCCTTCGGGCTGCCGGCCGTGGCCATGCTGAACGGCGCCTTCACGGTCAAGGACCCGGCCAGCGGGGTGAGTTCGTACACCGCGAGCAATCTCGGCGACTCGCTCCAGGGGCCGTACCTCACCGCCCTCGTCGGCAGCGTCAAGCTGTCCGCGCTCTCCGCCCTCATCGCCGCCGTCCTCGGGCTGCCGCTTGCGCAGGCCGTCGTCAGCTCGCGCTCCCGGGCGCTGCGCGAGGCCGTGCTCACCGCCTCCGGTGTGCTCGCCAACTTCGGCGGCGTGCCGCTGGCGTTCGCGTTCGTCGCGACCCTCGGCAACGCCGGTGTGCTCACCGTGCACCTGCACCTCGCGGACCACGGCTGGGACCTGTACAGCTTCTGGGGGCTCGTACTGGTCTACCTGTACTTCCTGATCCCGCTGATGGTCCTCACCATCACCCCGGCCCTCGACGGACTGCGCACCCAGTGGCGGGAGGCCGCGCTCAACAACGGCGCCACCGGCGTGCAGTACTGGCGGTTCGTGGCCCTGCCCGTGCTCGCGCCCTCGCTGCTCGGCGGGCTCGTGCTGCTCTTCGGCAGTGCCTTCGCCGCCTACGCCACCGCCGCCGCGATGGTCGGCAGCGCGGTCCCGCTCGTCACCCTCCAGATCGCCGACGCCCTCTCCGGCAACGTCCTGGTCGGCCAGGAGAACGTGGCCCTCGCCCTGAGCCTGGACATGGTGCTGGTGGCGGGCGTGGTGATGGCCGTGTACCTGCCCCTGCAACGACGGAGCGCCCGATGGCTCGACGCCTGACCCCCTGGCGCTGGGCCGTCCTAGGCCTTGCCGCCCTCTACTTCCTGGTCCCGCTGGGCGCCTCCGTCGTCTTCACGGTCGACGTGCCCGGCCAGGGCGTCACCTTCGACGCCTACACCCAGATCCTGTCCGCCGACGGGTTCACCTCCAGCCTGCTGCTCTCGCTGGAGCTGGCCGTCGCCACCATCGCCGTCGTACTGCTGCTGATGGTGCCCGCCGTCGTCGCCCTGCGGCTCGGCGCGCCCAAGCTGCGTCCGGTGGTCGAGATCGTCTGCTCGCTGCCGCTGGTGGTGCCGCCGATCGCGTTCGTCGCCGGCATCGTGACCGTGCTGAAGTGGGGACCGGACTATCTGTCCAAGACCCCGCTGTTCGAGACGTTCGTCGCCGTCCAGAACCCGACCTTCCCGGTCGTCCTGGTCCTCGCCTACGTCGTGATGGCGCTGCCCTTCGTCTACCGGGCCCTGGACGCCGGGCTGCGCGCGATCGACGTGCGCACCCTCGTCGAGGCCGCCCGCAGCTGCGGCGCCAACTGGCCGCAGGCGCTCGTGCGGGCCGTGCTGCCCAACCTGCGCGGGGCTTTGCTGAACGCCTCGTTCCTCACCCTGGCCCTTGTGCTCGGCGAATTCACCGTCGCCCGGCTGCTCGGCTTCGAGCCGTTCGCCGTGTGGATCTACAACGTCGGCGGCTCGCAGGCCCAGATGTCCGTCGCCGTCTCCGTGCTCAGTCTCCTGGTGACCTGGGCCCTGCTCCTCGCGCTCGCCGGTGCCGGCGGCCGTGACCGAACCGCTTCCTCCCGGGGATGACACACCATGACCACCGCCACCCTTGAGAAGGCCGCGACCGTCGAATTCCGGTCGCTGCGGCGCGAGTTCGGCGCCACCGTCGCCCTCGACGGACTCGACCTGACCGTACGGCCGGGGGAGTTCCTGGCCCTGCTCGGCCCGTCCGGCTGCGGCAAGACCACCGCGCTGCGCATGCTCGCCGGCTTCGAACACCCGGACTCCGGCGCCGTTCTGGTGGACGGCGAGGACGTCACCCACGTACCGGCGCACCGCCGTGACGCCGGGATGGTCTTCCAGTCGTACAGCCTCTTCCCGCACCTGAACGCCGTCGACAACGTGGCCTTCGGGCTGCGGATGCGCAAGGTGCGCACGAGTGAACGGCGGGCACGGGCAGCCGAGTTGCTGGAGCTCGTCGGGCTCGGCGACAAGGGGGAGCGGTTCCCGCACCAGCTCTCCGGCGGCCAGCAGCAGCGCATCGCGCTCGCCCGCGCCCTCGCCCTGCGGCCCCGCGTACTCCTCCTCGACGAGCCGCTGTCGGCCCTGGACGCCAAGGTCCGGCTGTCGCTCCGCGAGGAGATCCGCCGCCTGCAGCAGGAACTCGGCATCACCACCCTGTTCGTGACGCACGATCAGGAGGAGGCGCTGTCCATCGCCGACCGGGTCGCCGTGATGCGCGCCGGACAGCTCGAACAGTGCGCGGAACCGGCCGAGTTGTACGGCCGCCCGGCCACCGCCTTCGTCGCCGAGTTCGTCGGCACGATGAGCCGGATCCCGGGGACGGTCAAGGACGACACCGTCGAGGTGCTCGGGCAGCGGCTGCCGGTCGACGGACAGGCGCCGGGCGCGGGCGAGGTCGACGTGCTCGTGCGGCCCGAGGCGGTCCGGATGCGCGCGGACGGCGCCGGTACGGCCACCGTCGTCGCCACCTCCTTCCTGGGCGCGGTCGTCCGGGTCACCGTACGGCTCGCCGACGGCACCGAGGCCAAGGCAGACCTGCCCGCCCACGAGGCCGCCGAGCTGGGGGCCGGATCCGCCGTGAGCGTGTCCCTGCCCGAGCGGCCGGTGCTCGTGGCACCACGCGTCCAGAAGTAACGCTTCCCGAAGTCCCGCCCCCACGTGAGGAATGACAACAACGTGACCCCCCACCCACGACTCCCGCTCCAGGCCGTCCTGTTCGACATGGACGGCACGCTCGTCGACACCGAGCGACTGTGGTGGGAGGCGGTGGAACAGGTCGCCGGGCGGCCGCTCACCGCGGCCGACGAGCCGGAGGTGCTCGGCCGGCCGGTGGAGCACACCGCCGGCTGGCTCGCCGCCGGGACGGGCCGGCCGGCCGCGGCGCTCGCGGCCGCGCTGCACCGGGATTTCGCGGACCGCGTCCGCACCGGCATCGTGCCCCGCCCCGGCGCCCTGGACCTGCTGGACGCGCTGGCCGCGGCCGGCGTCCCCACCGCCCTGGTCACCGCGTCCCCACGCGCGGTCGCCGACCTCGTCCTCGACGCCCTCGGCCCCGGCCGGTTCGCCGTCTCCGTCACCGCCGACGACACCGGCCGCACCAAGCCCGCCCCCGACCCGTACCTGGCCGCCTGCCGTGCCCTCGGCGTCGACCCGGCGGCCTGTGTCGCGGTCGAGGACACCGAGACCGGCGTCGCCTCGGCCGAGGCCGCCGGATGTGCGGTGCTGGCCGTGCCCTCGCTCGCCCCGATCGGCGGCGCGCCCGGCCGGACCGTCCGTGACACGCTGGTCGGGGTCACCCCGAAGGAGCTGAGCGCCATGGCCGTACCGCAACTGCGGGTGATGTCCTGGAACCTGTGGCTCGGCGGCAGTCCGGTCGACGACCACCGGGCCAAGCAGGTCAAGGCGATCATGGACGCGGGCGCGGACGTCGTCGGCCTCCAGGAGACCGCCGGGACCAGCGCGCAGGAACTCGCCGAGGCCCTCGGCTGGCACCACCACGCGGCCGGCGAGAATCTCGGGATCATCAGCCGCTTCCCGGTCACCGCCCGCCTCGGCGACCCGGACGTCGGCTTCTACGGCGCCGCCGGGGTGCGGATCGCCGTCCGCCCCGGCCGCGAGGTCGAGATCTGGACCGCGCACCTGCACTACACACCGTACGGGCCCTACGAGTTCCACTTCGACGGGCTCGGCGCCGACGAGTTGGTCACCCACGAGGAGGTGCGGCTCGGGCAGATGGGGGAGGCCCTGCGCCGGATCGGGCACGGCGACGTACCCGTGGTGCTGGTCGGGGACTTCAACTGCCCGTCCCACCTGGACTGGCCGGCGGTCGCGTGGCCGGTGACCAAGGCCGCCGAGGCCGCCGGGTTCCGGGACTCCTACCGTGAGGCGCACCCGGACCCGGCCGCCGCGCCCGGCCACACCTGGTCGCCGATCCACCCCGTCCACGAGGACGGCAGCGGGCGGCCCGAACCGCAGGACCGGATCGACTACGTGCTGCACAGGGGTCTGCGCGTGCTCGACTCCCGGACCTGCGTCGGCGGCACCCCGGTGCCCTGGCCCGACGTGGCGGGCAACGACTGGCCCTCCGACCACGCGGCCGTCGTCACCACGTTCGCCGTCGAGCCGTAACCAGGGGTTACCCGGGGCAACCATTGCGGTCGGGGTGACGATCCCGTAAGTTGTGCGGGCCTCCCCCCTACTCACTGGTAACACCGGTAGGTAACCCATGCGCTGGCCCCTCGGCCGACCCACCACCGTCCGCGCGCGGATCGTGGCGCTCGCGCTCGCCCCGGCCGTCGCGCTGACGGTCCTGTGGAGCTTCGCCATGGTGTCCGTCACCGCCGAGCTACGCGCGCTGATCCGGCTCCAGGGGGTGTACGGCGACTTCGGCACCCCCGTCGACACCGCCGTCGGGCAGATCCAGATCGAACGGCGGCTGTCGGCGGCCTACCTGGGGGCGCCCCTGGACACGGCGACCGCCACCGACCTGCTCGCCCAGCAGCGGCGCACCGACCGTGCGGTGGCCGCCATGCGGGACGCGATCCGGGACGGCGACCGCGGGCGCCTCAGCGACCGGCAGCGCGAGGTGCTCGACGCGATGGTGACCGCCACCGGCAGGCTGGAGAAGCTGCGCGGGCAGGTGCTGTCCCGGAAGATCTCCTGGGACGGCGCCGTCGCCGGCTACAGCGCCGTCGTGGAGCCCGGCTTCGACGTCGAGTCCACCCTCACCGCGCTCCAGGCCGGGCAACTGGCCCGGGAGGCCCAGGTCGTCGTCGAGCTGGTGCGGGTACGGGAGTTCGTCTCGCGCGAGGACGCGCTCGTCGCCGGGGCGCGGGCCGCCGGACGGCTCACCGACGGGCAGTACGACACCCTCACCGCGACCATCGAGGACCGGCGGGTCTTCGAGCGGACCTATGTCCCGGACCTGCCGTCCGACTCACGGGCGCTGTTCGAGAGGTTCCAGGACGGCGCGCTGCACCGCTCGCTGGTGCGCGGCGAGGACGCGCTGCTGCGGGCGGGCGCGGACCGGGCCGGTGCGGCCGTCGCCGCGGGCACCTGGCGGTCGACCACCGACCGGGCCGTCAAGCATTACATGCTGCTGTGCACGCACGCCGCCGAGAACTCCGCCGCCCGCGGACGGGCCTTCGCCTACCGGGAGCTGGCCAAGGCGGCCGTCGTCGGCGCGGCCGGACTCGCGGCGGTGGGCCTGTCGCTGTGGTTCGCGGTGCGCGGGGCGCGCCGCATCTCGCGCCGCCTGGAGATCCTGCGGGACGCGGCCGATCTGCTGACCGCACGCCAACTTCCCGCCCTCATGGAGCGATTGAGCGCCGGTGAGGACGTGGACGCGGTCATCGAGGCACCGCCGCTGGCCGCCGGGGAGGCCGGGGACGACGAGATCGGGGACGTCGGCCGCTCGTTCAACCGGGCGCGGCTGGCCGCCGTCGAGGCCGCGGTCAGGCAGGCCACGCTGCGCCGGGGCCTGTTCGCGGTCCTCCTCAACATCGCGCGCCGCAACCAGGCCCTCGTCCACCGCCAGCTGAAACTCGTCGACACGCTGGAACGGCGCACCGACGACCCGGCCGTCCTCGGCGAACTGTTCCGCATCGACCACCTCACCACCCGGATGCGCAGACACGCGGAGAGCCTGATCATCCTCTCCGGCGCGACCCCCGGACGGCGCTGGCGGCGGCCGGTGCCGATCGCCGACGTGGTGTCCTCGGCGGTCGGCGAGATCGAGGACTACCCGCGGGTCGTGGTACCGCCGATGCCCGAGGTGGGCGTGGCCGCCGACGCCGTCGCCGATGTCGTGCACCTGCTCGCCGAGCTGCTCGAGAACGCCACGGTGTTCTCGCCGCCGCACACCCAGGTCACCCTGCGCACCGGCCGGGTCGGCCACGGCTTCACCCTGGAGATCGACGACCGGGGCCTGGGCCTCGACGCCGACCAGCTCTCCGAGGCCCGCCGCACCCTCATCGACCCCGACGCCTTCGACCCGACCCGCCACGACCGGCTCGGTCTCTACGTCGTGGGCCGCCTCGCCGCCCGGCACGGCATCGAGGTGACCCTGCGGGAGTCGCCGTACGGGGGGACGACGGCGGTGGTGCTGCTGCCGGGGGCGGTGCTGGCCGAGGTGGAGCCGGAGGGCGGCCGACGGGACGGGGTACGAGGAGGCCGGCCGTCGTCGGCGGAGGAACGGGGACGGCCGTCGTCGGCGGAGGGACACGGACACCGGCCCGGGTCCGCGGTCGGTGTGCTGTCGCCGTCCGGGCCGGGTGGGTCCGAGACCTCCGCCCCCGGCACGGACCTGCCCCCGCCCCCGGTCCTGCCCACCCGCACCCGCCAGGCCTCCCTCGCCCCCGGGCTGCGCGCGGAGCGGCCTCCCGGTGAGGCGCGTGACCTGGACGCCGACGAGATGCGGGCGGTCTTCGGAGCCTTCCAGCGCGGCCTGGACCGGGGGCGCAAGGGACTTCCGGCCGGCCCCGAGGAACCGAACCACACCGAGGAAGGGACGCGTGCCGACGATGACCAGTGACGACCAGCCCCAGCCGCCCGGCACCGCGACCGCCCCGGGCTCGGGCACCGCGGCCGCCCCGGGCTCCGGTTCCACCGCCGCTCCCGGCTCCGGGCCCGCCCCCGCCGCCGGCGCCGAGCCGGCCGCCCGGCCCGGAAGCGACCTCGGCTGGCTCCTCGACGATCTCGTCGCCCGGACCGATCACGTCCGGCAGGCCGTGCTGCTCACCGCCGACGGGCTGCCGCTGAGCCACTCCGAGGGGATGCGGCGCCGGGACATCGAGCACCTCGCCGCCGTCTGCTCCGGCTTCCACAGCCTGGCCCGCTCGGCGGGGGACCGGTTCGGCGCCGGGGAGGTGCGGCAGACCATGGTGATGCTCGACGACGCCTACCTCTTCGTCACCCCGGCCGGACACGGCAGCCGGCTCGCCGTCCTCAGCGACGTCCGCACCGACGTCGGCCAGCTGGCCCACGAGATGGCGCTGCTCGTCCGCCGTCTGGGCCGGCACCTGGACGCCGCCGCGCGCACGGCCCCCTGACGACCGCGGTGAGCGACGAGCACTGGTACGAGGACGAGACCGGCTCACTGGTCCGCCCCTACACCGTGACCCGGGGCCGTACCGAACCCTCCGGCCGGCACACCATCGATCTGCTGTCCCAGGTCACGGCCGTGGACATGGGCGCGGACGCGGGCCGGCCGGACGTCGACCATGCCCGCGCGGCCCTGCTCGCGCTGGTGCGGCGCGGTGCCCGGCCGGTCGTGGAGCTCGCCGCCGACGCCGACCTGCCGCTCACCGTCGTACGCGTGCTGCTCGGTGATCTCGCCGAGGCAGGCCTGGTGCGGATCGACGCGCCGCGCCGGGTGGAGCCGGTCGGCCCCGCCGCCGACCCCGAGCTGCTCAAGGAGATCGTGGAGCGGCTGAGGGAGCTGTGAGCTCCTGCCCCGCGCAACGAATCGCCGCCGGGTCCCCGCCGGACGCAACGAACCGCTCACCGGCGCGCAACGGCTCCTCCTTGTCCGGTCCGGCCCGCCGACCGTACGGTCTAACTGACCCCCAGACCTCCTTCCGTACCCGGTGAGGACCCGCATGCGCACCGCCCTGCTCCAGAGCTCCGGCCGCCCCGGCTCGACCGTCGAGAACCTCAAGGTGCTCGACGAGGCCGCCGGCCGGGCCGCCGCCGCCGGCGCCGGGCTGCTCGTCGCCCCGGAGATGTTCCTCACCGGCTACGCGATCGGCGACGACATCGACCGCCTCGCCGAGCCGGCCGACGGCGACAGCGCGGACGCGATCGCGGAGCTGGCCCACCGGCACGGCCTCGCGATCACCTACGGCTACCCGGAGCGCGACGGCGATCGTGTCCACAACGCCGCCCAGCTGATCTCCGCCGACGGGACCCGGCTTGCGAACTACCGCAAGTCCCACCTCTTCGGCGGCTTCGAGCGGGACCACTTCACCCCGGGCGACCAGCCGGTCGTGCAGGCGGAGCTGAACGGCCTCACCGTCGGGATCATGATCTGCTACGACGTGGAGTTCCCGGAACTCGTCCGCGCCCACGCCCTGGCCGGCACCGACCTGCTGCTCGTCCCGACGGCGAATATGCACCCGTTCGAGCTCGTCGCCGAGTCCCTGGTCCCGGTGCGGGCCTGGGAGAACCAGATGTATGTGGCCTACGCCAACCGCGTCGGCCAGGAAGGCGAGTTCGAGTTCTTCGGGCTGTCCGCGCTGGCCGGACCCGACGGGGTCGCCCGCGCCCGCGCCGGCCGCGGCGAGGAACTCGTCCTCGCCGACCTCGACCCTGCTCTCCTCGCCGCCTCCCGCGAGGCGAACCCGTACCTGAAGGACCGCCGCCCCGGCCTCTACGGGTCCCTGGCCTGACCTTCCCCGCTCACTTCACACTTTTCGCTTTTCGCAAGGAGTCCGTACCCCATGACGTCCACGGTGCCCAACGCCGTCGAGCACGCCGACGAGCAGCAGCCGCCGATCACCATGTTCGGCCCGGACTTCCCCTACGCCTACGACGACTTCCTCGCCCACCCGGCGGGCCTCGGCCAGATCCCGGCGACCGAGCACGGCACCGAGGTCGCGGTCATCGGCGGCGGTCTGTCCGGCATCGTGGCCGCGTACGAGCTGATGAAGATGGGCCTGAAGCCGGTCGTCTACGAGGCCGACAAGATCGGCGGCCGGCTGCGGACCGTCGGCTTCGAGGGCTGCGACCCCTCACTGACCGCCGAGATGGGCGCGATGCGCTTCCCGCCCTCCTCCACCGCCCTCCAGCACTACATCGACCTGGTGGGCCTCGAGACCCGGCCCTTCCCCAACCCCCTCGCGGAGGCGACCCCTTCGACCGTCGTGGACCTCAAGGGCGAGTCGCACTACGCCGAGACGGTCGACGACCTGCCGCAGGTCTACCGTGACGTCGCCGCCGCCTGGGACAAGTGCCTGGACGAGGGCGCCGACTTCTCCGACATGAACCGCGCGATGCGCGAGCGGGACGTGCCGCGCATCCGTGAGATCTGGTCCAGGCTCGTCGAGAAGCTCGACAACCAGACCTTCTACGGCTTCCTCTGCGACTCCGAGGCCTTCAGGTCCTTCCGGCACCGCGAGATCTTCGGCCAGGTCGGCTTCGGCACCGGCGGCTGGGACACCGACTTCCCCAACTCCATCCTGGAGATCCTCCGGGTCGTCTACACCGAGGCCGACGACCACCACCGCGGCATCGTCGGCGGCTCCCAGCAGCTGCCGCTGCGGCTCTGGGAGCGCGAGCCGGAGAAGATCGTGCACTGGGCGTACGGGACGTCGCTCGCGAAGCTGCACGAGAACGGCGAGCCGCGGGCCGCCGTGACCCGGCTGCACCGCACCACCGGGAACCGGATCACGGTGACGGACGCGAACGGCGACATCCGCACCTACCAGGCGGCGATCTTCACCGCCCAGTCCTGGATGCTGCTCTCCAAGATCGCCTGCGACGACTCGCTCCTCCCGATCGACCACTGGACCGCGGTCGAGCGCACCCACTACATGGAGTCCTCGAAGCTGTTCGTCCCGGTGGACCGGCCCTTCTGGCTGGACAAGGCCGTCGACGACAGGGGAAATCCGACCGGCCGGGACGTGATGTCGATGACCCTCACCGACCGGATGACGCGCGGCACCTACCTCCTGGACGACGGCCCGGACAAGCCCGCCGTGATCTGCCTCTCCTACACCTGGTGCGACGACAGCCTGAAGTGGCTGCCGCTGTCCGCGCACGAGCGGATGGAGGTCATGCTGAAGTCGCTCGGCGAGATCTACCCGAAGGTCGACATCAGGAAGCACATCATCGGCAACCCGGTGACCGTGTCCTGGGAGAACGAGCCCTACTTCATGGGCGCGTTCAAGGCCAACCTGCCCGGCCACTACCGCTACCAGCGGCGCCTGTTCACGCACTTCATGCAGGACTCGCTGCCCGAGGACAAGCGGGGCATCTTCCTCGCCGGCGACGACATCTCCTGGACGGCGGGCTGGGCCGAGGGCGCCGTCCAGACCGCGCTGAACGCGGTCTGGGGCGTCATGCACCACTTCGGCGGAGCGACCGACGCGGCCAACCCCGGCCCCGGCGACGTCTACGACGAGATCGCGCCGGTCGAGCTCCCCGAGGACTGACCCGAGGCTGACTAGACCCCGGCCGCCCGCGCCTTCTCGTACACCTCGGCGGCGACGTCCTTGAGCTCCTGGGCGTCGCGCGCGGTGATCTGGAGGTCGACGAGGATCTCGTCCAGGCCGACCGCTGCGTGGGCCACGAGGTCCTCGACGATCTGGTCGACGCTGCCCTGGAAGGGGCGGCGGTCGGCGCCGTCGTAGGCCTTGGGCGTGTAGGCGGTGTTGACGCGCAGGACTGTCTGGATCGGTTCCGTCCGGCCGCGCTCGGCTGCCAGGTCCTGCAACTCCCGCCACTGCGTGGCCAGTTGTCCGACGCCCATGCCCACGGGCAGCCAGCCGTCCGCGCGGTCGACCAGTCGGCGCAGGGCCTTCCTGCCGTGCGCGCCCAGCATGACCGGAATCGGCCGGGCGGGCTTGGGGCCGACCACGGCGGAGGCGATCTTCGTGACCTCGCCGGTGTAGCGCACGGGGTCGGGGCCCCACACCGCCCGGCACACGTCGATGAACTCGTCGAGCACCTTGCCGCGTTCCTCGAAGGGCCGGACCCCGGCGGCGGCGTACTCGTCGAGGGACCAGCCGGTGCCCAGGCCCGCCACCACCCGGCCGCCGCTCGCCGCGTCCAGCGAGGCCAGGGCCTTGGCCAGTTGGAAGGGGATGTGCAGGGGGGCCACCAGCACACTGCTGCCCAGCCGGGCCCGCTCGGTGGCCGCGGCGGCGAGGGTGAGGGTGACCAGAGGGTCGGCCACGTTCCGGTACTCGTCGGGCCAGGGGACCCCGTCCATGCCGTACAGCCCCTGGGTGGCCGGCTCCGGGAACAGTGCCCGCTCGAAGACCCACAGGCTCTCGTAGCCGATCTGCTCGGCGGTGCGGGCCACGTCGGGGACGTCGGTGCCGAGGGAGTACTGCCGCATCTGGGGAAGACCAAGACCGAGCCTGGTGGTCATGCCGGTGCTCCTTCGCAGTCGGGTGCCTGCCGTCAACGTACGGGGAGCGTCCGAGGATTCCGGAGGCGGCGCGCATGCCGATCGGATCGCGCCACCTCAGTCGCGCAGCGGCGTGAGCAGCATCCGGCCCGCCAGGCCCACGGCCGCGTCCAGCCGCTCGGCGAACTCCTCGGCCACGTCCTCGAACCCGCGCAGCGCCCACAGCGCCCGTGCCGCCGCCCAGGTCGCGTCCCGGGCCCGCTCCAGGCTCCAGGAACCGAGCAGATGGGTCAGCGGATCGGCGATCTGGAGCAGGTCGGGACCCGGCATCAGGTCCTCGCGGATGCGCTCCTCCAGCGAGACGAGCAGGTCCCCCACGCGATCGAACTCGTCCTCCAGATCGGCCGGTGCGCAGCCGAGCGTGCGGCAGGCGTCCACCACGGCCAGCGCCAGGTCATGACCGATGTGCGCGTTGATGCCGGCCAGCGCGAACTGCAGCGGACGGACCCCGGGATGGCGGCGGAACTGGAACAACGGCCGCCAGCAGGCCGGGGGCCGGCGGCCGGCGGCCTCCGCGTCCACGGCGGCCAGATAGCGCTCGGCGAACCGCACGTCCAGGGTGGCCGCGGCCCCGGGGTCCGCGAACCTGCCCGCGTCCAGGCGCCGTTCGACCTCCTCCGTGACGGCGAGGTACACACGGTTGAAGACCGCGATCCCGTCCCGCTCGGGCAGGGCCGCGTCCAGGGCGCGCATCCGGGCGACGACGGTGCCGACCGGAGCGGTGAGGTGGTGCAACTGCGCCATGGGGGAAGGGTCCCAGCCCCGGCCCGGCGCGCGTGCCGACGGGCCCGGCGCTTCCCCGGAACGGGGGAACGGACGTGTCGCGCGGGAGGGTGCGCCGGGCGCCTACGGCCGGGTGTCGTCGTAGGAGCTGGTGCCCTCGTCGAGGAGCGGTTCCCGGCCTTTGAGGTGGGCCGGGGCCATGGCGCGCAGGGCGTGGTAGCCGATGATGACGACCAGGGTGCCGAGGGCGATGCCGCTGAGGGAGAAGGTGTCGGTGAACTTCATGCTGACGTTGCCGACCCCGATGATGATGCCGGCCGCCGCCGGGACCAGGTTCAGCGGGTTGCGCAGATCGACCTTGGCGTGCAGCCAGATCTGGGCGCCGAGCAGGCCGATCATGCCGTAGAGGATGACCGTGATGCCGCCGAGGACGCCGCCCGGGATCGCGGCCACGATCGCGCCGAACTTGGGGCAGACGCCGAAGAGCAGGGCGAAGCCGGCGGCGGCCCAGTAGGCGGCCGTGGAGTAGACGCGGGTCGCGGCCATCACGCCGATGTTCTCGGAGTACGTGGTGTTGGGCGGGCCGCCCACGGCGGTGGAGAGCATCGAGGCGACGCCGTCGGCCGAGATCGCCGTGCCCAGCTTGTCGTCCAGCGGGTCGCCGGTCATCTCGCCGACCGCCTTGACGTGCCCGGTGTTCTCGGCGACCAGGGCGATGACGACGGGCAGGGCGACCAGGATCGCCGACCACTGGAAGGACGGGCCGTGGAAGGACGGCAGCCCGATCCAGTCGGCCTTGCCGACACCGGAGAGGTCCAGTCGCCAGTGGTCGGTGACCTTGCCGCTCGGGCTCATGGAGTGGATCCGGCCGAAGATCCGGTCCAGGGCCCAGGAGAGGGCGTACCCGAAGACCAGGCCCAGGAAGATCGCGATGCGGGACCAGAAACCACGCAGACAGACGACGGCCAGACCGGTGAACGCCATCACCAGCAGGGCGGTCCACTGGTCCTGCGGCCAGTAGGTGGAGGCGGTGACCGGCGCGAGGTTGAAGCCGATCAGCATCACGACCGCGCCGGTGACGATCGGCGGCATCGCGGCGTGGATGATCCGGGCGCCGAAGCGCTGGACGGCGAGCCCGACCAGGAACAGCGCGACGCCGACCACGAAGACCGCGCCGGTCACCGTGGCGCTGGTGCCGCCCTGCGCGCGGATGACGGCGGCCACCCCGACGAAGGACAGCGAACAGCCCAGGTAGCTGGGCACCCGGCCGCGCGTGGCCAGCAGGAAGAGCACGGTCGCGACGCCGGACATCATGATCGCGAGGTTGGGGTTCAGGCCCATCAGGACGGGCGCCACGAAGGACGCGCCGAACATGGCCACCACGTGCTGGGCGCCGAGCCCGACCGTCCGTGGCCAGGAGAGCCGTTCGTCGGGGCGTACCACCGCTCCGGGCGCGGGCGTGCGCCCGTCGCCGTGCAGTTTCCAGCGCACGCCGAGGTCCATGGGGGGCTTCGCTTTCTTTGTACGTGAAGATGGTCCGAACCATTGTCACGGCTACCTGGCAGTTCTACGCTCACACGGTCCTACTCATGAACTGCGTTCATAAGTCTGAATAGACGATCGGAGTCCCGATGAGTGGAAGATCCCGCGCGGCCGTTCTGCTGACGACCCTGGTGGCGTTCGGAGCGGTCCTCGTCCCCTCCGCCCACGCCGCGACCAGAGCCCCGGACACCGCCGTCCTCGACGGCGCCCGGCTCCAGCGCACCAAGGCCGAACTGCGCGACGGCGACCCACAACTGCGGCGCGCGCTCCGTGACTTGACGACCCGCGCCGACACCTGGCTGGACCAGGGCCCCTGGACGGTCGTCGACAAGCCCAAGCCCGCCCCGGGCGGCGACGTCCACGACTACCTCAGCCAGGCCCCCTACTGGTGGCCCACCACCACCCCCACCGCCGACAACCCCTGGGGCTGCCCCTACGTCCAGCGCGACGGCCGGCGCAATCCCGAGGTCGACAGCGGCACCGACCGCCAGGACGTCGAGAAGGTCTTCGACTCGACGTACGACCTCTCCCTGGCCTGGTACTACACCGGCAACCGGGAGTACGCCGAGAAGGCCGGGCAGATCCTGCGCACCTGGTTCCTCGACCCGGCGACCCGGATGAACCCGAACCTGAACCACGCCCAGTTCATCCCGTGCAAGTACGACGGCCGGGCCATCGGCATCATCGACTTCTCCCAGTCGTACACGAGCGTGGTCGACGCGCTGGCGATCCTCGGCAGCGGGGCGCCCGGCTGGAGCGCCGCGGACCGGGCCGGGATGCGGAGCTGGAACACCGGCTTCCTCGACTGGCTGCAGAACAGCGCCTTCGGCAAGGAGGAAGGGGCCGCCGCCAACAACCACGGCACCTTCTACGACATGCAGCTCGCCGCCCTCGCCTACGTGACCGGCGACAAGGCGCTGGCCAGGAAGACCGTGCTGGACGCACGGGCGAAGCGGATCGACCCGCAGATCGCGGGGGACGGCGGTCAGCCGCAGGAGCTGGCCCGCACCAGGAGCTGGCACTACTCGACCTTCGACCTGGTCGCCTACACCCGGCTCGCGGCGATCGGCCGGCACGTCGGCGTGAACCTGTGGAGCTACCGGGGGCCGGACGGGCAGAGCCTGTTCAAGGCCGTGGACTACCTGGTGCCGGCCGCGACCGGGGCGGCCGCCTGGGCATACCCGGAGCTGGAGTTCCACCGGTACGCGGCGAGCGACGTCGTGCACGCGGCGGCCGACGCGGGCGACAAGGCGGCCCGGACGGCGGTGCGGCAGCTGGAGACGCCGCCCGGCGGTGACCTCTGGGCGCTGCGGCCGGCCGCCGAGCAGCTGGACTCGATCGCGGGCTGACCAGCCCCTTCCCGGCCGGGGCTCCTGAGCGTCCGCTTAGGATGGAGTGTCCCCACCGCTTCGTCCAGTGCTCAGGAGCCCCACCCGTGACCGCCGAAGCCCTGCCCGCCCCCGCCCTCTCCTACGGCCGGCTGCTGCCGGTCAGCGTCCACTTCGACGACCTCGACGCGCTCGGGATGCTGCACAACGCCCGCTACCCGCTGCTGGTCGAGCGCGCCTGGACCGAGCTGTGGCACGGGCACGGCATCCGCTTCGACGGCGACTGGGCCGCCGCCGGGGATGCCTGCAACGTGGTCAGGGAGCTGCAGATCGGCTACGAGGCGCCGGTCACCAGGTCGGGCACCTATGCCGTGCACCTCTGGCTGGAACGGCTCGGCACCACCGGCCTGACCTACGGCTTCCGCTTCTGCTCGGCGGACGGCGCGACCACCTACGCGCGGGGCACCCGGGTGCTCGTCCGGCTGGACGCGGCCACCCTGCGCCCCGCGCCGTGGAGCGAGACGTTCAGGGCCGTGGGCCGGGAACTGCTGCGGCCTCGGGGCTGACCTCCGCCCGGGAGCCCCGCGTCCCCGCGCGCAGCACGCCCGCGAACGCCACCAACCCCAGCGCCAGCACCGTGACCAGGCAGAACGACACCACCAGACTGGTCGCCTGGGCGATGCCGCCGATCAGGCTGGGTGCGATCAGGCCCGAGGTGTAGGTGATCGTCGCCACGCCCGCGATCGCCTGACTCGGGTTCGGCCCGGCGTGTCCGGCCGCCGCGAAGCACAGCGGTACGACGACCGCGATGCCGAGGCCCATCAGCGCGAAACCGGTCATCGCCACCGCCGGCTGTCCGGCGAGGACCACCAGCAGCCCGCCGAGCGCGGCCAGCACGCCCCCGGCGCGCACCGTACGGACCGCGCCGAATCGGTTCACCACCGCGTCCCCGCTGATCCGGGCCGCCGCCATGGCCAGCATGAACCCGGTGGTGGTGGCCGCCGCGAGCCCGGCCGAGCTGCCCATCCGGTCCCGCAGGAACACCGCCGACCAGTCCAGGCTCGCCCCCTCCGCGAACACCGCGCAGAAGCCCACCGTGCCGATGAGCAGCGCCGACCGGGGCGGCAGCGTGAACCGCGGCGGCGGTTCCTCGTCCTCGCCGGGCCTGACGTCCAGGACGAAGCCGGCCGCCAGCACGCCGAGCACGGTGAGAACGGCCGAGGCCAGGGCGAAGTGCACGCGGGCGTCCGTGCCCAGATGCGCGGCGAGGGTGCCCGCCGCCGAGCCGACCAGGGTGCCCGCGCTCCACATGCCGTGCAGCCCCGACATGATCGACCTGTCGAGCAGCCGCTCGATCTCCACACCGAGCGCGTTCATCACCACGTCCGCCATGCCGGCGCTCGCGCCGTACACGAACATCGCCAGGCACAGCAGGTACAGGTTGGTCGCCAGGGACGGCAGGATCAGCGACAGCGTCCACATCGCGATCAGCCCGCGCAGCGCCGTACGGCTGCCGAAGCGGTGGCTGATCCGGCCGGCCAGCGGCATCGAGCACGAGGCGCCGAACGCCGTGAACGCGAGCGCGAAGCCCAACTGCCCGGCGCTGAGCGAGGCATGGTCCTGGACCCACGGCACCCGGGTCGCGAACGAGCCGGTGACGGCTCCGTGCACGGTGAACACGGCGGCGACGGCGTACCGCGCGCGCCTCGCCCCGTGCTGCCCGTTACCCACGTCTTTCATGGTCCTGCCCCTCCCCGGGTGGGTGCCGCCCCGCTGTCCGCCGTAAACTATCAGGGACCCTGCCTGATAGATAGGGAGTTATGTGGCCGTCCTGGGCCATACGGATCTGGGAGGATGCCCGTCATGCCCGCATCACCGAGCACCGCCCGGGCCATCAACGACCGGCTCGCGCTGAGCCTGCTGCAGCAGGAAGGCCCGCTGACGGCAGGGCAGTTGAAACAGCTGACCGGACTGTCCCGGCCGACCGTCGCCGACCTCGTCGAACGGCTCACCGCGTCCGGCCTGATCACGGTGGTCGGCGAGTCGGGCGAGCAGCGCCGCGGACCGAACGCCCGGCTGTACGGCATCGTGGCCGACCGCGCGTACCTGGCCGCCCTCGACGTACGCACCGAGAGCGTCTCGGTGCTGGTCTCCGACCTGGTGGGGCGGGTGCTGGCGGAAGGGTCGGTGCCGGTCGCCCCGGAGGCGGGGGAGGCGGCGGCCGTGGAGCGGGCGGTGGAACTGGTGGAGCGGGCGGTGAAGGAGGCGGGGGCGTCCGGGGACGGCGGGCAGCTGCACACCGTGGGGATCGGGGCGCCCGGGCTCATCGACCCGGGCACGGGCGAACTCCGCGACTCGGCGGGCCTGCCCGCCTGGCACCGCCGGCTGGTGGCCACCCTCCAGGAGCGGTTCCCGCAGGCCCGGGTCAGTGTCGAGAACGAGACCAACCTGGCCGCACTCGCCGAGCAGCGGGAGGGTGTCGCCCGGGACCGCGACACCTTCGTCCTGCTCTGGCTGGGAGACAGCTGCGGCGCCGCCGTCGTCCTGGACGGCAGCCTGCGCCGGGGCGCCTCCGGCGGCACGGGCGAGATCGGCTTCCTGCCGGTGCCGGGCACGGTCGGACTGCCCACGGCGACGGACTGCTCAGGGGGCTATCACTCGCTGGTGGGAGCGGCGGCGATCGTGGAGCTGGCGGGGGAGTGCGGAGTGGGGGGCCTGTCTGCCGATCGCGTGGTCGAGGAGGCGGTACGCCTGGCAGCAGGCGGCACCCCGGTCGCGCCCCAAAGGGCCGCGGGCGGTATCGATATGCGGCTCCGCCGCGTGGGCGCGACCAGTCACGACGGCACCGTGGCCGCCCCCCGGCCGGACCCGGAACCTCCCACCGCACACGCCCGCTTCCTGGACACCCTCGCCGACCGCATCGCCGTAGGTGTGGCCGCTGTCGTCGCCGTCCTGGACCCGGGTTGCGTGGTCCTCGGCGGTGAGGTCGGCCCCGCCGGGGGAGCGGCGCTCGCCGCGCGGGTCGAGGCCCGGCTCCGCCGGATGTCCCCCCTGGCCACCGAGGTACGGGCGAGCACGCTCGGCGGCGCGGCCGTCCTGCGCGGCGCCCTCCTCACCGCCCGCGAGCATGCCCAGGACGAACTCTTCGCGGCACACCACTGACCCCGCGCCGCGGGCCGCCGGCGCGGGCGGCCCGGATTGGGCGGGCCCGGCGACGGGCAAGGGCCGTCGTCACCGCCACCGGGTCCGCCCGAACCCTAAAAGGACTAGACCAGTGGGGTCAATAGATGTGAACCACAGTCAAGAGTCCTGGTCCGGGCGCCCGTTGGGCACACGGCGGTCCGGCTGGGAAGTCCAGCGGCGCGAGCTGTGAGGCACCCCACACGGTTCCCCTGTATGGACCACGATCGGGCGTGGCACACTGGCCCTGTACCAGAAGCAGCGCACTCCGGGGTCGGTGAAACTCCGAACCGGCGGTTATAGTCCGCGACCCGTCCGCTTCCAGCGGCCGGTTGACCAGGTGAAATTCCTGGACCGACGGTTAAAGTCCGGATGGGAGGCAGTGCGCGGCGGGCGAGCATGTACGTGTGCGCGCCGCCGTATCTGGTCTCGTCCGTGGCGGACGGGACCTTCTCGGCGTCGCCCTCGGTGTGATCGTCCGTCCATTCTGTCGTCTGTCGACAGACCCCGGAGTCCGTGCCCCGTTGAGGCAGGAGGACCCGGGAAGTGTTCACCGGAATCGTCGAAGAGCTGGGTGAGATCACCGCCGTCGAGAACCTCGGCGACGCGTCCCGTTTCCGGCTCCGTGGCCCCGTGGTGACCGAGGGCGCGCAGCACGGCGACTCCATCGCCGTGAACGGCGTCTGTCTGACCGTCGTGGAGCACGAGGGCGACGAGTTCACCGCCGACGTCATGGCGGAGACCCTCAAGCGTTCCTCCCTCGGCGCCCTGGACGTCGGCTCCCGCGTCAACCTGGAGCGCCCCACCGCGGTCGGCTCCCGCCTCGGCGGCCACATCGTGCAGGGTCATGTCGACGGCACCGGCCAGGTCCTGGCCCGAACCCCCTCCGAGCACTGGGAGATCGTCAAGGTCTCCCTCCCGGCCGACCTCGCCCGCTACGTCGTGGAGAAGGGCTCCATCACCGTCGACGGCATCAGCCTCACGGTCGTCGAGGCGGGCCCCGACTACTTCACCGTCAGCCTGATCCCCACCACCCTCGACCTCACCACCCTCGGCCACAAGCAGCCCGGCGACCCCGTCAACCTGGAGGTCGACGTCGTCGCCAAGTACGTGGAGCGCCTGCTCGCGAACACGCAGGGAGCGGACCGGTGAACTGGCTGAACTCCGAGGCCTTCACCCTCCTCGATCAGCACATCATCTGGTCGGACATGATCGGCAACATCCTCGGGCTGATCACCCTCGCCCTCGGCTGGCGCCGCTCGCTGCTCACCTGGCCGGTGCAGTTCCTCTCCGGGCTGGTCCTGTTCATCGCCTTCTACGGCCACCTCGCCGGCAGCGCGGGCAAGCAGATCGTCGTCATGGTCGTGGCCCTGTACGGCTGGTGGCAGTGGAACCGCAACCAGGGCCGGGTCGAGGACGGCGGTGACGGCCACATCGCGCCCCGCTTCGCCACCTGGCGGGAGCGCGGCGCGATGGTCGCCGCCGCAGCCGCCGGCACGGTCGCCGTCGCCCTGCTCTTCAAGGCCTACCCGTCCCTGTCCTGGGACCCCTGGCCCGACGCCTACATCTTCGTCGGCACCGTCGTCGCCATGTACGCCCAGGCCCGCGGCATGGTCGAGTTCTGGATCGCCTGGCTCCTGGTCGACGTGGTCGGCGTCCCCCTCAACTTCGCCAACGGCTACGCCTTCTCCGGCTTCGTCTACGTCATCTACGGCGCGCTCGTCCTGTGGGGCCTGCGCGACTGGTGGCTGCGCTCCCGCCAGGGCACGCGGCCCGCTCTGGAAGGAGCAACCGCATGACCGCGGCACCCATCCTCTACAGCACCGAAGGCGTCGAGGACCTCACCCTCGACCCGGTCGAGCAGGCCATCGCCGACATCGCGGCCGGGCGCCCGATCGTGGTCGTCGACGACGAGGACCGCGAGAACGAGGGCGACCTCGTCATCGCCGCCGAGAAGATCACCCCCGAGATCGTCGCCTTCATGATGAGCGAGTGCCGCGGCCTGATCTGCGCCCCCATGGAGGGCGAGGAGCTGGACCGGCTCGAGCTGCCGCAGATGGTCGGTGACAACACCGAGTCCATGAAGACCGCGTTCACGATCTCCGTGGACGCCTCCGCCGCGCACGGCGTCACCACCGGCATCTCGGCCGCCGACCGCGCCACCACACTCCGGCTGCTGGCGAGCGGCGAGGCCGAACCGACGGACCTCGTCCGCCCCGGCCACATCTTCCCGCTGCGCGCCCGCCCCGGCGGTGTCCTGGTCCGCAACGGCCACACCGAGGCCGCCGTCGACCTCGCCCGCCTCGCGGGCCTGCGCCCGGCCGGTGCCATCGTGGAGATCGCCGGCGAGGACGGCCGGATGCTCCGCCTCCCCGAACTGATCCCGTTCGCCCGCAAGCACGGCCTGACGATCATCTCCATCGCGGACCTGATCACCTACCGCCGGGCCGCCGAGCCCACCGTGCGCCGCGAGGCCGAGGTCAACCTGCCCACCAAGCACGGCGGCTTCACCGCCTACGGGTACCGTTCCACCGCCGACGGCGTCGAGCACGTCGCCCTCGTCCACGGCGAGATCGGCGACGGCGAGGACGTCCTGGTCCGGGTCCACTCCGAGTGCCTCACCGGCGACGTCTTCGGCTCCGCCCGCTGCGACTGCGGCCCCCAGCTCGACGCCGCCCTGGACCGCATCCAGGACGAGGGCCGGGGCATCGTCGTCTACCTGCGCGGCCACGAGGGGCGGGGCATCGGCCTGCTGTCCAAGCTGCGTGCGTACGAACTCCAGGAGCGCGGCCGCGACACCCTCGACGCCAACCTCGAACTCGGCCTGCCCGCCGACGCCCGCGACTACGGCGCCGGCGCCCAGATCCTGGCCGACCTCGGGGTGCGCAGCGTCCGGCTGATGACCAACAACCCCGACAAGAGCGACGCGCTGCTGAGCCACGGTCTCAAGATCAGCGGACGCGAGCCGATGCCCGTGCAGGCGGGCGAGCACAACCTCCGCTACCTGCGCACCAAGCGGGACCGGATGGGCCACGACCTGCCCTGGCTGGACAAGCCGGCCGTGGCCACCTGCGGAAACCAGTGACAGTGGCCGTCCGCGGCCACCGGCAACCGTGGCCCACCTGCGGCCACCCGTACAGAAACAGCACTGAGGAGAGACGTGAGCGGCAAGGGTGCACCTGAACTGTCCGTACGCAATGTCAGCGACCTGCGGGTCGCGGTCATCGCGTCCCAGTGGCACGAGAAGGTGATGGACGGACTGGTGGACGGCGCCCTGCGCGCCCTGCGCGACCTGGGGATCGACGAGCCGACCCTGCTCCGGGTCCCCGGCAGCTGGGAGCTCCCGGTCACCGCCAAGGTCCTCGCCGGACGCGGCTACGACGCGATCGTCGCCCTGGGCGTGGTCATCCGCGGCGGCACCCCGCATTTCGAGTACGTGTGCCAGGGCGTCACCCAGGGCCTCACCCAGGTCTCCGTGGAGACCGGCGTCCCGGTCGGCTTCGGTGTCCTCACCTGCGACGACGAGGCGCAGGCCCTGGACCGCGCCGGTCTCGCGGGCTCCAACGAGGACAAGGGGCACGAGGCGGTCACGGCGGCGGTGGCGACGGCGGCCACGCTTCGCTCAGTATCTGAACCCTGGCACTGAGCGACGCGGCAATTGGCGTAGTCTGGCGCTCACCATGTCCAACAAGACTTTCGAGGAGCTCTTCACCGAGCTCCAGCACAAGGCCGCCCACGGCGATCCCGCCACCTCCCGCACCGCCGAGCTGGTCGGCAAGGGGGTCCATGCCATCGGCAAGAAGGTCGTCGAGGAGGCCGCCGAGGTCTGGATGGCCGCCGAGTACGAGGGCAAGGAAGCGGCCGCCGAGGAGATCTCGCAGCTGCTCTACCACGTCCAGGTGATGATGGTCGCCCGCGGCATCTCGCTGGACGACGTCTACGCCCACCTGTAGAACCCTTTCCGACAAACCACTCTTTCCGAGCAAAGGAAGCCGACCTCATGCTGCGCATCGCCGTCCCCAACAAGGGTTCCCTCTCAGGCCCTGCGGCGGACATGCTGCATGAGGCCGGTTACCGGCAGCGGCGGGAGTCCAAGGAACTCCGCATCGTCGACCCGGCCAACGACGTCGAGTTCTTCTACCTGCGTCCCCGCGACATCGCGATCTACGTCTCCTCCGGCCGCCTCGACATCGGCATCACCGGCCGCGACCTGCTCGTGGACTCCGGCGCCAACGCCGAGGAGATCCTGCCGCTCGGCTTCGCCCGCTCCACCTTCCGCTTCGCCGCCAAGCCCGGCGAGGCGAACGGCCTGGCGGACCTGAAGGGCAAGACGGTCGCCACCTCCTACGAGGGGATCGTCGCCAAGCACCTCGCCGACAGCGGCGTCGACGCCTCCGTCGTCCACCTGGACGGCGCCGTCGAGACCGCCATCGAGCTGGGCGTCGCCGAGGTCATCGCCGACGTCGTCGAGACCGGCACCTCGCTGCGCAACGCCGGCCTGGAGGTTTTCGGCGAGCCGATCATGAAGTCCGAGGCGATCGTGATCCGCCGCACCGGCGCGGACGCCGAGGAGCCCAAGGTCCAGCAGTTCCTGCGCCGTCTCCAGGGCGTCCTGGTCGCCCGGACGTACGTGATGATGGACTACGACTGCCGGGTCGAGCAGCTGGAGAAGGCCGTCGCCCTCACCCCCGGCCTGGAGTCGCCGACAGTCTCCCCGCTGCACAACGAGGGCTGGGTCGCGGTCCGCGCCATGGTGCCCACCAAGGACGCCCAGCGGATCATGGACGACCTGTACGACATCGGCGCCCGCGCCATCCTGACCACGGCCATCCACGCCTGCCGCCTCTGATCCGGGGCCACGCGCGAGATGTCCGAGCTTCCCGCCCTTCCCGTCACCTTCCGGCCGGGCCACACCCGCGTGATCCTGCTCACCGCGGGTGTCGCGATCTTCGCCACCATCTCCGGGGTCGCACTGCTCCTGGAGCAGCTCGGCCCGGGGGAGAAGCTCAGCTTCGTCGTCACCGGCGCGCTGATCTTCTGGGTGCTGGCCCGGCTGGCCCGGGTGAAGGTGGTCGCCGACGAGTCCGGGGTCACCGTCGTCAACATCGCCGGCGAGCGGCGCCTGGAGTGGGCGGAGATCGTCCAGGTGAACCTCCGACCGGGTGACCCATGGGTCTTCCTCAACCTCAGCGACGGCACCAGCCTGCCCGCCCTCGGCATCCAGCCGGGCATCGCCAAGCGGCGCGCCATCGCCGACGCCACGGCCCTGCGCGCCCTCGCCGAGGCCCACGCGATCCACGACCCCGAACAGCATCAGGGCTGAAATCACGCAACTTCGGGGGCGTCTTGGGGCCGTCGCCCCTGCCGCACCGGCCCCTGTCTTGATTAATCTGTTGGCGGAGGCTTTTCACGTCCCGCCTCCGCCCCTGTGGCGCGCCCCGCGCACAGGGGTTCCTGCTACCCGAGGAGTGACCCTCTCCGGCGATGGACGGATCGTCCTGTAGTACCTGCGCCGCCCCCTCCCGACATACCGCGGACCGCCTTCGCGCAGTCCGCGAGGCTTCGGAGGCGGCGGCATCATGACCACCCCCCTGCTGCTCCTGGCAGCCGCGTTCCTTCTCATCCTCGCCAACGGCTTCTTCGTGGCCGCCGAGTTCGGCCTGGTGACCGTGGAGCGGCCCGAGGCCGAGAAGGCCGCCGCCGACGGCGACAAACGCGCCCGCACGGTCGCCGAATCGCTGAAGGAGCTGTCCTTCCAGCTCTCCGGCACCCAGCTCGGCATCACCATCACCTCCCTCGTCGTCGGCATGCTCGCCGAACCGGCACTGGCCGAGCTGCTGCGCGGCCCGCTGACCGCGACCGGTCTGCCCGAGGGCGCGGTCTCCGGTATCGCCGTCGTGGTGGGCATGCTGCTCGCCTCGGCGATCCAGATGGTGATCGGCGAACTCGTACCCAAGAACTGGGCGGTCTCCAAGCCCCTCCAGGTCGCGCGCTTCGTCGCCGGCCCGCAGGCCCGCTTCTCCCGCCTGTTCCGTCCGGTCATCGCCGCGCTGAACACGGTGGCCAACCGTCTCGTGCGCGCCCTCGGCGTCGAGCCCGCCGAGGAGCTGGCCTCCGCCCGCACCCCCGGCGAACTGGTCTCCCTGGCTAGGCACTCCGCCCAGGCCGGCGCGTTGGAACAGGACACGGCCGACCTGTTCGTCCGCACCCTGTCCCTGGGCGAGCTGACCGCACAGCACGTCATGACCCCCCGGGTGAAGGTCAGCGCGCTCCAGGACACGGCGACCGCCGAGGACGTCGTCAACCTCACCCGGGCCACCGGCCTGTCCCGCTTCCCCGTGTACCGGGAGAAGATCGACGAGATCGTCGGCATGGCCCACCTCAAGGACGCGCTGGCCGTCTCGGTCCACGACCGGCTGCGCACCCCGGTCGGCCGCATCGCCCGCAAGGCCCTGCTGGTCCCCGAGACGCTCCCGGTCCAGCCCCTCCTCGCCCGGCTCCGCTCCGAGCAGCCCATCGCGGTCGTCGTCGACGAGTACGGCGGCACGGCGGGCGTGGTCACCCTGGAGGACATCGTCGAGGAACTCGTCGGCGAGGTCCGTGACGAGCACGACAGCCCGGACGCGCCGGAACTGGCCGCCGCCCCGGCCCAGGACGGCAGGCCCGCCTGGGACGTCGACGGCAGCGTCCGCGTCGACATCCTCCAGCGGATAGGCCTCGACGTGCCCGAGGGACCGTACGAGACGGTCGCCGGTCTGGTCGCCGACCTGCTCGGCCGGATTCCGGCGCCCGGCGACCGTGCCGAACTGCCCGGCTGGCGGCTGTCCGTCCGCCGGGTCGGCCACTACCGCGCCGAACGGGTCCGCCTGGTCCGCACCGCCCCCGCCGTCGCGGAGGCCGCCCGATGAGCGTCCTGCAACTGGTCTTCGCCGCGCTGCTGGTGCTCGCCAACGGCTTCTTCGTCGGCGCGGAGTTCGCCCTGGTCTCCGTCCGCCGCAGCCAGATCGAACCGCTGGGCACGGCCCGGGCCCGCCAGGTCCTCTACGGCCTGGAACGCCTCCCGCAGATGATGGCCGCAGCCCAGTTCGGCATCACCGTCTGCTCGCTGACGCTCGGCGCGGTGGCCGAACCGACGGTGGCCCACCTGCTGGAGCCGCTGTTCGAGGCGGTGCACCTGCCGGAAGGCGTGATCCACCCCCTGGGCTATGTGATCGCGCTCGCCGGAGTGGTCTTCTTCCACCTGGTCGTCGGCGAGATGGTGCCCAAGAACCTGGCGATGGCGGCGCCCGAGAAGGCGGCGCTCTGGCTGAGCCCGGGCCTGGTCGCCTTCGCCCGGGTGTGCCGGCCGATCACCGTCGCCCTCGGCGCCTGCGCCCAGGGCATCCTCAAGCTGTTCCGGGTCGAGCCGAAGGACGAGGTCGAGGCCGTCGTCACCAGCGAGCAGCTCAACCGGCTGCTGGAGGACTCCGGCCAGGCGGGCCTCCTCGACCCGGAGGAGCAGGAGCGCCTGGAGGACGCGCTGGAACTGGGCTCCCGCCCGGTGACGGACGTGCTCCTGCGCCGCGAGTCCCTGATCACGGTCCCGCCCTCGGTCACCCCGGGCCAGATCGTCGAGCTCACCGCCCGCACCGGCTACTCCCGTTTCCCGGTGGCGGCCGAGTCCGGCGCCTTCATGGGCTATGTGCACGTGAAGGACGTACTCGACCTGGAGGACTCGGACCGGGCGGTACCGCAGCAGATATGGCGGCCGATGACGACACTGCGGGCCGAACTGCCCCTCGACGACGCGCTCACGGTGATGCGCCGGGCGGCGACCCACCTGGCGCAGGTCGCTGACGCGAACGGCCGGGTGCTGGGGCTGGCGGCGCTTGAGGACGTCCTTGAGCTACTGGTGGGCGAGGTGACGGACCCGGCGCACCGGGAGCAGGCGGCAACGCCGAGGACGCCGGAGCCGAGGGGGAGCGGGGAGCCGGAGGAGGTCATGGCCGGGTGAGGTCCTAGTTCAGCTGCGGGCGCGTGGGGGTTGGTCGTGCAGTTCCTCCCCCGGCCTTCGGCCGGGGGTACCCCCAGCGCCCCTGACGGGGCGCTTCCCAGCCGTGTCTCACATAACCGCGGGCAGTCGTGCCGCTGGGGCGCTGGGGGCCCCGCTCGAGCGAAGCCGAGAGTGGGGGAGGGTGGGCGCGGCCGGCACCATGCAAGCGTCGGTAAGCGTCCCCACCCCCCGGCCCCCACCCGCAGCTACATCCCGGCCGCCGGATCCTGCGGGCCCCTCCCCGACAGCACCTCGCCGTACGCCTGCATCAGGTCCGGCAGCCGCAGCGTCGCCAGGTCGTCCCGCGACAGCACCCCCGGATACACGGACAACCGCAGATCCCGGTACGCACAGCTCTTCTCGTACAGCGTCCGCAGGAACCGCCCGTTGCCCAGTTCGTCGATCCACCCCTGGTCCACCACGTGCCCGGCGATCGACCGCAGCTCCTCCAGCGCCTCCTCGTCCCACGCGTCCCCGTTCTCGGCCGCCAGGACCTCGCCGATCGACGTCAGTTCGAGGGGACGGTAGGAGGGAAAGTCCACGCGGGTCGTGAAGCGGGAGGACAGGCCCGGGTTGGCGGCCAGCAGGCGGTCCATGCCCTCCGGGTAGCCGGCCAGGATCACCACCAGGTGGTCGCGGTTGTCCTCGGCCCGCTTCAGCAGCACCTGCAGCGCCTCGTCGCCGTACGCGTCCCCCTTGCCGTATCCGGAGTTGGAGAGCGAGTAGGCCTCGTCGACGAAGAGCACGCCGCCGATCGCGGAGTCGATCAGTTCGTTCGCCTTCACGGCGGTCTGGCCCAGGTACTCGCCGACCAGATCGGCCCGCTGCGCCTCCACCAGGTGGTCTCCGCCGAGCAGCCCCAGCGCGTAGAACACCCGGCCCAGGATGCGGGCGACGGTGGTCTTCCCGGTGCCCGACGGTCCGGAGAAGACGAAGTGGCGTTTCGGCGGCTGCACCGGCAGCCCCTGCCCGGCCCGCAACCGGGCCATGTTCAGCTGCGCGGACAGCGCCTTGACCTGCCGCTTCACGGGCTCGAGCCCGACCATGCGCTCCAGTTCGGCGAGCGCCTCCTCAAGTAACGCGGGGTCGGTCGGGCCGGCCGGCAGCGGAGGCGAGGGCACGGCCTTCTCGCGCACCGCCGGGTCGATCACCGACGGCATCGCCCCGGCCGGCGGCTCCGGGTCCCCGAGCCGCAGGTCGCGTCCCTCCGTACCGAAGAGCGGGTCGAGCATGTCCGGCCCGTCCACGACGTCCCCCGCACCGGTGAGGGTGATCGCGGCGAAGTCGGCGGTGTCGTCGTACCCGTCGCCCTCGGCTATCGCGGCCAGCCGCGCCGAGGTGTCCATGAAGGCGGGGTCGACGCGGTGCACGGCCCGGTAGAGGGGGAGCGCTGCGGCGCTGCGGCCGGTGCCCTCGTGCGCCCGGGCCAGCCAGTAGCGCAGCTCCTTGCGCTGCGGCTGCTCGCTGCGGCAGCGCATCAGCGCGGCGGAGAGCAGGGGTTCGGCCTGGCCGTACATCTCCAGGCGGACCCGGGCCATACCGCCGAACAGGCCCGCCTCGATGCCCAGCATGGGGTCGTCGAGGAGTGGATCGGTGTGCCGCACCAGCTGCTCCCAGTCCTTGACCAGGTAGGACCGGCAGGCGTGCAGGAAGCGGACCTGGGGGTCGGCGTCCACCGGCGGCAGCCCGGCGAGGGCCCGGTCGAGCTCCGGGACGTGCCGGCCGTCCAGCCAGTGCGAGGCGTGCGCGAGGAGGAGATCGCGCGGGCTCTCGAGCACCGGTTGCACCCACCAGCCCAGCCAGTACCAGGAGTTCAGGGCGCGGCGATGTCGGCCGCGCTGTTCGCCGAAGCGGTCCCGGTGCCGGAACATCCGCAGCAGCGCGGTCGTCGTGTCGACGCGGAGCGCGTGCAGTCCGAGCCAGGCGTCGGCCATCCCGGGATCCATCCGTACCGCGGCGCGGAACTCCTCCTCCGCCTGCGGATAGGCGCCCATCGTGTAGGCGTCCACGCCTCGCAGCCAGGCGAGGTCGGCCGGGGCCTCGGGGCCCTGCGTGCCGAAATCCATCACGTCCCCCACAGACCGTGCCCCCGTGGTTGGCCCCGGGCTCCCCCCGATGGCCGCCGTTGGTCGAACCGCTGTGCCGCGGACCGGAGTTGCAGGTGCGCGAAGCAGCCGTTCGAAGGTCGCACCGAGGGCATCGTACCTGCGGTTCCACCGCCCGCCGAAGGGTGCCGCACAGGTCGTTTGGCGAGGTGGGGGCAGACGGGGCGCACACGGGTCGGTGACCGAGGGTGAGCGTGAGGGCGCGCGCGGCGCACGCAAAAGGGGTAAAGGGCAGAACGAAGCCCCCGATCACGGGGGAACAACCGGGGGCTTCGCGTCTGCAGGGCGGCTTCGAACAGCCGCTCATTCAGAACGTAAGTCCTGTACGGCCCCCCGGTCAAGCCGAGTTGAGGTACTCGGGCAACTTCTTGGAGGCGCGTCTTCACAAGTTCAGCACACGGCCGACGGTCCGTCACGGTGGGTGATGGTCTGGTCCGGTCCAACCGTCTTCGCGGGCCCCGGCAGCACCTCGTATCCCTTTTGTGACTGTGTCACCAGAAGGTCGGCGTACGGCCTTGAGGGGTCTTCGCTGAAGTGTTCGTGTTCAGCCCTGACCCATTCGGCCCAGAAGTCCCGTTGTTCCGCGCCGTCCCGCGCCCTGCCCCGCGTCCAGGCCTCCTCGTGCGGCAGCTCCATCCACAGCAGCCGCGCCAGGTAGGGGCGCAGCGCGCGGCGGCCGGCGCCGACGCCCTCGACGAGGACCACCGGGGCCGGCGGCAGTGGGCGGGGCGGGCCGAAGCGGCGGGTGTGCCAGTCGTAGGGGGAGTAGTGCGCCGTCCCGCCGTGTCCGAGCGGCCCGATCACCTGGGTCAGCAGCCGGCCGGTCCAGGCGAACAGCTCCTCGTGGCTGGCGATGTCGTCGAGGTGCAGCACCGGCGCCCCGCCCAGGGCGGTGGCCAACCGGCCGGCGAACGTGGTCTTTCCGGACCCGGCGTGCCCGTCGACGCCGACGAGGCGGACCGGGCCGCAGGAGGGCGGCAGGGCTCTGAGTGCGGAGGCGAGCTGGTGAATGGCCGTTCCCGAGGTGTGCTGCGGTGTGGGGTGTTTTCCGGAAACATTCTAGTAGTGCGGCGCATAGCGGGCGTTTCCGGCTCCGGGAAAGTATCGGCTTGAACTAATTTCGAGCCGTTCTCCGCCGAGCCCATTAATATTTCCGACGGGCTGACCGATATGTCGACCTCGCGCGTTTCCGGTGCGCCCGGCCCTGAGTAGGGTGCCTTTAGTGTGCACGCGTCGAACGGGGACGGACAGGGGAAGATGGTCGCGGAGTTATTCGAAGGGCACTACGTATGGCATCCGGCGGCCGACGACCGCTTGCTCGCGAGCGTATGCGTGGACGTGCGCGCCGGGAGATATCTGAGTGCCCGTGAGGCACTGGCCGAGACACGTGCCGACTTCGCGCTGCGCGCCCACCGCTCCCTGGTCCTCGCCTCCGAGGCGGCCGGCACCGATCTGGTGGAGCGGTGGCTCGCCGAGGAGCCGGGCCCCGAGTCCGCGCTGATGTGGGCCCGGGTGGCCGTGCAGCGGGCGATCCGGGCGGCCGACTCCCGTGACGAGCGCGCCGAGGCGCTGGAGCGGATCGCCCTGGCCGCCTGCGAGCGGGCCAGCGCCATGGACCCCGCCGACCCCACGCCCTGGGCCGCCAAGCTGGCCATGGCCCGGCTGCACCGCCCGCACGACCCCGCCCCCGGCGGCCTGCTGACCTCCCCGGCCGGCCCCTGGCGGCTGTTCGCGCACACCCTCGCCCTCGACCCCTGGCACCGCGAGGCCCACCACCGCTTCCTGTCCTTCTTCTTCACCCGGTACGGCGGCTCGGTCAACGCGGCCTGGGACGTCGCCGCCTTCCTCGCCCAGCGTGCCCCCGCCGACTCCGCGCTGCGGCTGCTGCCGCTGGTCGCGCTGGTGGAGAGCCACAACCCCACCCAGCTGCTCGCCGAGCGGGTCTGGGAACAGCCCCAGTGGCGCAGCACCGCGTTGTCGATCTACCACAACTGGCTGCCCATGGTTGCCGGATACCGCTTCACCCCGGTGCTCGACCTGGCCTACCTCGCGCACGCGCTGGTCATGGCCCAGTGCGAGTTCGAGGCCCGGGCGGTCTTCACGGTCATGGGGCCGTACGCCTCACGCATGCCCTGGAGTGTCTTCGGCGAACCGGCCGACCAGCTCTCCCGGGCCCGCCGCGCCTGCGGCCTGCCCATCCCCTCCTAGAGTCCCAGAGAAAGGCCGGCACGTGTCAGAACGCACAGCGGACCCCGTCACATTCGACGACGACGCCACCCTGCACGCGATGGGTTATCCGCGGAAACTCACCCGCCGATTCCAGGCGTTCGACAATTTCGCCATCTCCTTCACCATCATCAATATTCTCTCGGGGATTTTCTCGTCCTTCGGATTCGGTATGAACGCGGGCGGCCCCCGCATTCTCGTGTTCGGCTGGATCGGCGTCTGCGTGATGGTGCTGTGCATCGGTGCCGCCATGGCGGAAGTGGCCTCCGCCTATCCGACGAGCGGCGCCCTGTATTTCTCCGCCGGTAAGCTCGCCAAACGGCACAAGGGCGCCTGGTCCTGGTACACGGGCTGGCTGAACTTCGTGGGCCAGATCGGCGGCACCGCGGCCACCGGTTACGCGGCCGCCACCTTCATCCAGGCCTTCATCGCCCTGCAGTGGCCCTCGTACACGCCGACCGCCCATCAGACGGTCCTGATCACGGCCCTGATCATCGTGGTCCAGGGGCTCGCCAACACCTACACCGTCCAGCTCGTCGCCGTACTGAACCGGATTTCCGTCTGGTGGCTGCTGATCGGACTCGTGGTGATCGTGAGCACACTGATCGTGATGCCGGACCATCACCGGTCGGCGTCCTTCGTGACGCATTTCGTGAACAACACCGGCTTCACCAACGGCCTTTACGGGGGCCTGCTCGGGCTGCTGGTCACCAGCTGGACCTTCACCGGCTTCGACGGCAGCTTCCACATGTCCGAGGAAACCGTCCAGGCGACCGTCAACGCACCCAGAGGGATCATCCGTTCCATCGGTTATTCGGCGATCACCGGCCTGATCCTGATGCTCGCGCTGGTGTACAGCATCGGCGACTACACCAAGGTGGCGAGCTCCTCCGCGCCGCCCGTCCAGATCCTCATCGACGGACTGGGCATGGGCTGGGCCAAGGCGATGCTGCTCGTCGTCATCGGGGCCATGCTCTTCTGCGGCCTCGCCAACCTCACCAGCAACACCCGGCAGATCTTCGCCTTCTCCCGGGACGGCGCGATGCCCGGCTCCCGCCTGTGGCACTCGGTCTCGCCCCGCACCCGGACCCCCGTCAAGGCCGTCTGGCTCGCGGTGGCCTGCTCGGTCGCCCTGGTGGTGCCGGGCTGGTGGTCGCACACGGCGTTCACCGCGATCGTCAGCGTCAACGTCGTCGGCCTGTTCCTCGCCTACGCCGTGCCGGTGTTCCTGCGGCTGCGCCTGGGCGACGACTTCCAGCCAGGGCCGTGGAACCTGGGCCGCTGGAGCAGGCCGGTCGGCTGGCTGGCGGTGATCTGGATCCTGCTCAGCAGCGTCCTGTTCATGCTGCCGCAGGCCTCGCCGATCACCGTCGACTCCTTCAACTACGCGCCGATCGCGCTGGCCGTCGTCCTGGCCGTGGCCACGGTCTGGTGGTTCGCCACCGCCCGCCGCCGCTTCCAGGGGCCGGTCAGCTACGGCCGCCCCGACGAGGTCGCCGCGATGGATCTCATCTGAGCCGGCGAGGACCCGTACGAAGGGGGCCCCGGCGACCGAGCCGGGGCCCTTTCAGCGGACGAGACCAATATTGGTGGGCGTGGCACGGGCCGAAGTGCTGGCAGGGGCATGGCGCCTGTTCCATAGTTGGCGCACAGCCCTTGCACCGGATCAGCCGTGACGCGCACACCTGGGGGTCCTCCACCCATGAGCAGAGCCGAACAGCCGTCCCGCAGAACCGTTCTGGCGGCCGCCGCCTCCGTCGCGGCAGCGGCCGTGGCCGAGAGCGTGGTCCCCGCGATGCCGGCGGTCGCCGCGCCGGAGACCGACTCCGACGACACCGCCCGGACCGAGACCCGTCGGGCCCGGCACGGCCGTCCCGGTCACGGCCGGGACGGGACCCGCCCGATCGACTACCGCTCCTGGACGACCTACAGCGACTGGAAGGCCGGCACCGCCCAGGGCGTCGGCGCCGTCGCCGGGGAGCGGCCCGGTGTGGTGATCGGCACCCCGGTGGGCACCACCTCCTACACCGACCCCCACACCGGCATCACGGCCGGCTGGGAGTACGCCACCTGGACCGGCCCGGTGCACCGGCTGGCCGTCCCCGCCACCGAGACCATCGCCTCCTGGAACGCGGACACCCCGGCAGGCACCTGGATCCAGGTCGAACTGCACGGCACCTACTCCGACGGCACCGCGACGCCCTGGTACGTCATGGGCCGCTGGGCGGCCGGCGACCAGGACATCAAGCGGACCTCGGTGGACGGCCAGACCGACGGCAAGAGCACCATCTGGACCGACACCTTCGCCGTCGACGACGCCAGCACCGGCCTGCGCCTCACCTCGTACCAGCTGCGCCTGACCCTCTACCGGAAGCCGGGCACCAAGCTCACCCCGACCGTCTGGCGGCTCGGCGCCATGGGCTCCGACATCCCGGACCGCTTCACCGTCCCGGCCTCCACCCCGGGCCTGGCCCAGGAACTCAAGGTCCCCCGCTACTCCCAGGAGATCCACAAGGGCCAGTACCCCGAGTACGACAACGGCGGCGAGGCCTGGTGCAGCCCCACCTCCTCGCAGATGATCGTCGAGTACTGGGGCGCCCGGCCCAGCGCCTCGCAGCTGGCCTGGGTCGACCCGTCCTACGCCGACCCGCAGGTCTGCTACGCGGCCCGCTACACCTACGACTACCAGTACGGGGGCTGCGGCAACTGGCCCTTCAACGCCGCCTACGCGTCGACGTACAAGGACCTCCAGGGCGTGATAACGCGACTGGCCTCGCTCACCGACCTGGAGACCCTGATCGCGGCCGGCATCCCGGCCATAACGTCACAGTCCTTCCTCGCGTCGGAGCTGACGGGTGCCGGTTACGGCACCTCCGGGCACCTGATGACCGTGATCGGCTTCACCGCGGACGGCGACGTGATCGCCAACGACCCGTTCTCGGCCGACGACGACGCGGTCCGGCGGGTCTATCAGCGGCGGGAGTTCGAGAACATCTGGCTGCGGACCAAGCGGTACAACGCCAGCGGCAAGGTCGTCTCCGGCACCGGAGGTGTCTGCTACCTGTACTTCCCGTCCTGCCCGACCTCGGCCCAGCTCAAGGCGCTCGCGGCGGTCGGCGTGCGCTGACCTGGTACGACACCGGCACGACAGCGGCCCCTGGCATCCCGGGGGCCGCTCTCCTGTGACCAAGCTCTCCGTCGCAAAAGCCGCAATCAATGGCATGGTGGACGTCATGACCACGCACTCCGCCACCGCTGCCCGCGCCCGTACCGGCGGCCCCCGGGACGACGGCCCGAAGGTTCTGGAACACGTCATGGGCTGGACCCTGGTCGTGGTCATCGCCATGTTGGTGACTCAACTCGGTCTGCTGTGACCTGAACTGACATACTGCGGATGTCCCGCAGCCCGTTGAGACCAGGGTCGAAATTGAATATCAGTCAACAGCGTGCCGCCGCCCGTCCCAGGGCGCGCGGCACCGAGCGCTCCGTGGCTCGTCGTGCCGAACTCATCGCCATCGGGCGGAAGTTGTTCGCCGACACCTCGTACGACGCGCTCTCCATGGACGACATCGCAAAGCAGGCGCATGTCGCCAAAGGGCTGATCTACTACTACTTCCAGTCAAAGCGCGGCTACTACCTGGCGATCATCCAGGACTCCGTCGCCGACCTGGTCACCTACGCCGCGAGCGGCCTGGAGCTGCCCCAGGTGGACCGCGTTCACCGGACCATCGACAGCTACCTGCGCTACGCCGAGCACCACCAGGCCGCCTACCGCACGATCGTCAGCGGCGGTGTCGGCTTCGACACCGAGGTGCATGCCATCCGGGACGGGGTGCGCGAGGCGATCGTCGCGACCATCGCCGAGGGTGCCTACGGCCGCACCGACATCGCCCCGCTCGCCAGGGTCGGTCTGCTCGCCTGGCTGTGCAGCGTGGAGGGCATCACCCTCGACTGGATCGACCGGCCCGAACTCTCCCGCGAGACCATGTGCGAGCTGCTGGTCAAGACGCTCGGCGGCACCCTGCGCGCCATCGAGGAACTGGACCCGGCCTATCGGGCCCCGGCCCCGGCGCGCCGGGACACCTGACGCACCGGGCCGGCCCGCCCGCGGGGTCCCGCCGGACGGGCCCGTGGGGCGGAGGGCTCGTGGTTCCCCCGCCCCAGGCCCCGTGACCGGGGTCAGTTGATGGCCTTGATCAGCTCACCGTTGGCGGTGTCGCCGCTCAGCTCCCAGAAGAAGGTGCCGCCCAGGCCCTGCTGGTTCTTGTAGGTCATCTTGGTCGCGATGGTCGCCGGGGTGTCGTAGCTCCACCAGTCGCTGCCGCACTTCGCGTACGCCGTGCCGCCCACCGTGCCGGTCGCCGGGCACTTGGTCTTGAGCACCTTGTAGTCGTCGATGCCCTGCTCGTACGTCCCCGCCGCCGGACCGGTCGCCGAGCCGCCGGGCGCCGCCTGGGTGACGCCGGTCCAGCCACGGCCGTAGAAGCCGATGCCGAGCAGCAGCTTGGCGGCCGGGATGCCGAGGCCCCTGAGCTTCGCAATGGTCGCCGAGGTGTAGAAGTTCGCCGTCGGGATGCCCGAGTAGGAGTTCAGCGGCGAGTGCGGGGCCGTCGGCCCGGTCGAGGCCCAGGCGCCGAAGTAGTCGTACGTCATCGGGTTGTACCAGTCGACGTACTGCGCCGCGCCCGCGTAGTCGGCCGCGTCGATCTTGCCGCCGCTGGTGGCGTCGGCGGTGATCGCCGCCGTGACGAGCGAGCTGCTGCCGAACTTCGCGCGCAGCGCCGCCATCACCTTCCGGAACGCGTCCCGGCCGCTGGTGTCGCAGGTGTTCCCGCAGGCGTTCGGGTACTCCCAGTCGATGTCGATGCCGTCGAAGACGCCCGCCCACTTGGAGTTCTTCACCAGGTCGTAGCAGGACTGGGCGAAGGCGGTGGGGTTCCTGGCGGCCTCGCCGAAGCCGCTCGACCAGGTCCAGCCGCCGAAGGACCAGAGGATCTTGAGGTTCGGGTGCTTCTTCTTCAGCTTCAGGAGCTGGTTGAAGTTGCCCCGCAGCGGCTGGTCCCAGGTGTCCGCGACGCCGTCCACGGACTCGGCGGCGGTGTAGGTGCGGTCGGTCGCCGCGTACGAGTCGCCCATCGCGCACTTGCCGCCGGTGACGTTGCCGAAGGCGTAGTTGATGTGGGTGAGCTTCGCGGCCGAGCCGGAGGTCTCGACGTTCTTGACCAGGTACTTGCGGTCGTAGGTACCCCATTCCGTGAAGTAGCCGACGACCTTGGAGCCGGCCTTCACCTGGGGAGCGGACGGGGCGGCCGCGGAGGCGGTGCCCGCGCCGGCCAGCAGCCCGGCGCCGAGCACGGCGCAACAGGCGGCGGAGAGCAGCGCCCGGAACCGGGAGCGGTGGGAGGTGTGCATCGGGTGTCTCCTCCTGGGGGAGAGGGGAACGATCGCCGATTGGCATGAACGCGGTAAAGCGTTGGTCATGAACCCTAGGAGGACTAGACCAGTCAGGTCAATGGTTCGGACCAATTTCGCGGGTTCGGAATGTTGGCCTGGATTTCCTGAAGTAAGCGGTCGTTAACTGGTGACGAGAGGTCCCCGATCGGGCATACTCACTGCGCAGCCGCAGGTCAGCAGCTTCCGAGACCCGGAACGCCGACCTCGGCCGCATCCGCACGACAGGCGGAGCCGCCCCTATCCACGGGCCGTGACCGCTGTTGCCCGACAGGGAGGAGACCGACGCCATGTCCGACCGCGACCCGCAGCCGGTGGAGCGTCAACTGCCCACGGACGAGGCGAGGGACCTGCTCGCGCTGGTCCGGGAGATCGCCCGGCGTGAGATCGCGCCGAAGGCGGCCGACGAGGAGGACGCCGGGCGCTTCCCGCGCGAGGTCTTCACCCTGCTCTCCGAGTCAGGCCTGCTCGGCCTGCCCTACGACTCCGAGTACGGCGGCGGCGAGCAGCCCTACGAGGTCTACCTCCAGGTCCTGGAGGAACTGGCCGCGGCCCGCCTGACCGTCGGCCTCGGCGTCAGCGTGCACACCCTCGCGAGCTACGCGCTCGCCGCCTACGGCACCAAGCAGCAGCAGGTCGAGCACCTGCCCGCGATACTCGGCGGCGGCCTGCTCGGCGCCTACTGCCTCTCCGAGCCGGCCTCCGGTTCGGACGCCGCCTCCCTGCGCACCAGGGCCGTCCGGGACGGCGACTCCTGGGTGATCAACGGCACCAAGGCCTGGATCACGCACGGCGGCATCGCCGACTTCTACACGGTCATGGCCCGCACCGGCGCCGAGGGCTCGCACGGGATCACCGCCTTCCTGGTCCCCGGTGACGCCGAGGGCCTCAGCGGCGCGGTGCCCGAGAAGAAGATGGGCATGAAGGGGTCGCCCACCGCCCAGGTCCACTTCGACGACGTCCGGGTCCCCGACGACCGCCGCCTCGGCGAGGAGGGCCAGGGCTTCGCCATCGCCCTCTCCGCCCTGGACTCCGGGCGGCTCGGCATCGCTGCCTGCGCGATCGGCCTGGCCCAGGCGGCCCTGGACGAGGCGGTCGGCTATGCCACCGGACGACGGCAGTTCGGCCACCCCATCGCGGACTTCCAGGGCCTGCGCTTCATGATCGCCGACATGGCCACCCAGATCGAGGCCGGCCGGGCCCTGTACCTCGCGGCGGCCCGGCTGCGCGACGCGGGCCGGCCGTTCGCCAAGCAGGCCGCCATGGCCAAGCTGCACTGCACCGACACCGCGATGAAGGTCACCACCGACGCCGTCCAGATACTCGGCGGCTACGGCTACACCGCGGACTTCCCGGTCGAGCGCTACATGCGCGAGGCCAAGGTCCTGCAGATCGTCGAGGGCACCAACCAGATCCAGCGGATGGTCATCGCCCGTCATGTGGCGGGGCCGGAAAGTCGCTGAACTCGCTGAACTGCCCGCGGGTGACCGTCGGCGCCGCCAGCCTGACCCACTCCGGGTCGTGGCGGCCCGGCAGGGCGCGGCCCCGGTCGGCCCAGGTCCGCATCAGATCGCGGTAGATGGGGGGATCCTGCGGCGGGGGCGGCGGAAGCGTCGCCGCGGGCGGGGGCACGAAGATCCGGCGCTGACGGCCGAGGGCGGTGTATGTGGTCGTCATGCCAGGCCAACGCAGGGGCGGCCGCCCTGGTCACCGATCCCCCGAATCGTGCGTGAGTTCGTGGACGTCCGCTCCCGGATCTGGCCTCCACCTGTTTTCTGACGTACCGTCAGCCGGACCGTCTTCAGCCTCCGGGGAGGCCCGCCATGGCCGACGACCGTCCCGTACCGCTCGACGAGTACCCCGTGCACCAGGTGCCGCTCTCGATGAAGCACGTCGCCACCGGGGACCGGAACGCCTACGACCGCTGCATCTTCCACGTCCTCGACCACGACGGCCGCGCCCTGCTCATCCTCGGCCTCGGCGTCTACCCGAACGTCGGGGTGATCGACGCCTACGCCACCCTGCGCACCGGGGACACCCTGCACGCCGTCCGCGCCTCGGACGCCCTCGGCGACGACCGGATGCGGCTCGCGGTCGGCCCGCTGCGCATCGAGGTCGAGGAACCGCTCCGGCGCTTCCGCCTGACCTGCGACGACGACGCCCTCTCCTGCGACCTCGTCTGGGCGGCCGGCTTCCCGGCCCTGTGGGAGCCGCACCACCTCCAGCGCCGGGGTGACCGGCTGACGTTGGAGGGCCGCAGGTTCGTGCAGGCCGGGGGAGTGTCCGGGGTGATCCGGGCCGGCGGCGAGGAGTTCCGGGTCGACCCGGCCGACTGGACCGGCACCCGGGACCGCAGCTGGGGCGTCCGCCCGATCCCGGGGGAGGAGCCCGGGCGGCTCGCCGAGGAGAACCCGACCGAGGGCTTCCACTGGATCTGGTGCCCGGTCCGCTTCGATGACCGCTTCCTGATGGTCATCACCCAGGAGGACGCCGACGGCCACCGCACCCTGAACGACGCCACCCTGGTCCGCCCCGGCGACCGTGACCGCCAACTCGGCTGGCCGCACACCGAGATCGCCTACCGCTCCGGCACCCGCCACCCCGAGCGTGCCGTCGTCCACCTCGGCGACCCGCGCAAGCCCCAGGAGCTGGAGGTGGAGATCCTCACCTCCTCGCCGCTCGCCGTCGGCGCCGGCTACCCACCGGCGGACGACTGGCAGCACGGCACCTGGCAGGGCCGCGGATGGGTGGACCGCCGTACCTACGACCTGACCGCACCGCACCCCCGCGCGGCCTACGGCGTCACCGACCACTCCGCCCGCTTCCGCCTGGACGGGCGGACCGGCCACGGCATCTTCGAGCACGGCTCGTTCGGCAGACACGATCCCAGCGGATTCACCGGCTTCGACTCGGTGGCGCCCTGAAGGAGGAGGCCGGGATGACGGCGAAACCGCGCCCACGCACCACCACGCGCGACCCGGAGGACCTCACGCGCCGGCTGACCGCCTGGCTGGACACCCGTCTGCCCGGCGCCAAGGCCGTCGGCGTCACGGTCCCCGCCTCCAACGGCATGTCCAGCGAGACCCTGCTCTTCGAGATCGAGCACGCCGAACCCCCGTTGCGCGCCTGCGCGTTGAGGCTGGCGGCGGATCCGTCGGCGTACACGGTCTTCCCGTCGTACGACCTCACCCGCCAGTACCGCACCATGCGGCTGGTCGCCGACCACACGGACCTGCCCGTGCCGCGTGTCCTGTGGCTGGAGGAGGACCCCGAACCGCTCGGCGCGCCCTTCTTCGTGATGGAGCGGGTCGCGGGGCGCGTTCCGCCCGACGTCATGCCCTACACGTACGAGGGGAACTGGCTGCACGCGGCGACCGACGCGGAACGCGAGCACCTCGAAGCCGTCTCCGTCGCCCTGTTGGCCCGGCTGCACGACCAAGTCCCGTCGGCCGAGACCGAGTTCCTCGCGTTGCCGGGGGACGGCGACGCCCTGCACCGGCATGTCGAGTCCCAGCGGCGCTACTACGACTGGGTGGTGGACGGACTCGCCCGCTCACCCCTGATCGAGGCGGCCTTCGACCGGCTGGCGGACCTGTGGCCGCGCGAGCCCGGCACATCCGTCCTCAACTGGGGCGACGCCCGCATCGGGAACGTCGTCTACGACGGCTTCGAGCCCGTCGCCGTCCTCGACTGGGAGATGGCGGCACCGGCCCCGCGCGAGGTGGACCTCGGCTGGACCGTCTACCTGCACCGCTTCTTCCAGGACCTCACGGCCGCCGCCGGACAGCGGGGACTGCCCGCGTTCCTGCGCCGCGACCGCGTCGAGGCCCGCTACGCCCGCCTGACCGGCCACACCCCGCGGGACATGGACTTCTACACCCTGTACGCCGCCCTGCGGCACGCGATCGTCATGCTGCGCATCGCCTACCGGCAGGTGTACTTCGGTGAGGTCGCCGTCCCTGCGGATCCGGACACACTGATCCTGCACCACGGCAGTCTGCGCGCCATGGTGCAGGGCAGCTACTGGGAGGCGGTGCGGTGACTCAGGCGGCCTGACGGTCGAGGGCGTAGCCGCCGGGGCGCGGCGCCGGTACGCGCATCGGGCGCGAGCCCGGGCCGCCGACGTGCGAGAAGGGCTGCGTCCGCCAGTTCAGACCCTGCGGGAGGGTGAGCAGGAGGGCGGTGTCCTGCTCCTGCGGCTCGGCCGACTCGTCCGCGGACGGGGCGTCGTCCGCCGCGCGGCCCGTACCGGCACAGACCGTGAGGCCGAACGGGTTCCACGGCGAGGCGCACAGCGCGTGCTCCGGCAGGAACTCCTCGTCCGCCAGCAGCGCGATGGACTGCGCGCAGTCCGGGCAGATCACCCGGAACATCTCGAAGGTGTCGTAGGCGTCCAGTTCCTCGGCCTCGTAGAGGTCGGGTTCGACGCCCTCCGGCTCGGGCTGGACCACCAACTGCGGGCGCTTGGACGTGGAACGACCAGGGCGCTTAAGACTCTGCATGGGTAACTCCCCCTCGGGCTGGGCCGTTACGGCGCTGCGGCCTCGACCACAGCAAGCACTTCCCGTCCGATCAAGGCGGTAATCACGAGACCATCACGGAGCCCGTTCGAGGGCTGTGGCGTTCGTCACATGCCGCACGCAGGTGCCCGCTGCGGTGGATTTGTCCGTCGGACGGTTCACAGCCGACGCTCCGTGACATCACAAACCGGCCATGACCTGGGCCGCTGAGCTATCCGAGGAGATCAGGCGCACTGTAGCTTTTGCGCCATGGAGGAGCTGGACCGTCAAATCGTGCAGCTGCTCGTCAAGGACGGGCGGATGAGCTACACGGACCTGGGCAAGGCCACGGGTCTGTCCACGTCGGCCGTGCACCAGCGGGTGCGCCGGCTGGAACAGCGTGGCGTCATCCGCGGCTACGCCGCGGTCGTCGACCCGGAGGCCGTAGGGCTGCCCATGACGGCGTTCATCTCGGTGAAACCGTTCGACCCGAGCGCCCCCGACGACATCGCGGACCGCCTGGCCGGTGTCCCCGAGATCGAGGCGTGCCACAGCGTGGCGGGCGACGAGAACTACATCCTCAAGGTGCGGGTGGCGACCCCGCACGAACTGGAGGAGCTGCTGGCCAGGCTGCGCAGCCTGGCGGGGGTGTCGACACGGACCACGGTGGTGCTGTCGACGCCGTACGAGGCACGTCCACCGAAGATCTGAACGCCGCGCCTGCCGCAGTCGTCGTGCCTGCTGCCGCTGCCGCTGCCGCTGCCGCTGCCGCTGCCGCTGGGACTGACACCGCCGTGGGCAGTCGTTCCGCAGGGCGGAACGGGTGGGCACGGCCGACAGCGCCGGGTGCCCTTGGGACATGGTCCGGGTGTCGGCTGCAGGTGGTTCGTGGCCGGTCGCGCAGTTCCTCCCCCAGCCTTCGGCCGGGGGTACCCCCAGCGCCCCGTCGGGGGCGCGTTCGGGTGCCCCTCGTTCGGAGTGATCGGCATGAGGGGCGAGACTGGTCCCCATGAGTGAGCGCGCCCCCGAGCCCAAGACCGTCCTTCTCCGCCGCGGCGAGGTCCACAGTCCCGCCGATCCGTTCGCGACCGCGATGGTCGTGGAGCGGGGGCAGGTCGCCTGGGTCGGTTCCGAGGGGGCCGCCGACGCCTTCGCGGACGGGGTCGACGAGGTCGTCGACCTGGACGGGGCTCTGGTCACGCCCGCCTTCACGGACGCCCACGTCCACACCACCTCGACGGGCCTCGCCCTGACCGGCCTCGACCTGTCCGGGGCCGGTTCCCTGGACGCGGCCCTGGCACTGGTACGGGACTTCGCCGCCGCCCGCCCCGACGACCAGGTCCTGCTCGGGCACGGCTGGGACGCCGCCCGCTGGGCCGGCGGCCGCCCGCCGACCCGCGCCGAGCTGGACGCGGCCACCTGTGGCCGCCCGCTCTATCTCTCCCGTATCGACGTCCACTCGGCGGTCGTCACCACGGCCCTGCTGGATTCGGTCCCGGGCGCGGTCCCGCGCCAGGACGCCCCGCTCACCGGCGACGCCCACCACGCCGTACGGGCCGCCGCGTTCGCGGCCGTGACGCCCGCCCAGCGTGCCGAGGCCCAGCGCACCGCCCTCGCGCACGCGGCCTCCCTCGGCATCGGCACCGTGCACGAGTGCGGCGGGCCGAAGATCTCCTCCGAGGACGACTTCACCGGCCTGCTGCGGCTCGCCGCCGAGGTGCCCGGACCGCGGGTCGTCGGCTACTGGGCCGAGGAGGACGCCGAGAAGGCCCGCCGGCTGGGGGCGCTCGGTGCCGCCGGCGACCTGTTCGTCGACGGCGCCCTCGGCTCCCACACCGCCTGCCTGCACGAGCCGTACGCCGACGCGGGCCACACCGGTGCCGGCTACCTGGACGCGGACGCCGTCGCCGCCCATGTCACGGCCTGCACCGAGGCGGGGCTGCAGGCCGGCTTCCACGCCATCGGCGACGCCGCCGTGACCGCCGTCGTGGAGGGCGTGCGCGCCGCCGCCGAGAAGGCCGGCCTGCCTCGGGTCCGGGCCGCCCGGCACCGCGTCGAGCACGCCGAGATGCTCACCCCCGAGCACATCGCCGGCTTCGCCGAACTCGGTCTGATCGCCTCGGTGCAGCCCGCCTTCGACGCGCTGTGGGGCGGCGCGGACGGCATGTACGCCCAGCGGCTCGGCGCCGAGCGGGCCCGCACCCTCAACCCGTTCGCCGCCCTCCTCAAGGCCGGGGTCCCGCTCGCCTTCGGCTCCGACAGTCCCGTCACCCCGCTCGGCCCCTGGGGGACCGTCCGGGCCGCCGCCTTCCACCACACGCCCGAGCACCGGGTCTCCGTACGCGCCGCGTTCACCGCCCACACCCGCGGCGGCTGGCGCGCGATCGGCCGGGACGACGCGGGCGTCCTGGTGCCGGGCGCGCCCGCCGACTACGCGGTCTGGCGCACCGACGAGCTGGTGGTGCAGGCGCCGGACGACCGGGTCGCCCGCTGGTCCACCGACCCGCGCTCCGGCACCCCCGGCCTGCCCGACCTAACTCCCGGCCGCGAGCTGCCGGTCTGTCTGCGCACCGTGGTGGGCGGCCGGACCGTGTTCGTACGACCGGGCGAGTGACCTCCCGCATTCGTACGGCCGGGCGAGTGATCTCCCGGGGTGGCGCGGCCGTGATCGACGGCCGCCGTCCCGTCGCGCGACCTGCGCATCCTCCGCGCTGACCAGGGGTTTGGTGTTGTTTCCGCAGGTCAAACGGCTGTTGACAGCCAGCGGCAGCGGGCCGGTAGGTTCGGCGGAGTCCACCACCGGACGCCCGACCGGGGAGCAGTTCGCGCACTTGTCGCAGCGCCGCTGGGTCAGGGACGGTGTCCCGCACCGGGGCACCGTCACTGGGAGCCAGGCTCAGCGCCCGCGCCGACGAGGGAACGTTCCAGCCGGTCGGGAGGTGTGACCCGGGTGGGGCCCGGACGCTCAGTAGACAACGGCTTTCGGTAGACCCGCAGCCAGCGGGTCCCAGGTCGGCCCGAAGGGCGCCGGGCCCCCATCCGCAGGGGAACAGGGTGACGAAAGAGCGTATGACCGCCACCCGAAACGGGCATCCTTACCCCGTTCTTGCGGAATCGACACCACCATACGAATGAGCCGTCGCGTCAGTGCAGGCCGCGGCCACTATGGTGGTCCCCTGCGTACGACATGAAGGGGCAGCAGTGAACGACGGCGACGGGACCCTCGCGGCCAAGGCCCAGGGGAGGCGGTTCGGCCCGCTCGGCACGGCCTTGGTGATCATTCCCACGTACAACGAGGCGGAGAACATCAAGTCCATCGTCGGCCGGGTGCGCCAGGCCGTCCCCGAGGCGCATGTGCTGGTGGCGGACGACAACAGCCCCGACGGCACGGGCAAGCTCGCCGACGAACTGGCCGCCGAGGACGACCATGTCCACGTGCTGCACCGCAAGGGCAAGGAAGGCCTCGGCGCCGCCTACCTCGCGGGCTTCCGCTGGGGCATGGACAACGGTTACGGCGTGCTCGTCGAGATGGACGCCGACGGCTCCCACCAGCCGGAGGAACTGCCCCGGCTGCTGACCGCGCTCAAGGGCGCCGACCTGGTGCTCGGCTCCCGCTGGGTGGCCGGCGGCCGGGTGGTCAACTGGCCGAAGTCCCGTGAGTTCATCTCCCGGGGCGGCTCCCTGTACTCCCGGCTCGCCCTCGACCTGCCCCTCCGGGACATCACCGGCGGGTACCGCGCCTTCCGCCGCGAGACCCTGGAGGGACTGGGGCTCGACGAGGTCGCCTCGCAGGGCTACTGCTTCCAGGTGGACCTGGCCCGCCGCGCGGTCAAGGCCGGCTTCCAGGTCGTCGAGGTGCCCATCACCTTCGTCGAGCGCGAGTTCGGCGACTCCAAGATGAGCCGCGACATCCTGGTCGAGGCGCTCTGGCGGGTCACCTCGTGGGGCGTCACCGAGCGGGTGGGCAGGATCACCGGCAAGGGCAAGCCGTCCTAGCGGACGCCCGGGAACCTCACAGTTCCGGTTGATCATCCCCTTATGCCGCACTGAGCCGGGCCCAGGCACACTGGGTGCATGACGACTGGCGCGCAGACCCCTCCGTACACCACCCGGCCCCGGCGCTCCCGGCTCGGCAGATACCTGCCGCTGGGTCTCGCGGCGTGGCTGGTGCTGGAGATCTGGCTGCTGACGGTGGTCGCGGGCGCGGCGGGCGGCATGACCGTGTTCCTGCTGCTGGTGGCGGGCTTCGTCGCCGGCTCCGTGGTCATCAAGCGGGCCGGCCGGCGCGCCTTCCAGAGCCTCAACGAGGCGATCCAGCGCGGCGGCTCCCCGGAGCGTGGCGGCGGCAACGGCCTGATGATGCTGGGCGGCCTGCTCCTCATGATCCCCGGCCTGGTCTCCGACGCCCTCGGTCTGCTGCTCCTGCTGCCCCCGGTCCAGAAGGCGGTCTCCCGCCTCACGGAACGCACTCTCGACCGCAGGCTCCGCGCCGCCGCCCCCGGCACCCTGGGCAACGCCTTCCAGCAGGCCCGCATGCACCGCCCGGACGGCAAGGTGGTCCAGGGCGAGGTGATCCGGAACGAGGGCCCCCGGTCGGGGGACGAGCCGACGGGGGAGCGCCCGCCGCTGACGCGGTGATGATCATTTGCCGCCCGGTGCCCACGGATGATCCGAGGGCGCCGGGCGTGGCAACGACCGAGGGCGCCGTACGTTCACGGAACGTACGGCGCCCTCGGTGGTTGTGTGTCGGCTTCCGTTACACGGAACTACACGGAACTATGCGGACTTGCGGCTGTCCCTGGGATGAATCGCGATGTTCATCGCCCCGGAACGCAGAACCGCCAGACGCTCCTCAAGGACCTCTTCGAGCTCCTCACGGGTGCGCCGCTCCATCAGCATGTCCCAGTGGGTACGCGCGGGCTTGGCCTTCTTCTCTTCAGGGCCGTCGCCGTCCACGAGGAGTGCTGGGGCCCCGCAGACCTTGCACTCCCACTCCGGCGGGATCTCCGCCTCGACCGAGAAGGGCATCTCGAACCGGTGCCCCTTCTCGCATGCGTACTCCACGGCCTGGCGCGGGGCCAGGTCGATACCGCGGTCCGTCTCGTAGCTGGTCACCACGAGGCGCGTACCGCGAAGAGCTCGCTCACTCATGAATCGTGCCTCCCGGGCTTGTCGCCCACAGGACAGGTGTCGCTGTCGTCGTCATCCGGTCAACGTCCGGTCGGCGGTAAAGATTCCCGTTCCGGGTCATGCGTCGCCGTCGTAGCCGCCCCTTGTTGTACCCACCAGCGCCCGGTTTGTCACATCTGCTAACAGATGTCACCCAGCGTTTCGGCATCTTTGACGCGCAGTAACGGTACGCCTGGCAGGCCAAACGCGTACACTACCGCCCTTCCGCGTTGAACGCTAAATCTTCTGCGGAACCGGGTTGCCGGCCTCGCCGATCGCCCGTCGCACCGGCACCCGCGCGAGCAGCGCGAACCCGATGACGAAGAAGGCCACCAGCGAGATGATCGCCGAGCGGTAGCTCCCGGTCAGCTGGTAGGTGATCCCGAACAACAACGGTCCCAGCCAGCTCATCCCCCGATCGCTCATCTCGTACGCCGCGAAGTACTCGGCTTCTTTTCCGGGCGGTACGAGATGGGAGAACAGGGAGCGGGACAGGGCCTGGCTGCCGCCGAGGACGAGACCGATGCCGGCTGCGAGGGCGAAGAACCACACGGGTGCCTTGGCCGGCAGGAAGTAACCGGCCGCCAGCGTCACCGTCCACGCCACCAGCGACCCCAGGATCGTGCGTTTCGCCCCGTACGTCCTGGCCAGCCGACCCATCGTCAGGGCGCCCGCCACCGCCAGCACCTGCACCATCAGGACGGCACCGATGAGCGTCGACTGGCCGAGCCCGAGCTCCTCGGAGCCGTAGACGGACGCCTGGGAGATCACGGTCTGGATGCCGTCGTTGTAGATGAGGTACGCCAGCAGGAAGGAGAGCGTCAGCGGATGGCGGCGCATGTCCCGGGCGGTCGCCGCGAGTTGACGCAGCCCCGGCGCCGTCGCCTCGGCTGCCCGGCCGCCCCGGTCGCGCAGCCGCCGCAGCGGTACGAGGGTGAAGGCGCCCCACCACAGGCCCGCCCCGGCCAGGCAGATGCGGACCGCCTCGGTCTCGGAGAGGCCGAAGGAGTCGTGTGCGGAGTAGAGGACCAGGTTGACGATCAGTACCAGTGAGCCGGCCACGTAGCCGAAGGCCCAGCCCCGGGCGGAGATGGTGTCGCGTTCCTCGGGTGGGGCGATCTGGGGGAGGTAGGAGTTGTAGAGCATCAGGGCGACGGACTGGGCGGCGTTCGCGACGATCAGCAGCAGCCCGCCGAGCAGGTAGCGGTCGCCGTCCAGGAAGAACATGCCCGTCGTCGCCGCGGCCCCGCTGTACGCGGCCACGCCGAGCAGCTGCTTCTTGCGGCCGGTGCGGTCGGCCGCGCTGCCCACCAGGGGCATCAGCACGACCGCGAGGATCACCGACAGGGAGACCGAGTAGGCGAAGAAGGAGCCCGCCCGGACCGGGATGCCGAGCGGGTGCACATAGCCGTCGGCATCCGCTGCGTGGTCGGCGACCGAGGTGAGGTACGGGCCGAGGAACACGGTGAGGACGCTCGTCGAGTAGACCGAGCACGCCCAGTCGTAGAAGTACCAGCCGCGCTGTTCGCGCCGCAGCTCGGTGGCCTCGTCCAAGACCCCCGTCCGCACGGTTTCGGTGCCCACCCGTGCCCTTGCCTCTCCCGCAGCAGTACCGCCCGCGCGCCTCAGAACCAGACGCCGCGCTTCTGCATGACCTCACGCAACGTGTCGATGTGATCGGTCATGATGCCATCGACTCCCAGGTCCAGGAGCCGGTGCATCCGCTCGGGTTCGTTGATGGTCCAGACGTGGACGTGCAGCCCGCGCGCGTGGGCGGCGCGCACGAAGCGCCGGTCGACCACCGGGACCCCCGACTGCGACTCGGGTACCTGGGCGGCCACCGCCGACCGGCGCACCGACGCGGGCAGCCCCCAGGAGCGCAGCCGCAGCCCGACCACCCCGCGGGTGCCGAACGAGGTCGCCAGGCGCGGCCCGGCCAGCCGCTGCGCCCGCAGCACCCGTGCCTCCGAGAACGAGCCGACGCAGACCCGGTCGTAGGAGTCCGTCCTCTCGATCAGGTCGAGCAGCGGCCGCAGGGCCGGCTCCGCCTTGGCGTCCACGTTCCAGCGGACGTCCGGGAACTCCTCGAGCAGCTCCTCGAAGAGGGGGAGCGGCTCGCGGCCCGCCACGCGCGCCTGCCGTACGTCCTCCCACGGCAGGTCGGCGATCCGGCCGGCCCCGTCGGTGACCCGGTCCAGGGTGTCGTCGTGGAAGGCGACGAGCCGGCCGTCCGCCGTGGCGTGCACATCGGTCTCGATGTACCGGTAGCCGAGTTCGACCGCGCGCCGGAACTGCGCCACGGTGTTCTCCAGGCCGTCCGCGGCCCCGCCCCGATGGGCGAAGGCGATGGGGCCGGGGTGGTCCAGGTACGGGTGGCGTGTCAGCGTGCTCACGGACGCAGTATGGCGCGCTCGGGTGACCCCACGGCAACGACCGTGCTGCCCGCGGATGCCGCCGGGACGGCGAACACCTTCAGGAACAGCTGTGCGAGAGGGCCGATGGACACGGCGTAGAGCAGCGTGCCGGCTCCGACCGTCCCGCCGAGCGCGAACCCGGTGACGACCACCGCGACCTCGATCGCCGTCCGGATGAGCCGGATCGAACGGCCGGTGCGCCGGTGCAGCCCGGTCATCAGACCGTCCCGGGGGCCGGCCCCGAAGCTCGCCGCGATGTACAGGCCGGTCGCCGCCCCGTTGAGCACGATGCCGGCCGCCATCAGCGCAATCCGCACGGCCAACGCGTGGGCCTCGGGGAGGGCGGCCAGTGCGGCGTTCATGGCGAGCCCGATGACGAAGACGTTGGAGACCGTGCCGAGGCCCGGCCGCTGGCGCAGCGGGATCCACAGGAGCAGCACGGCCGCCCCCACGATGATCGACACCGTGCCGATGCTCAGCCCGGTGTGCCCGGCGAGCCCCTGGTGCAGCACGCCCCAGGGCTCAAGCCCGAGGCCCGCCTCGACGAGCAGCGCGGAACTCACGCCGTACAGCGCGAGCCCCGCGTAGAGCTGGACCAACCGTCGCCCGAGACGGCCTTGCGTGGACAAGCGATACCCCCTGAGGCAAAAGGACGGAAAAGGTGGCGGTGGATAAGGTGGACCGACCCGTGTCACTCTGTGGCTTGGAGGGGAAAGCCATCCATGGCCAATTCGGGGAAGGTGGACTGATTCGCATGGCGCAGTGGACCTCGGCGGTGGGGGCCGCGCAGCTCGCCCGGCTGCTCAACTCGCAGCAGGACCGCCCGGCCGGCCCCGGCACCCGGCGTCCGCCGGCCTATCGCGCCCTCGCCGACGGCATCCGCCTGCTGGTCCTGGAGGGCCGCGTGCCGGTCGCGGCCCGGCTGCCCGCCGAACGCGAACTGGCCCTCGCCCTGTCCGTCAGCCGTACGACGGTGGCGGCGGCGTACGAGGCGCTGCGCGTGGAGGGCTTCCTGGAGTCCCGTCGGGGGGCGGGAAGCTGGACCGCGGTCCCGGCGGGCAACCCGCTCCCGGCCCGCGGCCTGGAACCGCTGCCCCCCGAGGCGCTCGGCTCGGTGATCGACCTGGGCTGCGCCGCTCTGCCGGCCCCCGAGCCGTGGCTGACCCGCGCGGTCCAGGGCGCCCTGGAGGAACTCCCCCCGTACGCCCACACCCACGGCGACTACCCGGCCGGGCTCCCCGTCCTCCGGTCGATGATCGCCGAGCGCTACACGGCACGCGGGATCCCCACCATGCCCGAGCAGATCATGGTCACGACCGGTGCGATGGGCGCGATCGACGCGATCTGCCACCTCTTCGGCGGCCGCGGCGAGCGCATCGCCGTCGAGTCGCCGTCGTACGCCAACATCCTCCAGCTGATGCGGGAGGCGGGCGCCCGGCTGGTGCCGGTGGCGATGGCCGAGGGGCTGGACGGCTGGGACGTGGACCGCTGGCGCCAGGTCCTGCGCGAGGCGGCGCCCCGCATCGCGTACGTGGTCGCCGACTTCCACAACCCCACCGGGGCGCTCGCCGACGACGACCAGCGGCGCCGGCTGGTGGACGCGGCCCGCTCGGCGGGCACGGTGCTGGTCGCCGACGAGACGATGAGCGAGCTGTGGCTGGACGACGACGTGGAGATGCCCCGCCCGGTGTGCGGCTTCGACCCGGCGGGCTCCACCGTCATCACCGTCGGCTCCGCCAGCAAGGCGTTCTGGGCGGGCATGCGCATCGGCTGGGTACGGGCGGCTCCGGACGTGATCCGCAGCCTGGTCGCCGCGCGGGCCTACGCCGACCTGGGCACGCCGGTGCTGGAGCAGTTGGCGGTGAACTGGCTGTTCAGCACGGGGGGCTGGGCCCAGGCCGTCGACCTGCGCAGGGCCCAGGCCCGCGAGAACCGGGACGCCCTGGTGTCGGCGGTCCGCCGGGAGCTGCCGACCTGGGAGTTCGAGGTGCCGAAGGGCGGCCTGACGCTCTGGGTACGGGCGGGGGGACTGTCCGGCTCCCGGCTGGCCGAGGCGGGAGAGCGGGTGGGGGTCCGCGTCCCGTCCGGTCCGCGGTTCGGGGTCGACGGGGCCTTCGAGGGTTATGTACGCCTTCCGTTCACCGTGGGGGGAGCGGTCGCGGAGGAGGCGGCGGTGCGGTTGGCCGCGGCGGCGCGGTTGGTGGAGTCGGGGGCTACCGGGGGGAACGGCGAGGCTCCGCGGACGTTTGTGGCGTAGCGGCGGGTCGTCGTTCGGCCGCGGCTGGGCGGGGGCCGGTCGCGCAGTTCCTCCGCCAGCCTTCGGCCGGGGGTACCCCCGGCGCCCCTTACGGGGCGCTTCGCCCGTCGCTTCTCCTCAGCCGCGGGCAGTCGTGCCGCTGGGGCGATGGGGGTCCCCCGCGCGAGCGAAGCCGAGCGAGGGGGAGGGGGCGCGGGCGGCAACCGGCAAGCGCCGGTGAGCGTCCCCACCCCCAGCTCAGCCCTCGGCGACCGCAGCTTCCAGGGGCGCCTCCTGCTCCATCGCCCCGCTGCGCGGCGGCAGCAACGCCAGCACCGCCTCCCGGTCCACCTCGCTCGTCGCGTCGTCGTACGGATCCGGAGTCGCCGGCACCTGAAGCCGCAGCACCGGTCCGTGCCCCAGCCGCGCGTACCCCCGCCCCGGCGGCACCTGGGCCAGCGGTGTCGTGTGCGGCGGAGCCCCCAGCGCCGCCGCCAGCTCGTCCGGCAGCGCCGGTCCCAGGACGACACGCGCGCGTGCGTGCTGTCGTACCGCCTCGCTCAACGCGTCCGCGCTGTCGAGCTGTTCGGCGACCACCACCGTGACGTTGGCCGCGCGGCCGTGCTGGAGGGGGACCTGGAGGAGGGCCTGCGGGTCCTTGTGGCCGTCCGCCGAGGCCAGGTGGACGAAGGCGCTCGGGCGGTCGAGGAGGATCCACAGGGGCCGCCGGCAGTCGTCCGGCGGCGGATGGCCCGCCTGACGTGCGCGGCTGAGCGCGATGAGCCGCCGCTCCGTCTCGTTCGCGGCCCACTCCAGGCTGGCCAGCGCCCCGGCGAGCCCGCACTCCACGGCCAGGACCCCGTCCCGGCCGGCGAGGCACATGTACTCGCCGGTGCCGCCGCCCTCGACGATGAGGACGTCGCCGTGCTGGAGGGCCTGCAGGGCGACCGAGCGCAGCAGGGTCGAGGTACCGCTGCCGGGACGGCCCATGACCAGCAGGTGCGGTTCGGTGGAACGGGCGCCGGTGCGCCAGACGACGGGCGGCACGTCACGCTGCTCGTCGCCGTACCCGAGCGGAAGCGTGCGCTGGACCTCGCCGGGGTCGGTGAACCCGAGGACCGTCTCGCCCGGCGCGGTGACGAAGCGCTGGGCCGCGATGTCGGTGGGCAGCGGGGCGAGGACGGTCACCGTGAGCCGGTTGCCCTCCTCGTCCCACGCGAAGTGGTACTCGCGGCCTCGCCCGGACTTGGCGGTGAGGAGGTTCTCGATCCGCGCGCGGGCCTGGGGCTCGCCGTCCGGGAAGTACGCGGGGTAGCGGAGCAGCAGCTGGCCGAGCCGGCCCGCGTCGTCGAACTCGTGGGCGAGGAAGGCCTTGTCCCACTCCCCGCCGTGTGCGTACAGCGGCGCCGGGTCCTCGGCGGCCGAGAAGTACGGCACCAGGGCCTCGTACAGGGACTGGAGCCGCTGGGTCTGCGACTCGTCGGGGCCCTCCGGCGGGGACGGGGTGCGGTCACGGCCCTGCCAGGCGCTCGCCGCCATCAGGGTGATGACGGCGAGCAGCGGTCCGTAGGGCACCAGCGCCACGACCAGGACGACCGAGGCCACCAGGAACAGCAGTGGCCCGCGCTTGTCCTTGGGTGTCTCCGCCCATCTGCGCCGCCCGGCCGAGGCCAGCCTGCTCAGCCCGCGGGTCACGGTGATGAGCGGGTGGAGGACGTCGGTGGCGCTGTCGGCGGCCGTCCGGGCCAGCTCCCGGCTCCGGGCGAGCTGCGCGCCGCCGTTGCTCAGAATGCGGGGGAGAGGGCGCCGGGCCACTGCTGTCTCCTCACGGTGCGTACGGGCGGGTGGGGCGTCAGAACTTGATGCCGCCGAGCAGGCTCGCCAGGCTCTCGCCGCCTGCCTTGATGCTCGGTGCGATGGCCGTGCTGGCGAGATAGAAGCCGAAGAGCGCCGAGACCGTGGCGTGCGACGGCTTGAGTCCGTCCTTGCGGAAGAAGAGGAAGACGACGATGCCGAGCACAATGACGCCTGAGATGGAGAGGATCATTTGAGATCTCCTGGTGTCGAAGGGGGACAGTCACCATGAGTTCTTCCAGGATCACAGCAGGTATCCATACTATTAAAGGTGCAAATGGGTGAAACTCGGCTTATTTCACCCATTTGGTGGATCATTCCGGTTCCGTGTCGGCCGGACCGGTCGCTTCGTGGCGCGGGAATGTGATCGTTCGGCAGGGTTGCGGTGATCTTTACCTCGGGCAGATCCGGTCATGTGCACCCTGAGCCAGTACGCTGGCGATTCACTCGTACGGACCCGCGGCCCGCCCGTTGCCGTACGCTCCCCCAGTCCGTGATAGTCCCCGCAGCGCACAGGAGAGGCGGTCCGGCCGATGAGCGAAGCCCCCGACCCCGAGGTCGTGGAGCTGGCGACCAAGATCTTCGATCTGGCCCGCCAGGGGCGGACCGAGGCGCTCGTGGCGTACCTCGACGCGGGCGTTCCGGCCAACCTCACCAACGACCGCGGCGACTCCCTCGTGATGCTCGCCGCCTATCACGGGCACGCCGGGGCGGTGCGTGAGCTGCTCGCCCGGGGTGCCGAGGCGGACCGGGTCAACGACCGAGGTCAGACGCCACTCGCCGGAGCGGTCTTCAAGGGTGAGACGGACGTGGTCAAAGTGCTGGTGGAGGCCGGCGCGGACCCGGCGGCGGGCACTCCCTCGGCCGTCGACACCGCACGGATGTTCGGCAAGGTGGAGGTTCTGGAACTGTTCGGTACCTCCTGACCCATCTGTTCTGACCAGCTAAAACACACAAAACGGGGGAGGCGGTACAGGGCCGCCGAAATTTCGGTCGCGGCAGGTCGAAGTGCCGGGTCATCATGACGTCGTGATTCACGGACGCGATGGCTGGGCAGGTGTTGCCGCACCACGCGGGCCGTGATGCGGCCCGCATGGGCCACTGACGAGAGGCAGAGAGAAATGGTCTACAGCAAGCAAGAGACGGCGGGCGCTCCGACGTTGTGTCACGCGGCCAGGTAGTGCGTGTTCTCCGGTTGCGTCGACGCTTGATGTGAGGCTGTTTCCCATGTTCGATCCGGTCATAGCGCCCAGCGGTACGCTGCTCGGCCTGCTTCAGCGGGGCCGTGGCGACGGCACGCTGCACGCGCTCACCGCCCCGCGCGCCGAAGCGCTCGCGGCGCTGAACCACTGTGTGCTCCACGACCCCCGCCATGACTGGCAGGTGGAGAACCGCTCCCTCTACTACGCCCGGCTCTACCTCGACCTGCACGGCGAGCTGGACGCCATCGAGGCGCACCTCTTCGATCCCGAGGACGTCCTCGACTCCGAGGAGTCCCGCACCGGCCTCGCGCTGGCCGTGCTCGGGCACCTCGCCTCCTACGGCAGACGGGACGCGCTCGTACTGCTGCGCAGGTACGCCGCCACCGGCTCGAACTGGGCCTGGGCGCTGGACGAGCTGGCGCTGCGCGACGACGACGCGGGCCTGCGTGCCCTCGCCGCCCCGGTGCTGGCGCGCTTCGGCACGGACGCCGAGGGCGAGGCCGAACTGGCCGCCGCCGTACGGGACGCCTTCGAGCCACGGCCCTGGCGACTGTGGGCCGAGGATCCCCGTGACCCGATCGCCACACGCGTGCGTGCCGCGCAGGAAACCGGCTGTTTCGATCGCTGGCAGCGCCAGATGCGACCTACCGGGCCCCGTCCGGGGTGGAGCGTGCGGGCCGTCTTCGAATGGGCCCAGCAGGGCGTCGAGCGGGGCGCGGCCCTCCATGTGCCGGCCGCCCGCTGCCTGGTCGCCGTCGCCGGACCCGAGGACCGGCCGGAGATCCTCCAGGCCGCCAAGGACGGCACCGACGGAGCCCGCTGCACCGCCCTGCGCTACCTCGCCGAAAGCAACGACCCCGACGCGCTGAACCTGATCGAGACCGCGGTGGCCGACGGCACGGCCACCGTCGTGGAGGCCGCCGTCGACGCCTTCGAACGCATGCGCAGTATCGCCGCCGTCGACCGCGCGCGCGGCTGGGCCCGCCGGCCCGACGCCCTCGGCGCCGCCGCCGGCCGGATGCTGGCCTGCCGGGGCGGAACCAAGGACAGCGAACTGGTCCTCGCCGCGTTGCGGGAGGCCGTACGCGGCGAAGGCCCCGACGCGCCGACGCTGTGGACCCTCGTCGACGGCACCGGACGCCTCGGCATCGTCTGCGCCGCCCCCGTCCTGCGCCACGTCTACCGCGAGACCGCCTCGTCCCACCTGCGGGGCCGCGCCGCCCGTGCCCTGGCCGCCACCGACCCCTCCTTCGCCACCGGCTTCGCCGTCGAGTGCCTGTGGGACTGCGAGGAGACCACCCGCGAACTCGCCGCCCGGCACGCCGAGACCGGTGACGCCCGGGTCGTCGAACAGCTCCGCCGGCTCGCCGCCGACCCCGCCGAGGAGGCGGAGGTACAGACGGCCGTACGCAGCCGGATCGGACCGGACACGGCCGCCATGTGACCTGTCACTGCGACGGGCGACTGCTTCACCACGGGAACCACGGGGGATCCCGTACACGTTCCATCCACGGAAGTCCGCCCGTCGGGTGAACAACCGGTGACCGTCGGGTCGGCCGGGCATGGACGCCGGTTGGCCCGCTCGGGTGTGCAGGGCAACGCTCATGGGACGTTTAACCATCGGAAAGATCCACTTTGACGCGGCCACGTCCAGCGCGGCGACAACACCGGTATGCGTGTCGTCATCGTGACCGAATCCTTTCCCCCCGATGTGAACGGCGTGGCCCACTGCGCGCTCCAGACCGCCCGACACCTCGTCGATCGCGGTCACGCTCCCCTCGTCGTCGCTCCGGCCCCCGCCCCCGGAAACAGGCTCGCCGCGGCCGCCGCGCCGTGCCCTGTCGTCCACGTCCCCTCCCTTCCGCTCCCGGGCTATCCCCAGGTCCGTGTGGCTCTCCCCAGCCGCAAGCTCGCCGCCGCCCTGATCGAGCACCGTCCCGACGTGGTGCACCTGGCCAGCCCCTTCATCCTCGGCGTCCGTGGCATGGCCGCCGCCGCCCGGCTCGGCATCCCGGCCGTCGCCGTCTACCAGACCGACCTGGCCGGATACGCCCGCACCTACGTGGGCGCCGGCGAGGCGGCCGCCTGGCGGCGGATCCGGTCCGTGCACGGCGCCGCCGACCGCACCCTCGCCCCGTCCACCGCCTCGATCAGCGACCTGGAGGCGCACGGCGTGCCCCGGATCCAGCTGTGGCAGCGCGGCGTGGACACCGTCCGCTTCCGACCCGGGTTCCGCGACGAGGCGCTGCGCCGCGAGATCGCCCCGAACGGCGAGGCCATCGTCGGCTATGTCGGCCGCCTGGCTCCCGAGAAGCAGGTCGAACTCCTCGCCGGGGTCTGCGGTCTGGAGGGCGTGAAGGTCGTGATCGTGGGCGACGGACCCGCACAGGCCCACCTCACCGAGGCGCTGCCCGGCGCGGTCTTCCTCGGCCGCCGCACCGGCGACGACCTCGCCCGGATCTTCGCCTCGTTCGACGTCTTCGCGCACACCGGCCCCTTCGAGACGTTCTGCCAGACCGTCCAGGAGGCCATGGCCAGCGGCGTCCCGGTCGTCGCGCCCGCCGTCGGCGGCCCGATCGACCTGGTCGACCACGGCCGCACCGGGTTCCTGGTCCCGCCGCGCGATGCCGGCGCCGTACGGGAGGCGGTGGCCTCCCTCGTCGCCGACGCCGGGATGCGGGCCGCGTTCGGCCGCGCCGCGCGGGCCACGGTCGAGGGCCGCACCTGGGCCGCCGTCGGCGACCAGCTCATCGGCCACTACGAGGACGTGCTCGCGGCGCGCCGGCCGGTGGTGGCGGCATGAGCGTCACCTCGCCGGGACCCCTGCGCATCGTCCGGCTGGCCAACTTCGTCGCCCCCGCCTCCGGCGGTCTGCGCACCGCGCTGCGCGAACTCGGCAAGGGCTTCGTGGCGGCCGGGCACGAGTCCGTCCTGATCGTGCCGGGCGAGCGCTACTCGGACCGGGACGAGGAGCAGGGCCGGGTCATCACACTGCCCGGCCCGCTGCTGCCCGGCACCGGCGGCTACCGCGTGCTCGTCGACAGGAAGCGCGTGCAGACCCTCCTGGAACACCTCGCCCCGGACCGCCTCGAGGTGTCCGACCGCACCACCCTGCGCTGGACCGGCCGCTGGGCCCGGCGCGCCCGGATCCCCGCGGTGATGGTCTCCCACGAGACCGCCGACGGAGTCCTGCGCACCTGGGGCATGTCGGAGAACATGTCCCGGCGCACCGCCGACGCGCTCAACATCCGTACGGCGCACACGTACGCGCGCGTGGTGTGCACCACCGAGTTCGCCGAGCGCGAGTTCATCCGCATCGGCGCGCGCAACGTCGTACGCGCTCCTCTGGGCGTGGACCTGGCAGGCCGCCACCCCTCGCTGCGCGACCCCGACCTGCGGGCCCGGTACGCGCGGGAGGACGAGGCGCTGCTCGTCATGTGCTCGCGGCTGTCCGTGGAGAAGCGGCCCGGCACCGCCATCGACACCGTGGAGGCGCTGGTACGGCGCGGCCGCCGGGTGATCCTCGTCGTGGCGGGCGACGGGCCGCTGCGGGAGCGTCTGGAGCAGCGGGTGCGGGAGCGCAGGCTGCCGGTGACCTTCCTGGGACATGTCTCCGACCGGGACAGCCTGGGCGCGCTGCAGGCGTCCGCCGACGTCGCCCTGGCGCCGGGGCCCGCCGAGACGTTCGGGCTCGCCGCTCTGGAGGCCATGGCCTGCGGGACGCCCGTGGTCGCCAGCGCCTCCTCCGCGCTGCCCGAGGTGATCGGTTCCGCCGGGGCCACCGCGGCCGACCGTGGCGAGGCGTTCGCCGACGCCGTGGAGATGCTCCTGGAGCGGCCCGGTGCCGAGCGCCGGGAAACGGCGCGCGCGCGTGCGGAGTGCTTCGGCTGGGGCACGGCCGTGGAGGCGTTCCTCGCCGCGCACGACGCGCCGGTTCTGTCCCGTCGTGACGAGAGCGGAACGACGGCACCGGTCCGTCGTGTCGTGCCGGAGGGCGTGGCATGAGAACGGTTCGCTTCGTGGCGCTCGGGGACTCGCTGACCGAGGGCGTGGGCGACCCCGCCGGCGACGGGTGGCGCGGCTGGGCCGCGCTGCTGGCCGGCGGGCTCGCCGCGAAGGAGGTGGAGTTCACCAACCTCGCGGTCAGCGGGGCGCAGACCCGGGACGTGCTGGAACGCCAGACCCCGGCCGCACTGGAACTGCGCCCCGACATCGTCGCCGTCGTCATAGGCGTCAACGACACCCTGCGCTGCACCTTCGACATCCACGCGGTGGCCGAACGGCTCGACAAGGTCTACGCCGCCCTGACCGCGCAGGGCGCGACCCTGCTCACGGCGTGCCTGCCCGACCCCGGTGCGATGTGGGGACTCCCGGGCGCCCTGGCCCGTCCGCTGGCCCGCCGGGGGCGTGCGGTCAACGCGGTGGTGCACGCCCTGTCCGAGCGGTACGGGGCCGTCCACCTGCACGCGTCGGAGGGCGCCTGGCTCACCGACCGCGAGATGTGGAGCGCCGACCGGCTGCACCCGTGCGAGCGCGGGCACCGGCAGCTCGCCGTCCGCTTCCACGCCCTGCTCGCCCCGCTGGGCATGGCGACGGGGACGGCGCCGTCCGCCGAGCCCGAGTTCCCGCCACCGACGAAGAAGGCGAGCCTCTTCTGGCTGGCCACGGCCGGCACCGCCTGGGTGATCAGGCGGTGCCGCGACCTGCTGCCCCAGCTGCTGCGGCTGGCCGTCGACGAGATGCGGCACCGCCGCAGGGGCACCAGCGCCCGCCTGGACCTGAGCGCCTCCGCCGCGGTCTCCGCCGCGCTGGCCGCCCTCCAGCCGCCGGAGCGGCCCGCCGACGCCGCGTGAGGACGACGAGGTCACACGGACGACGCACCCGGCGAGGCCGCCACGGCGGTTCAGCGCCGGCGTACGGCCACGAAGCGGACCGGGATGCCCGGGACCGCCTGGGCCGCCGCCGGGAGGTCGGCGGCCCGGACCACCGCGATCACCGGATAGCCGCCGGTGGTCGGATGGTCGGCCAGGAACACCACCGGACGGCCGTCCGGCGGCACCTGCACGGCGCCGAGGACCATGCCCTCGCTGGGGAGTTCACCGGGACGGGCCCGCTCCAGGGCGGGCCCTTCCGTGCGCAGCCCGATGCGGTTGCTCGCCGACGACACGCGGAACGCGCGCGAGGTGAACGCCCGGACGGCCTCCGGCGTGAACCAGTCGGCCCGCGGGCCCGGCGTCACACGGAGCACGAGTTCCGCCGGCGGGGACGGCTGCGGTACGACGTCCACGCGCGCGTGCGGTCCCCAGGGCGTGCCCAGCGGCAGCACCGTGCCGTCCGCCAGCGGAGCGGGACCGAGCCCGGAGAGCAGATCCGTGGCCCGGCTGCCGAGCACCGGCTCCACGGCGATCCCACCGGAGACGGCCACATAACTCCGTACGCCGGAGCGGGCCGCGCCCACTTCCAGCAACTCCCCGGCCGGCACCACGACGGGCGCGCCCCAGGCCGCCGGACGCCCGCCCACCGTGACGGCGCACGGCGCGCCGCCGACCGCCACCACGACGGTCGACCGCGGCCGCACGGCACACCCGTTGAGCGTGGTCTCCAGGACGGCCGCGTCCGGGGCGTTGCCCGCCAGCCGGTTGACCAGCGCCGCGGCGGGTGCGTCCAGCGCCCCGGAGCGGGGCACCCCCAGATGCGCGTACCCGGGCCGCCCCCGGTCCTGCACGGTGGTCAGCGCGCCGGCCCGTACCACGACGAGCGCACGGTCCGTCATACGTCCCCCACCGGCACGAACCGCACGCGCGTTCCCGGCGTCAGCAGCGCGGCCGGCACGCGCGCGTGGTCCCACAGCACGGCCTCCGTCGTCCCGATCAGCTGCCAGCCACCCGGCGAGGAACGCGGGTACACGCCGGTGTACGGCCCGGCCAGCGCCACCGCGCCCGCGGGCACCGCGGTACGCGGGGTGGCCCGGCGCGGCACGTCGTAGCGATCCGGTAGCCCGGTGAGATAGCCGAAGCCGGGCGCGAAGCCGCAGAAGGCGACCGTGAACTCGGCGCCCGCGTGGATGCGGGCCACCTCCCGTTCCGGAACCCGCCAGTGGGCGGCGACCTCGGCGAGGTCAGGGCCGTCGTAGCGCACGGGCAGCTCGATCGCCGCACGCGCGTGTGGGGGCGCGGGCGGGACCACGGCGGTGGCCAGTTCGGTGGCGAGGCGGGCCGGGTCGTCGAGGCCGTCGAGCAGGACCGTGCGGGCGGCGGGCACGATCTCGCGGACCGTCAGCGCGCCTTCCGCACGCCGGCGCAGCAACTCGGCGTGCAGGGCCTGGGCCTGCGCGCCGGAGCCGACCTCGACGAGCAGGGCGTCGTCGCCGACCAGGTGGACCGTCAGGGGCATGGCTTCGGCCGTGGCCGACTGCGTGCTCGTGCTCCCGCCCACGTTCGTGCTCGTGCTCCCGCCCACGTTCGTGCTCGTGCTCCCGCCCACGTTCGTGCTCGTGCTCATGCGAAGGCCGCCAGGGTCACGCCCGCGGCCGCGAGCCTCGCGCGCACCCTGCGTGCCAGTTCCACCGCGCCCGGGGTGTCGCCGTGCAGGCAGAGCGAGCGGGCACGCACCGCGATGCGTGCGCCGGAGTGCGCGGTGATCGCGCCGGAGCGCGCCAGTTCCACCGAGCGCTCCACGACCGCCTCCGGGTCGCTCACCACCGCGCCCTCGTGCCCGCGCGGGACGAGCGTCCCTTCGTCGGTGTACGCGCGGTCCGCGAACGCCTCCGTGACGGCCGGCAGCCCCGCTTTCTCGGCCAGCGCCAGCAGCCGGGAACCGGGCAGCCCCAGAACGGGCAGCGAGGCGTCCGCGAGGAGCACACCGTCGACCACCGCGGCGGCCTGCTCCTCGTCGTGCACGACCCGGTTGTAGAGCGCACCGTGCGGCTTCACGTACGCCACCCGGGCGCCGGCGGCCCGGGCGAAGACCTCCAGGGCACCGATCTGGTAGGCCACCTCGGCCGCCAGCTCGGCGGGCGGCACGTCCATCGCGCGCCGCCCGAACCCCGCCAGGTCGCGGTAGGACACCTGAGCGCCGATCGTCACCCCGCGCCCGGCCGCCAGCTCGCACACCCGCCGCATGGTGGCCGCGTCCCCCGCGTGGAAGCCGCAGGCCACATTGGCGCTGGTCACGACGGACAGCAGCTGTTCGTCGTCGGTGAGCCGCCAGCGGCCGAAGCCCTCGCCGAGGTCGGCGTTCAGGTCGATCGAGGTCATGGATGCGCTGTCTCTCCTGTCAGGCCACGCGGTACTGCTCGTCGCGGGCGTCGCTGATGAACATCTGGCCCGGTGCGTGCGTGATGGCGAACGGCGGCCGGGAGGCCGTCACCGCCGCCTGCGGGGTCACCCCGCAGGCCCAGAACACCGGGATGTCGTCCGGATCGGCGTCCACCGGGTCGCCGAAGTCGGGCCGGCCGAGGTCGGCGATGCCGAGCGCGGCGGGATCGCCGCAGTGCACGGGGCCGCCGTGCACCGCCGGGAGCAGACTGCTCTCCCGGATCGCGGCCGACAGGTGCTGCGGCGGGACCGGGCGCATGGACACCACCATCGGCCCGCGCAGCCGACCCGCCGGACGGCACGGCCGGGTGGTCACGTACATGGGCACGTTCCGGCCCTGTTCGACGTGGCGGATCGGCACTCCGGCCCCGGCCAGCGCCCACTCGAACGTGAAGCTGCACCCGAGCAGGAACGACACCAGGTCGTCGCGCCAGTGCGCGCGCACGTCCGTCGGCTCGTCCACCAACTCCCCGTCCCGCCACACCCGGTAGCGCGGCAGGTCGGTGCGCAGGTCCGCGCCCTCCGCGAGTTCGGTGCCGGTCGCACCGGCGTCGGTGACGTCGAGCACCGGACAGGGCTTCGGATTGCGCTGGCAGAACAGCAGCATGTCGTACGCCCAGTCGGCGGGCACCGAGATCAGGTTGGCCTGCGTGTGACCGGACGCGACCCCGGCCGTGGGGCCCGTGAGGCCCGCCCGGAACCGGGCCCGGGCACTTCTCGGGCTCCACGCGTGCGCGTGCTCGTCGACGAGGGTGACGGGCAGGTCTTCCGCGGGGCGGGCGACAAGGAGATCTTCCGTACGGTTCACGCCAGTTCCTTCCCGCGCGTCTCCGGCAGCCCGAACAGAGCCAGGGCGGCGAGTGCGTAGCCGGCCGCGCCGAAGACCAGCGCACCGCCCACGCCCCAGCTGTCCGCCAGGAAGCCCACCAGAGTGGGGAAGACCGCGCCCACCGCGCGGCCCGCGTTGTACGTGAAACCCTGGCCGGTGCCGCGCACCGCCGTCGGGTACAGCTCGCTCAGGTACGAACCGAAGCCGCTGAAGATCGCCGACATGCAGAAGCCGAGCGGGAAACCGAGCACCAGGAGCAGGGTGTTGGCGCCGCCCGGAATGTTCGCGTACGCCAGCACGCAGACCGCCGACAGCACCGCGAACAGCCAGATGTTGCGACGCCGGCCCAGCCGGTCGGTGAGGTAACCGCCGGTGAGATAACCGAGGAACGCTCCTGAGATCAGGAAGGTCAGATAGCCGCCGGTACCGACGACCGACAGGCCGCGCTCGGTCTTGAGATACGTCGGGATCCAGGTCGCCAGCGTGTAGTAGCCGCCCTGGACACCCGTGGACAGCAGGCCCGCGAAGACCGTGGTGCGCAGCAGTCCGGGGGCGTCGGCCGTGCCCGGCCGGAAGATCGTGGCGAACGAGCCGCGCCGCGGGCTCCGTTCGCGTACCGCGACCGCCTGCGGGGCGTCGTGCACCCGGCGGCGCAGCCACACCACGAGGAGCGCGGGCAGCGCGCCGGTCCAGAACATCACCCGCCAGGCCAGGTCGTCGCCGACGAACGAGAAGACCAGCGTGTACACGATCGCGGCCAGGGCCCAGCCGACGGCCCAGGAGCTCTGGACGGCGCCCAGCGTCCGGCCGCGGTGGCGGGCGCTCGCGTACTCGGCGACCAGGATCGCGCCGACGGCCCACTCGCCGCCGAAGCCGAGGCCCTGGAGCGCGCGGAACACCAGCAGGGTCTCGTAGTTGGGTGCGAAGCCGCAGGCCACCGTGAAGACCGCGTAGGCGATCACGGTGATCATCAGCGCGCGGACCCGGCCGACCCGGTCCGCGAACACGCCCGCCGCGGCGCCGCCCACCGCGGAGACCACCAGGGTGACGGTGGTGAACAGGCCGGTCTGGCCGCTGTCCAGGCCGAAGTACGCCGCCAGCGCGACCATGCTCAGCGGCAGGGTGAAGTAGTCGTATGAATCCAGGGCATATCCACCGAAAGCTCCGGCGAACGCGCGCCGGCCGCGCGGACCGAGGGCGCGCAGCCAGCCGAACGCGCCGTCCTCGGCAGGGCGTTCACCCTTGCCCGGGTGCGCGTCGGAGGTCAGGGCCTGCGGTGGAGGAGTCGTGCTCATGGGCACCTCGCAGATGAGGGACGGAGGGTGCGGGGACTGAGCAGTGCGGGGCCGTGCCAAGGGCCGTGTCGACGGCCGTACCAAGGTGAGCGTGATGAGCACCGTAGAGGATCGTTCAACGATCCTTCAATACCCGCGTTGTTTCGTTCCTGTGTCTGCGGTTGAATTCGGGCATGGCAGAGCAGCTGACGGGACTGGCCGACGACCGCGCCCTCCTCGGGCGGACCAGCACCGCGGAACGGGTCTCCGACATCCTCAGGAGCCGGATCGCCGACGGTTACTTCCCGCCAGGCACCCGCCTGTCCGAGGACGGCATCGGCGGCGCGCTCGGCGTCTCCCGCAACACCCTGCGCGAGGCGTTCCGGCTGCTCACCCACGAACGCCTCCTGGTCCACGAACTCAACCGGGGCGTCTTCGTCCGGGTCCTGACCGTCCAGGACGTCGAGGACATCTACCGCACCCGCGCCCTCGTCGAGTGTGCCGTCGTACGCGGCCTCGGCGACCCGCCGTACGCCCTGGAGAGCCTGTCGACGGCGGTCGCCGAGGGACGGTCGGCGGCCACCGCGGATGACTGGAAAGCAGTGGGTACGGCCAACATTCACTTCCACCGGGAACTGGTCGCCCTGGCCGGCAGCGAGCGCACCGACGAACTGATGCGCAGCGTCTTCGCCGAACTCCGCCTCGCCTTCCACGTGGCCGACGACCCCCGTGCCCTGCACGAGCCGTACCTGGCCCGCAACCGGGAGATCCTGGAGTCGCTGCAGGCCGGTGACAGGCCCGGGGCGGAACGCCTGCTGGAGACGTACCTCACGGACTCCCTGGAACGAGTGGTGGAGGTCTACCGCCGCAGGGTGGGCGAGGACAGCGCCCCATAGGGGCGCGGGGCTGTGTTGAATGTGCGGCTCCCGCCGCGTGGGCGCGACCAGCCCCCACCGGCCCGCACCCGGACAACCGCCCTGCAGTACCCGGCCCCACCGGCGGAGCCACCCGCGTCGTTTGGGCCGATGTCAGACCCAGGACCTAGTCTGTGCACCGTGACTTCGCCTGCATCGACGGACAGCGTGCCGCCCCAGCTCAGCGCGGGGCCGCGCCCCGCGCCGGGCCCGGCCGCCGACGAGGGGCTGGCGCGGCGGCTGCGCGCGCTCGCCTGCACGGCGCCGCTGCACGACCTCGACGCACGCAAGGCGAACCTGGCCGGCGAGTACTCGGTGTACGGCATGGCCGAGGTGGCCCTCTCCGCCATCGACCTGGTCACCCTCAACATGGACTTCGACACCGGCGCCGACCACGAGCAGATCGTCGCCCGGCTGATCCCGCGCATCTCCGCCCAGACCCCGCACCGCCCCGTCGCCGAGCACGAGCGCGTGGCCCGCTGGGTCCTGGAGAACCTGATCAACGTCGGCAGCGTCGACCGCGGCTTCCGCGCGGTGTACGGCACCTTCGCGCCGGACGGGTCGTACGTCCGCCGGGACTACGACTTCAAGCTCATCGAGGAGGTGCCCGGCCCGGGTGGCACGGTGTACCTCCGTACCACCGACGAGGCGGTCAACGTCCTCGTCGGCGCCCTCGACACGGACGTCACCAGCGCGCAGATCGCCGCCGAGGTCAAGCTGGAGGTGCTGATCAACCGCGGCCGGCTCGCCGACGCCCAGCTCGCCGCGGAGCAGGCCCGCTACCGGACGGTGCAGTACTCGGAGAGCCTGCGCCGGGCCCTGGAGGCCACCCGTCGCAACGTCCGCGCGGTGGACTGGCTCAACGCCGTCCCCGACATGATCGCCGAGGCCCTGGACCACGTGGCCGACCGGTACCGGCACGAGAACGCGATCCTCACCAACATCCGCAAGGCCCGCGACGAGACCGAGGAGCCCGAGAACAAGCGGCGCGCCGCCGAGCTCGTCGACATCGTCAAGGACTGCATCCGACGGCACACCCAGTTGCAGTCGCGACTGCTGGAGGCGGGGCCGCTGTTCCGCGCGGAGCAGGACCGGCAGGCGTTCGCGACACCCATGACGACGTCGGGGACGGACCTGTACGGGCACCTGCTCGCGCCGCTGCTGCCGTTGCCGCTGGAGCAGGCGAGCCGGGTCACGGGGGCGTTCTTCGCGCGCGGGACCGGGCTGCGGACGCCGGTGTCGGTGCGGGTGGGCGACCTTGTCGACATATTGCTGACGCCGCCGGTGGAGCGGGAGCACCTGGGTGCGGAGATGCCGGAGCCTGACCTCATCGCCACGCCGGACGACAGCCGGTTCAGCGAGGAGCAGCTGGCGGACGCCATGCGGCTGCTGGACCTCCCGGCAGACGCGCCGCGAAGGTTGTCGGGGCTGCTGGCGGAGGCGCGGCGCGTGGGGGGCGAGGACCTGGCCTACCTCGTTGCTCTCCTGGCGGTGCACGCTGCCAGCCCGGCTGTCGGTACCGCCTATCGGCAGGGTGAGGAGAAGCTGTTGTTCGCGGTGGACGACGGCACGGAGTTGGACGACCCCGGTTTCGGGGGTGCGGATCTCATCGTGGGGACGGCTTTGCTGGATGCGGTGGGGATGGCTGCGGATCGGACCGAGGCCGCGTGATGTCGTGTGCCGGGTGCGGGTCCGTTGTGGCCGGTCGCGCAGTTCCTCCCCCAGCCTTCGGCCGGGGGTACCCCCAGCGCCCCTGAAGGGGCGCACCAGTGCGTTCCTGTTTTCAAGATCGAGGAGTTGTCGTTGTGAGCGAGTACGTCGAGGCTGAAGCGGCTGTCGCGTCGGCGAGTGCTGCCGTCACGCCCGCCGACGCCGCCGACGCGGCTCGGCTCGTCGCCTTCGGGCTGCAGCCCAAGCTGCAGCCCGCGCGTGATCAGGAGTACACCGAGCTGCTGCGGCGCTATCGGGAGGACCCGCCGTTCGCGCGGCTCGCCGATGCGGTCGCCGCCGGGCTCGGGCTCGTGGTGCTCGAGGTGTCGCCCCGCGCGGGCATGGCCGTGACCGCCGCCGAGGACTCGGTGTTCGCCGTGCGCATGGGCGACTACGCGCGTCGTACGTCCGCGGACGGCAGCGACCGGTTCCTGCACGGGCTCGCCCATCTCGCCGTCGCCGCGCTGGCGTTCCCGCGCCCCGAGGACCTGGCCGACGACGGCTACATCGGGCGGATCACGGTCAACGGCGTCGACGCCTTCGTCCGGCAGGCCTGCCGGCGGCTGGAGGAGCGGGCCGAGGCGGCGGGGGAGAACACCGACCCGGCGACGGACGCGCCCGGGCTGGAGGCCGCCTGGCGGATCTGGGCCAGACGCAGCGCGACCGGCGCCACCAAGGACGCTCGCCGGCTTGCCGGTTCGACCACCGGCATCATCGGCAAGGCGGTCGTCTTCCTCACCGAGTCCGGGTTCCTCCAGCGCACCGGCGACGACCAGGGTGGCACGTACCGCACGACGGCCCGCTACCAGCTCCAGGTGCGCGACATGGCCGGCAGCGCCGCCATGGCCGAGCTGCTGGAGCTCGGCGTCGTCCCGGTCACCGACGGCACGGCCAGCCTGCTGCCCGCCGCCGACACCGAGGACCTGGACCTGGTCCCCGACGCCGGTCTGCCGTTCCACTCCTGAGCCGTTCCTGAGCCGTCACCACCCTTTTCCCACGTCTTACGAGAGTCCGCCATGTACGAGCTGTCCCGGGTCCGCCTCTACTCCATCGGGCCCGCCGGTGCGCGCTACGCCGACACCGTGCTGGACCTGCGGGGGGTCGGCGAGCCCGTGCCCGACCCCGCCCCCACCCAGGCGGAGTTCTTCGAGGAGGAGCCGGTCGGACCGCCGCGCCGGCCCGCGCCCGCCGGCGTGCTCTTCCTGGAGAACGGCGGCGGCAAGTCGGTGCTCCTCAAGCTGATCTTCTCGGTGATGCTGCCCGGGCACCGGAACACCCTCGGCGGCGCCAGCTCCGGCGTGCTGCGCAAGTTCCTGCTCGCCGACGACTGCGGGCACGTCGCCCTGGAGTGGCAGCACACGCTCACCGGCGAATGCGTGGTCGTCGGAAAGGCGAGCGAGTGGCGGGGGCGGCAGGTCTCCAACGACCCGCGGAAGTTCGCCGAGGCCTGGTACTCGTTCCGGCCCGGCCCGGGGCTCTCGCTGGACAATCTGCCGGTCGCCGAGTCCACCGCCGTACGGCCGCCCGTGGAGGGCACCTCCGGGGCACAGGGACGGCGGCGCACCATGAAGGGCTTCCGGGACGCCATCACCGAGGCCGGCAAGGCCTACCCGCACCTGGACGTGTACTGGGAGGAGATCCACGACCGCTGGATCGAGCACCTCGGCGAGCTGGGCCTGGACCCTGAACTCTTCCGCTACCAGCGCGAGATGAACGCCGACGAGGGCGAGGCAGCCGGCCTGTTCGCGGTGAAGAAGGACTCCGACTTCACCGACCTGCTGCTGCGGGCCGTGACCGACACCCGGGACACCGACGGACTCGCCGACCTGGTCGGCGGCTTCGGCAACAAGCTCGGGCGGCGCGCCGAGCTGATCGCCGAGCGGGACTTCACCGCCGGGTCGGTGGACCTGCTGGGACGGATCGTGGAGGCCGCGGAGGCGCGGTCCCGCGCACGTGACATCCACGCCGGCGCCGAACGCCGTACGCGTGCGCTGGCGCGCCGGTTGTCCGCGCGGGGCGTGCAGGAGCGGGTACGCGCCGCCGACCTCGCCCAGCGGGTCACGGCCGCCGCCTACGCCGTCACGCACTCCGAGGGCGCCCGCGAGCGCAGCGCGCTGATCGCCGCCGAGCTCGCCTACCGGCACGCCTCCCTGGCGCTGGCCGTCGGCGAGAAGTCCGCCGCCGCACAGAAGCGCGAGCTGGCCGACGCGCGCACCCTGCACTCCGCCTGGCAGGCCGCCGAGGCCGTGCTGCGGCACCGTGCCGCCGCCGACCGGGTCGCGCGCGTGGCCGCCGCCATCCAGGAGGCCGAGCGGGACGCGGCCCCCGCTCTCGCCGCCCGCGCCAAGGCCGCCGTCGAACTCGTACGGGCCCTGCACGGGGCCGCCGAGAGCGCCGAGCACCTCGCCAACGAGGAGGAGGACCGGTCCGCCGCGCTCCAGGAGGTCAGCGACACCGCGTACCGGGACTCGACCTCCGCCGCCACCGAGGCACAGCGCGCCCGCAGTGAGGCCGGGCACCTCAGGCAGCGGCTCGGCGAGGTCGAGCAGGAGACCGCCGAAGCGGTCCGCGCGGGCTGGCTCGACGACAGCGCCCCGGACGCCGACCCGGCCCGGGCCGCCCTCGCGGCGAGCGACGCCGAGAAGACGGCCGTGGCCGCCTGGGACGCCGCCCGTGAGGCCTCCAGCAGGGCGAGCGAGCACGCGCGCGAGGCGGCCTCCGCCGAGTCCCGCGCCGAACTCACCGCCGCCCGTGCGGCGGACGCGGCGACTGCGGCCGAGCGGACGTACGACGCCGAGAAGCGCCTGGCGGAGAGCCTCGCGGCGGAGGAGAGGCTCACCGAACTGCTGGGTCTCACCGGCTCGCGCACCGCTATTCCGCGGCCCCGCCACCAGGGCGGCGACGACACCCTCACGACCCTCACGCCCGAGGAACTCGACCGGTTCGCGGACGAGTTGCGGGAGCTGCTCGACGACGCCGTCGGGTCCGCCGAGCGGCAGCTGTTCGAACTGCGGACCGCCGCTGCCGACGACTCCCGGATCCTCGGCGCCCTCGGCGACGGCGGGCTGCTGCCGCCGGGCCCCGACGTGCTGGCCACCGTCGAGTTCCTCGGCGAGCACGGCATCCCGGCACTGCCCGGCTGGCGCTACCTCGCCCAGGCCGTCGACCCCGCCGACCACGCACGCGTGCTGGCCGCCCGCCCCGAACTCGTCGACGGCGTCGTCATCACCGACCCCGACACGCACGCCCGCGCCCGCGAGGCGCTCACAGAGGCGGCCCTGCTGCCCCGCTCCGCCGTGGCCGTCGGCACCGCCGCCGCCCTGCTCGCGCCCACCCCGGCCGCCGACGCCACCCCGGGTGACGTGTTCCTCGTACCGCCGAACCCGGCCATGCACGACGAGCACGCCGCCGACGAGGAGCGGCAGGCACTGCGCGCGCGGGCCACCGAGCGGGACGAGGAGATCCGCACCCTCGCCGCGCGGCTCGGCAAGGACCGCGAGCTGGCCGCGCGGCTCGCCTCCTGGCGCACCGGCTGCCCGGCCGGACGGCTCGTGGAGCTGGCGCAGGAGGCCCGGGACGCGCGGGTGTTCGCGGAGGAGTCCGAGGCCGAGCTGGCCGAGGCGCGGACCGTGCGGGCCGAGGCCGAGGAGGCGGCCGCCGAGGCCGCGCAGGCGCGCGACGAACGGCAGGAGGCCGCCCAGCGGGCGCGGCGCGCGGCCGACGCCCTCGCCGGCCTCGCGTTCCGGCTCCGCGAACGCGCCGGCTGGCAGGTCAAGCTGCGCGAACTGGCCGACGATGCCACCGAGTCGGAGGCCCGCGCCCAGTCCTGCCTGGAACGCGCCCGCGTCGCCGACGAGGACCGGCGCGCCGCCCAGCGCGCCGCCGACGACGCCCGCCGCACCGCCCGTGCGCTGCGTGCCGAGCGCTCCGAGATCGCCGGTGCCCCCGACGACATGCCCGAGACCGACGCGGACGCCCCCAAGTCCTCGTCCTCCCTGCCCGCCCTGCGCGAGGCCTACCGGGCCGCCTCGCAGGTGTACGAGAAGGTCGGCGTCGGCGCCGACCTGCGCGCCGAGCAGGCCCGCTCGGAGAGCGACGAGAGCGCCGCGCTCGCGGAGCTGGAGCGGCTGACCAACAAGGTCCGCACCCGCGCGGAGCAGCTGCTCCAGTCGCCCGACGGCTCCGACGGCCCCTCCCGGCAGGCCGCCGCGGCCCGCGCGGAGGAACTGGTGCAGCTCCTGGAGACCCGCATGTCGACCGCGAGCGAGCAGCTCGGGCGGCTCCGCGGCGAGGCCGAGCGGCACGCCCCCGAGGACGGCGAGGCGCACACCGAACTGCCCGCGGAGCTCCAGCCGCGCGACGCCGAGCACGCCCAGGCACTGCTGCGCACGGCGACGGCCGAACTGGCAGCCCGCACCGAGGCGCTGGCCCAGGCCCGGGAGGCGCACGCCGAACTGCTGGACGCACACCGCGCCGCCGAGGACGCGGCGGGCGGCTTCGAGGAGACCGCCGCCATGCTCCGCGACCTGCTGCGCGAGCACACCGCCGACGAGGAGCAGGAGGAGCCCGAGCCGTACCCCGGCAGCCTGGAGGAGGCCCGGCAGTCCGCCGCCGAGGCCCGCAGGTCGCTGCGCGGCTGCGCCGGTGACCTGTCCGCCGCCGAGGCCGCCGTCCGCGAGGCGAGCGACGTCCTGGTACGGCACGCCAACGCCACGCGGTACGAGGCGGTACGGACCCCCGCGCGCCAGCAGATCAGGGAACTGCCCGCCTCCGCGCTGCCCGAACACGCTCAGAAGTGGGCGGACGCCTTCGCGCCACGGCTTCGGGTGCTGACCGACGAACTGGCCCAGCTGGAGCGGAACCGGGACTCGATCGTGGACCGGCTGCGGGGGCTGGTCGAGTCCGCGCTCGCGACCCTGCGCTCCGCCCAGCGGCTCTCCCGGCTGCCCGAGGGGCTCGGCGAGTGGTCCGGGCAGGAGTTCCTCCGCATCCGCTTCGAGGAGCCCGATCAGGCCACGCTCACCGAGCGGCTCGGCGAGGTCGTCGACGAGGCGACCCGGGCCGCCGTGAAGAAGAACTCCGATCTGCGGCGGGACGGAATGTCCCTGCTGTTGAGGGGAGTCGCGGCCGCGCTTCAGCCGAAGGGCGTCGCCGTCGAGATCCTCAAGCCGGACGCGGTACTGCGCGCCGAGCGGGTGCCGGTCGGGCAGATGGGGGACGTGTTCTCCGGTGGGCAGCTGCTGACCGCCGCCATCGCCCTGTACTGCACGATGGCCGCCCTGCGCTCCAACGACCGGGGGCGGGACAAGCACCGGCACGCGGGGACGCTGTTCCTCGACAACCCCATCGGGCGCGCCAACGCGACGTACCTGCTGGAGCTTCAGCGAGCCGTCTCGGATGCGCTGGGCGTACAACTGCTGTACACGACCGGGCTGTTCGACACGACGGCACTGGCCGAGTTCCCGCTGGTCATCCGGTTGCGGAACGACGCGGACCTGAGGGCCGGCCTGAAGTACATCAGCGTGGAGGAACATCTCCGGCCCGGGCTGCCGCAGCAGCCGCAGGCGGGAGAGGCCGTGCACAGCGAGATCACCGCCACACGGATGTTCAAGAAGCCGTCAGCCTGACGGACGGTCCGGTACGGCACCGGACACGGCGGCCTCAGGGGTGCGACAGCTGCCCGGCCTGACCGCCCCGCCGCCGTATCCGCTCCTGCTCGCGCTCGGCGGCCCGCTTCTGCCGCCGGGCCGCGCGCCGTTCGCGGCGGAGCGTACGGGCCGTGCTGCTCGGCTCGGAGACCACGCCGTAGCGCTGGTTCCACACCTGACGGGTCACCAGGACGTCGACCGCGCTCCAGGTGGCCACCACCGTGCTCACCACGCTGCTGATCACCATCGGGAACGCCAGCCAGGACTCCGCCATCGTGCAGAAGAACGCCACCATGGCCAGCATCAGCGTGACAGCGATGATGATCACCGACCGCACCGCCGCCGTCCGCACCGGATCCGGCATCCGGTATCGCTTGGCAGGCTCCTCGACCCACAACGTCCGGTACTGCGCCTGCTGTTGCCGCACCGTCGAGTGCGTGGCCGCGCCGTCCTCGGGCGCCAGGCGCCGCTCAGCCGTCCCCATCAACGTGTCACTCCCCACCGCCGGCAAGCCCTCGCACCGGTGTCCGACGACCCCGGCTCCCCAGTGGCTGCCCGGCTTGCGCTGTTTTACGCCGCCCGGATGCGAGATGCGGCTCGTGTGGCCGAATCCGCACTCGTCACCTGTCTACAAGGACGAACGAACTCGCCCGATGATTCCCAACCAGCGAAAAATTCCGGCCAACTGATCCTTCGTGCCGTTCCCGCCCCACTCGCGTGAAGTCGACGCGATCGCGGTGACAATCTCCCGCAATGCCCGGACAACTCCTCCTGTCTGTCCGTCATGTCTCGGCACCGAGGCGGAAGTTCACCGTCCGGACAGTTCTTCGAGTTATCCCTGTGACGGTAGTAGGCTCGCGCCGTTTGTTGACGTACATGTGTACCCCCGGCCGGCGGGGGTCGAGCTGGGGGAGGCCATGCGCTTTCGCGGGAAGTCGATCCGCCGGAAGATCGTGGCGCTGCTTCTCGTGCCGCTGGTGTCCCTGACGGCCGTCTGGGGCTTCGCGGCCGTGCTCACGGGACGCGAGGTCACCCACCTCTTCCAGGTGTCTGCGATCGTCGAGGACCTCGGCTACCCCACCGAGGACGCGGTCCGCGCTCTCCAGCAGGAGCGCCGGCAGACCCTGGTCTATCTCGCCGACCCGCGCGCCTCCGACGCACTCACCGCCCTGAACCGCACGCGCGCCGCCACCGACGGGGCCGTGGCCGCACTCCGCAAGCACGCCGGGGAACAGCACGTACGCGACGGCCTGGACACCGACGACAGCGATCGCCTCACCGCGGAACTCGACGGCTTCGACGGCCTCGCCCCCTTGCGCCGCAGCGTGGAGCAGGGCACCGTCGACCGTGCCCAGGCCCTCGGTCTCTACAACGCCGTCGTCGACCCCTGCTACGCGCTGCTCGGTTCCCTCGACGGGATCGACGACGTCGAGATGGACAAGCAGGCCCGGGCCCTCGTCAACATCACCCGCGCCCGGGAGCTCGTCTCCCGCGAGGACGCCCTGCTCGGCTCCGCCCTGGTGGTCGGGAAGGTCTCCCGCGAGGAGACCCGCGAGATCTCCGACCTCATCGCCCAGCGCACCCTCCTGTACGACATCAGCCTCCCGCTGCTGCCGTCCGGCGAACGCGACCGCTTCGACCGCTTCTGGAGGAGCGCCACCACCGCCCCGCTGCTGACCGCCGAGAAGTCCGTCCTCGCCGCCGGGTCCGGCATACCGAACGATGTCGGCGCCAAGAGCTGGGACACCACCGCGGGCAATGTGCTCGATGAACTGCGCACCCTCGACGACCAGGTCGGCGACCGCGTCCAGGACCGAGTTCGGCCCGTCTCCATAACCGTGATCGCCCAGGCGGCGGTCGTCGGCGTCCTCGGTCTGGTCGCCGTGCTGTTCTCGCTGGTCGTGTCCGTCCGCGTCGGCCGCAGCCTCATCCGCGACCTGCGGTCGCTCGGCCAGGAGGCGCACGAGGCGTCCGGGATCCGGCTGCCGAGCGTGATGCGCCGGCTGTCCGCGGGCGAACAGGTCGACGTGGAGACCGAGGTCCCGCGCCTGGAGTACGACAAGAACGAGATCGGCGAGGTCGGCCAGGCCCTCAACACCCTGCAGCGCGCCGCCGTGGAGGCCGCCGTCAAGCAGGCCGAGCTGCGCGCCGGCGTCTCCGAGGTCTTCGTCAACCTCGCCCGCCGCAGCCAGGTCCTGCTGCACAAGCAGCTCACCCTGCTCGACACCATGGAGCGCAGGACCGAGGACACCGACGAACTCGCCGACCTCTTCCGCCTCGACCACCTCACCACCCGTATGCGCCGGCACGCCGAGGGCCTGGTCATCCTCTCCGGCGCCGCGCCCTCGCGGCAGTGGCGCCGGCCCGTCCAGCTGATGGACGTGGTGCGCGCCGCCGTGGCCGAGGTCGAGGACTACGAGCGCATCGAGGTCCGCAGGCTGCCCCGCGTCGCCGTCACCGGCCCCGCCGTCGCCGACCTCACCCACCTCGTGGCCGAACTCCTCGAGAACGCCACGGTGTTCTCGCCGCCGCACACCGCCGTACAGGTCCTCGGCGAACGCGTCGCCAACGGCTTCACCCTGGAGATCCACGACCGGGGTCTCGGCATGGCGGCCGAGGCACTCCTGGACGCCAACCTGCGGCTCGCCGAGACGCCCGAGTTCGAACTCTCCGACACCGACCGGCTCGGCCTGTTCGTGGTCAGCCGCCTCGCCCAGCGCCAGAACGTCCGCGTCTCGCTCCAGCCGTCCCCCTACGGCGGCACCACCGCCGTCGTCTTCATCCCGGACGTACTGCTGACCGATGACGTCCCCGACACCAACGGCGTCGGCTTCCGCCTCGACCGCAGCCGCCCCGCCGGCCGGCCCGAACCCGAGGAGAACCGCGCCGCCTCGCTCGCCCAGGTGCCGGGACAGCGGCCCGGGCTGCCGGCCGGGCTGCTGGACGGCCCGGTCGAGCTGGAGGCACCCGTCGACCTGGACGCGCTGGACGACTTCCCGGGCGCCCTCACCGAGGACGACAGCGAGCGCGGCGGCCTGTTCCGCCCACGCCGCTCCGTCGCCCGCGCCGACGACGCCACCACGCCCGCCGTGACCGAACTCCATCAGCCCGCCCGCGAGACCGCCGACGGCTTCGGCGACGAGCAGCCAGGCGGCCCCGTGCCACTGCCCGAACGGCGTACGCCCAAGCTGGTCAGCTCGCACGGCAAGCCGGTCATCGAGCAGCGCTCCCGCCGCGTCGGCCCGGACGAGCGGGATCCGGCCGACCAGGGCCGCCCCGAACCGGGCGGACTCGCCCCGCTGCCCTCCCGCCGCCGCACCGACCCGTCCTCGCACCGCGCCATCGGCTCGGCCGACCGCGTCGAGGAACGCCCGGCGCCCGCGCCCGGGGCCTCCGGCGGCCCGGAGGAACCCTCCGGACCCCCCGCCCTGCCCCGGCGCACCCGCCACGCCGCGACCACCCCCGGCAGCGGCACCGACGACTCCGTCCCGTCCCTCGGCAGCACACCCCCGGAGGCCGCGTCCGGCACCCGGCCGCTGCCGAAGCGGGTACGGCAGGCCAACCTGGCCCCACAGCTGCGACAGGGACCCGCATCATCCGCCGCGCGTGAGCCGGAACCCGTCGAGCGCGACGCCGACGAGGTCCGCAGCCGCATGGGCTCGCTCCAGCGAGGCTGGCAGCGCGGCCGTGCGGAGAACGCCGAGGGCGACGGCTCCCGGGACAGCACAGCACAAGGAACGACTAAGGGGGACGGTCGATGACCGATCCGAAGGCGACCGGCCACACGGCGACGAACAAGGGCGAGCTGAACTGGCTGCTGGACGACCTCGTGGACCGGGTCGCCAGCATCCGCAAGGCCGTCGTGCTCTCCGGCGACGGCCTGCCCACCGGTGTCTCCAAGGAGCTCACCAGAGAGGACAGCGAGCACCTGGCCGCCGTGGCCTCCGGCTTCCACAGCCTCGCCAAGGGCGTGGGCCGCCACTTCGAGGCCGGCAGCGTCCGGCAGACCGTCGTCGAGCTCGACGACGCCTTCCTGTTCGTCACCGCCGCCGGCGACGGCAGCTGCCTCGCCGTCCTGTCCGACGCCGACTCCGACGTCGGCCAGGTCGCGTACGAGATGACGCTCCTGGTCAAGAGGGTCGGCGTACATCTGGGGTCCGTTCCGCGCACCGATCTGCCCTCGGGCGGGTAGTGGGATGACATGAGCGGAGACGGTCAGGGAAGAAGTCACTGGTTCGACGACGAGGCCGGACCGGTCGTTCGTCCCTACGCCATGACACGGGGCCGCACCACCAGTGCGGCCCAGCACCGGCTGGACCTGATCGCGGTGGTCGTCACGGAGCCCGACGTGGACGACCCGGACGGCGACCGGACGCTGTCCCCGGAGCACGTGGACATCGTCGAGCTCTGCCGCGACGCCCCGCAGTCGGTCGCCGAGCTGGCTTCGGAACTCGACCTCCCCATCGGAGTGGTCCGGGTCCTCATCGGCGACCTCGTCGCCGGGGAACTCGTCCACGTCAACCGGCCGGTACCCCCGGCCGAGCTGGTGGACGAGAGTATTCTGCGCGACGTGATCAACGGCCTCCGGGCGCTGTGACCGGCGCGGAAGCGGAGTAGTGACGTGACAGGCTGGCAGTTCTGGGTCGACCGTGGCGGTACGTTCACCGACGTCGTCGCGCGGCGCCCGGACGGCCGGCTGCTCACCCACAAACTGCTCTCCGACAATCCCGCACGGTACGCGGACGCGGCTGTGGCCGCCGTCGGCGAGCTCCTCGAAGAATCCGGCGACCCCGGCGCCTCCGTCGACGCCGTCCGTATGGGCACCACGGTCGCAACCAACGCCCTTCTCGAACGCGAGGGCGAGCGCACCCTCCTCGTCATCACCCGCGGCTTCCGTGACGCCCTGCGCATCGCCTACCAGAACCGCCCCCGCATCTTCGCCCGCCGTATCGACCTGCCCGAGCTGCTCTACGAACGGGTCGTCGAGGCCGACGAGCGCGTCGCCGCCGACGGCACCGTCCTGCGCGCACCCGACCTGGACGCCCTGGCGGGCCCGCTCCAGGAGGCGTACGACGACGGGATCCGCGCCGTCGCCGTCGTCTGTATGCACAGCCACCTGTACCCCGCCCACGAGCAGGCGATCGGCGAGCTGGCCGCCCGCACCGGCTTCCCGCAGATCTCGCTGTCCAGCGAGGTCAGCCCGCTGATGAAGCTCGTCCCGCGCGGCGACACCGCCGTCGTCGACGCCTACCTGTCGCCCGTGCTGCGCCGCTACGTCCGCCATGTCGCCGACGAACTCGAAGGCGTGCGGTTGATGTTCATGCAGTCCAACGGCGGGCTCGCCGAGGCCGGCCAGTTCCGCGGCAAGGACGCCGTGCTCTCCGGTCCGGCCGGCGGGATCGTCGGCATGGCCCGGATGTCGCAGCTCGCGGGCTTCGAGCGGGTCATCGGCTTCGACATGGGCGGCACCTCCACCGACGTCTCCCACTTCGCGGGCGGCTACGAACGGGTCTTCACCACACAGATCGCGGGTGTCCGGCTGCGCGCCCCCATGCTGGACATCCACACCGTCGCCGCGGGCGGCGGCTCGGTGCTGCACTTCGACGGCTCCCGCTACCGCGTCGGCCCGGACTCGGCCGGCGCCGACCCCGGCCCGGCCTGCTACCGGGGCGGCGGCCCGCTGGCCGTCACCGACGCCAACGTCATGCTCGGCCGGATCCAGCCGGCCCACTTCCCCCAGGTCTTCGGGCCGGACGGGGACCAGCCGCTGGACGCCGGCCTGGTCCGCGACCGCTTCACCGAGCTCGCGCGAGACATCCGCGAACGGACCGGCGACGACCGCACCCCCGAGCAGGTCGCCGAGGGCTACCTGAGCATCGCCGTGGCCAACATCGCCAACGCCGTGAAGCGGATCTCCGTCCAGAAGGGCCACGACGTCACCCGCTACGCCCTCACCACCTTCGGCGGGGCCGGCGGGCAGCACGCGTGCATGGTCGCCGACTCGCTCGGTATCCGCACCGTCCTGGTGCCGCCCATGGCCGGGGTCCTGTCCGCGCTCGGTATCGGGCTCGCCGACACCACCGCCATGCGCGAACAGTCCGTCGAGGCCCCTCTGGAACCCGCCGCCATGCCCGGTATCCGCAAGACCGCCGACGACCTGGAGGCCGCGGCCCGCGCCGAACTCCTCGCCGAGGACGTCCCGGAGGACCGCGTCGAAGTCACCCGCCGCGCCCAGCTCCGCTACGACGGCACCGACACCACCCTCACCGTCGAACTCACCGAGCCCGACGCGATGAAACACGCCTTCGAAGAACGTCATCGCGCCACGTACTCCTTCACGCTCGACCGCCCGGTCGTCGTCGAAGCGCTCTCCGTGGAAGCCACCGGCATCACTCAACCCCCCGATCTCTCCGCCCTCGCCCCTTACGAGGGCACTCCCGCCGCCCCGGAGACCGTCCGGCTCCACACCGGCGGCGCCTGGCGCGACGTACCCCTCCACCGCCGCGAGGACCTGCCCCCCGGCGACCCCGTCACCGGCCCGGCGATCATCACCGAGGCCAGCGCCACGACCGTCGTCGACGACGGCTGGCGGGCCGCGGCGACCGACGACGGGCATCTGGTCATGGAACGCGCGACGGTCACGCAGAGTTCCGACCTAGACACGAAAGCCGACCCGGTTCTGCTTGAGGTCTTCAACAACCTCTTCATGTCGATCGCCGAACAGATGGGCGCCCGCCTGGAGTCGACGGCCCAGTCCGTCAACATCAAGGAGCGTCTGGACTTCTCCTGCGCGCTGTTCGACCCGGACGGGAACCTGGTGGCCAACGCCCCGCACATCCCCGTCCACCTGGGCTCCATGGGCACCAGCGTCAAAGAGGTCATCCGCCGCCGCGGCACCTCGATGCGCCCCGGCGACACCTACGCCGTCAACGACCCCTACCACGGCGGCACCCACCTGCCCGACGTCACGGTCATCACGCCGGTCTTCGACACCGACCGCCCGGCGGACACGGACGGTGACACCGGCCGGGCTCCGGAGATCCTCTTCTACGTCGCCTCCCGCGGGCACCACGCCGAGATCGGCGGCATCGCGCCGGGCTCGATGCCGGCGAACAGCCGCACCATCGAGGAGGAGGGTGTCCTCTTCGACAACTGGCTCCTCGCCGAGAACGGCCGGTTCCGGGAGACCGAGACGCACCGGCTGCTGGCCGGGGCCCGCTACCCCTCCCGGAACATCCCCACCAACCTCGCCGACCTGCGCGCCCAGATCGCCGCCAACCGCAAGGGCGTCGACGAAGTCGGCCGGATGATCGAGGAGTTCGGCCTCGACGTCGTCCAGGCCTACATGCGGCACGTCCAGGACAACGCCGAGGAAGCGGTCCGCCGGGTCGTCGACGCCCTCGACGACGGCGCGTACGCCTACGAGACCGACTCCGGCGCGGTCATCCGGGTACGCGTGCGCGTGGACCGCGACAACCGGCGCGCGACCATCGACTTCAGCGGTACCTCGGCCCAGCTCGCCACCAACTTCAACGCCCCGTTCGCCGTCGTCAACGCGGCCGTGCTGTACGTCTTCCGCACCCTCGTCGCCGACGACATCCCGCTGAACGACGGCTGCCTGCGCCCCCTCGACATCGTCGTGCCGCCCGGTTCGATGCTCGCCCCCGAGCCGCCGGCCGCCGTCGTCGCGGGCAACGTCGAGACCTCCCAGGCCATCACCGGCGCCCTCTACGCGGCGCTCGGCGTCCAGGCGGAGGGCTCCGGGACCATGAACAACGTCACCTTCGGCAACGAACGCCACCAGTACTACGAGACCGTCGCCTCCGGATCCGGAGCCGGTGACGGCTTCCGCGGCGCGAGCGTCGTACAGACCCACATGACCAACTCCCGGCTCACCGACCCGGAAGTCCTGGAGTGGCGGCTGCCCGTCCGCCTCGACGAGTTCGCCGTGCGAGCGGGCAGCGGCGGCGTGGGCCGCTGGCCCGGCGGGGACGGCGCGGTCCGCCGCGTCCGCTTCCTCGAACCCATGACCGTCTCCACCCTCTCCCAGCACCGCCGCGTGCCGCCGTACGGCATGGCCGGCGGCGGACCCGGCGCACTCGGCGCCAACCGGGTGGAGCGGGCCGACGGCACGGTCACCGAACTCGGCGGCAGCGATGCCGCGGACGTCGGCCCGGACGACGTACTCGTCATCGAAACCCCGGGTGGCGGCGGATACGGACGCCCCTCGCCCGGCACCCGACCCCATCCAGCAGGACCCCATCAAGCAGGAGAAGAAATCGATGATCTTCGGGCGATCTGAGCGCGGCAAGCCCCCGGTCGAGCCCGTCACGCTCAAGATCCTCGTGGCCGGCGGCTTCGGCGTGGGCAAGACGACCCTGGTCGGCGCGGTCAGCGAGATCCGGCCGTTGCGCACCGAGGAACTGCTCACCGAGGCCGGGCGACCGGTCGACGACACCTCCGGCGTCGAGGGCAAGCACACCACCACCGTCGCCATGGACTTCGGCCGCATCACCCTGCGCGAGGACCTGGTGCTGTACCTGTTCGGCACTCCCGGGCAGGAACGGTTCTGGTTCATGTGGGACGAACTCGCCGAAGGCGCGCTGGGAGCCGTCGTGCTCGCGGACACGCGCCGCCTGGAGGACTGCTTCGCCGCCGTCGACTACTTCGAGCGGCGTTCCATACCCTTCCTCGTCGGCGTCAACTGCTTCGCGGACGCAGCCCGTTACCCGGTGGAGTCGGTGCGCCAGGCCCTCGACCTCGACCCTGACGTACCGGTCGTGCTCTGCGACGCCCGGGACCGCGAGTCGGTCAAGGAGGTGCTCATCGGAGTAGTACGGCACGCGATGGCGTACACGGCGGGCCACCGGCCGGCCGTCACCACCTGAGGGACGGCGGCACGGCCCGCACCCCCGCCGACCGGGGTACGGGCCGTGGTCCCCGGGGGGTTACTCGCCGTCCTCCAGCCAGCCGAAGCTCTTCTCCACCGCCTTGCGCCAGTTCGCGTACTCCCGTTCGCGTATCGACGCCGCCATGGTGGGCGTCCACTCGACGTCCTTCTGCCAGTGCGACCTGAGCTCGTCCAGGTCGTTCCACACGCCGGTGGCCAGGCCGGCCGCGTAGGCGGCGCCCAGGCAGGTCGTCTCGGAGACCCGGGGCCGGATCACCGGTACCCCGAGGACGTCGGCCTGGTGCTGCATCAGGAGGTTGTTCGCGGTCATGCCGCCGTCCACTTTCAGGGTGGTGATCGGCACCCCGGAGTCCTGGTACATCGCGTCCACGACCTCCCGTGTCTGCCAGCTCGTCGCCTCCAGCACCGCGCGGGCGAGGTGCGCCTTGGTGACGTACCGGGTCAGCCCGGTGACGACCCCGCGCGCGTCGGAGCGCCAGTAGGGCGCGAACAGGCCGGAGAAGGCGGGCACGATGTAGGCGCCGCCGTTGTCGTCGACACTCGCCGCCAGCGTCTCGATCTCGTCGGCGGTGCGGATGATGCCGAGCTGGTCGCGGAACCACTGGACGAGCGCGCCCGTTATGGCGATCGAACCCTCCAGGCAGTACACCGGCGCCTCGGTGCCGATCCGGTACCCCATCGTCGTCAGCAGCCCGCTCTTGGACGGCACCGGCCGGTTGCCGGTGTTGAGCAGCAGGAAGCTGCCCGTCCCGTACGTGTTCTTCGCCGTGCCCACGTCGTAGCAGGCCTGCCCGAAGACCGCCGCCTGCTGGTCGCCCAGCGCGGACGCCACCGGCACCCCGGCGAGCTGGCCGACCGCGGTGCCGTACACCTCGGCGGACGACCTGATCTCGGGCAGGACCGCCTCGGGGACGTTCATCGCGGCGAGGATGGCGGGGTCCCACTGGAGGGTCTCCAGGTTCATCAGCATGGTGCGCCCGGCGTTGGTGACGTCGGTGACGTGCCGGCCGCCGTCGGTGCCGCCGGTGAGGTTCCAGATGAGCCAGGAGTCGATGGTCCCGAAGGCGATCTCGCCGCGCTCGGCCCGGTCCCGCAGCCCGGGCACGTTGTCCAGCAGCCAGGTCGCCTTGGGCCCGGAGAAGTAGCTGGCCAGGGGCAGGCCGGTCTGCTCGCGGAAGCGGTCCTGGCCGTCGCTGCCGCCGAGTTCGTGGCAGAGGGCAGCGGTGCGGGTGTCCTGCCAGACGATTGCGTTGTGCACGGGCTTGCCGGTCGCGCGGTCCCACAGGACGGTCGTCTCGCGCTGGTTGGTGATGCCCAGCGCGCTCAGCTGGTCGGGGCGCAGCCCCGCGTTGGCGAGCGCCCCGGCCACCACGGCCTGCACCTTGGACCAGATCTCGGTGGCGTCGTGCTCCACCCAGCCCGGCTTGGGGAAGATCTGGCGGTGCTCGCGCTGGTCGACGGCGACGATCGCGCCGCCGTGGTCGAAGATGATGCAGCGGCTCGACGTGGTGCCCTGGTCGATTGCGGCGACGTACTTCTCGGCGGTGTCCGTCATGGCTACCCCTTGGTCGCTGGGTCGGAAGGCTGCGTGGATGGGAGGGCCGCGTCGGGTCGGGAGGTCGTGTCGGCTCGGAGGACCGCGCCGACCGGGACGGCCGCGCCGAGTCAGAAGGCCACGTTGTAGATGAGGCCCGCGAGCGCCCCGCCGATCAGGGGGCCGGCGACCGGGATCCAGGCGTAACCCCAGTCCGAGGTGCCCTTGTTGGGGATCGGCAGGAAGGAGTGCACGATCCGGGGGCCGAGGTCGCGCGTCGGGTTGATGGCGTAGCCGGTGGGGCCGCCGAGCGACAGCCCGATGCCGACGACGAGCAGGGAGACGATGAGCACGGTGGTGCCGGACTCGCCGAGCCCCTTGGTCAGTCCGAACGCGAGGATCGGCAGGACCAGCGCGATCGTGGCGATGATCTCGGTGATCAGATTGGCTACCGGGTTCCGGATCTCCGGGATGGTGGAGAAGATGCCGAGCGTCGGCGTCGGCTCCTCTCCCGACTCCTCGTCGCGCACGTTGGCCTGGAACTGGGCCAGGTAGACCAGGTATGTCAGCACCGCCCCCAGCATCGCGCCGACGAACTGCCCGAGCAGATACACCCAGACCTTGCCCCACACGCCGGTGTCGACGGCGATGCCGATGGTGACCGCGGGGTTCAGCTGCCCGCCGGAGAGGGGAGCGGCGGTGTAGGCGCCGGCGAGGACGCCGAATCCCCAGCCGAACGCGATCACCACCCACCCCGCGGCCCGGGCCTTGGAGTGTCTGAGGGTGACCGCGGCGCAGACACCGGCTCCGAACAGGATCAGGATGGCGGTGCCGATGACTTCGCCGACGAAGATGTCTCCGTTGCTCATGGCGGCTCCTAGGGCGCTGGCCGGGGGAGCGACCCCGGCGCATTGAGCAGGAACGGTTCCCTTGGCGACGTCAGCCGAAGGCAGGGAAAGTCCCGCGCCCCGCCCGGCGTCCATGACGAGCGTGCCGTAGCGGCCGAATCGCCCATGGGGAAAGAGCCTCGAGACAGGAGCGGCCCATGGCGCAGTGCCTGAATACGCCGAGAATGTACGGCGATGTCGACCGACACCGGAAGTTTTCACCGGCACTCAGAAGGCGTCAAGGTCGGCGACGGCAACGATGACAGCCGACCCGCCGGAAAGGGGCTGTCACGGCTCCACCGCCGCGTACCCGGCCTGGGCCGGGTAGGCGCCCGAGCCGCGCCGGATCTCGTGCCCGGGCAGTCCTGCCCGCCCCAGCACCCAACTCGCCCCGTACAGCGCCTTGGCGGCCTTCTTGAGCGGCGCGAGACAGGCGGCCGCCTGCCGGTGGTCGGCCACACTGCCGGGACCGCACACGACGGTGGCCAGGGACAGCGTGACGGCACGCCCGCCCGCGGACCAGGGCGCGTCGAGCAGGGCGGCCACCTGGTCCAGTCCCGTCTCGTCGGCGAGCACCAGGAAGTCGTCCCCGCCGATGTGCCCCACGCGCGCGTGCCCGGCGGCGGCCTCCTGCAGCGCCCGTCCCACCGAACGGATCAGCTCGTCGCCCGCGGCGAACCCGGCACCGTCGTTCACCTGTTTGAAGTGGTCGATGTCCAGCCAGCTCAGGGCGAAGACCCGCCCGGCCGCGATCCACCGGTCCACCTCGCCCGTGATCGTGTCCGAACCGGGCAGCCGCGTCAGCGGGTTGAGCCCGGCCGCCTCCTCGACCCGGGTCTCGGCGAGCGCCCGTACGAGGTCGGCGAGGCGGACGACGCCCACGCAGCGCCCGAACCGGTCGACGACCGTCACATCGTCCGAGGTGCGGTCCGGGCCGCCGACGGCCACCACGTCCAGCACCTCCCAGGCGGTCGCGTCGACGCCGACCGTGCGCGGTGCGTCGCCCAGCTTGAAAGCCGGGCGGTCCGCGTACAGGGCGTGCCCGTAGCGGCCGGACATCGACAGCAGGAACCGGGAGCGGTGCACCGAGCGGACGGGGGCGCCGGTCTGGTCCACCAAGAGCACGCCGGAGACGTCCGGGGAGCCGGTCAGCAGCGCCCGCACCTGCAACGCGGACGCGGTGACCGGCAGGAGTGCGGCGGGCCGGATGAAGTCGCGCACGGACGGCCCGGAGCGCGGTGGCGGTACGGCGGCGGGGGAGGGCGGCGGAACGTATACCTCCGCGACCGGGATCCGGGCCGGGGGCGCGAACAGCTCGCCCTGCGCCAGCTGCGCCCCGGCCGACAGCGCGGCCGCGTGCTGGAGTTCGGTCTCCACGCCCTCGACGGCCACCAGGGCGCCGAGTTCCTCGCACAGGGTCCGCATCGCCCGCACCGCGGCCGGCCGGGCGAGCAGCGAGGCGTCGAGCTTGATCAGATCGGGGGAGAGGTCGGTGAGCAGCCGCAGCGGCACGTCCCCGTCCCCGATGCCGTCCGCGCTGATCCGGAAGCCCTGGCCGCGCAGCACCGCCACGGCCTCCAGCAGGGCCCGCTGCGGCACGTGCGTGTACGGCGGGACGATGTCCAGGGTGACTTCCCAGGGCATCCGGCCGGCCTCGCGGACGGCCTCGGGCAGTGGTCCGATGCCGCCCAGGTCGGCGAGGGTGGCCGCGAAGACGTTGATGTGCAGCGGTAGCAGCGTCTCTTGGCGGGCCGCCGCGCGGAGGGCCAACACCGCCAGCTTGCCGTCGAGTTCGGGATTCCGGCGGGCTTCGGCGAGGATGTCACCGGTCTCGGGGCGGGCGAGGATCTCCAGTGCGGCGATCCCGCCGGTCGTCAGATTGACCACCGGCTGGAAGGCGAAACGGAGAGCATCCGTCCAGGTGCGCACGGGAGCATGATGACGCCACCGGCGCACGCCCATGGGCAGTTCATGAGACGTTCACGCACCATTTCGGGGTGATCACGCAGGGTATGGGCCTTCGCTGTCACGCCCGTCCCGTCAGCGGACCGCTATCACGGACGAGCCGTGCCCGAACAGCCCCTGATTGGCCGTGATCCCCACACGCGCGTGCGCCACCTGCCGGTCGCCCGCCGCGTCCCGCAACTGCCAGGTCAGCTCGCAGACCTGGGCGATCGCCTGGGCCGGTACCGCCTCCCCGAAGGACGCCAGCCCCCCGCTGGCGTTGACCGGTATCCGGCCGCCCGGGGCCGTCGCACCCTCGCGCAGCAGCTTCGCCGCCTCGCCCTCGGCGCACAGCCCCAGATCCTCGTACCACTGCAACTCCAGCGCGGTGGACAGGTCGTACACCTCGGCGAGGGACAGTTCCTCGGGGCCGATGCCCGCCTCCTCGTAGGCGGCCCGCGCGATCGACGCCCGGAAGGGCTCCGTCGGCGGCTCCACCGCCGCCGCGGAGTCCGTGGCGATGTCCGGCAGGTCCAGCACCGTGCTCGGGTAGCGGGGCGTGACCGTGGACACCGCGCGGATCCGCACCGGTCGCGCCGCCCCGTGCCGGTGCGCGAACTCCAGGCTGGACAGGACCAGCGCGGCCCCGCCGTCGGAGGTGGCACAGATGTCCAGCAGCCGCAGCGGATCGGCGACCACCTGGGAGGCGGCGACCTCCTCGGCGGTGACCCGCTTGCGGTAGCGGGCGTACGGATTGAGCGCCCCCAGAGCTGCGTTCTTCACCTTGACCAGCGCGAAGTCCTCGGGGGTTTCCCCGAACACCGCCATGCGGCGGCGCGCGTACAGCCCGAAGTAGGTCGGATTCGTCGCCCCCAGCAGCCGGAAGCGCAGCCAGTCGGGATCGTCGGGCCGGTCTCCTCCGGCGGGCCGGAAGAAGCCCTTGGGGGCCGCGTCCGCGCCCACCACGAGCACCACGTCCGCGAGGCCCGCCAGGATCTGTGCCCGCGCCGCGGCGACCGCCTGGGCCCCGGACGCGCACGCCGCGTACACGCTCGCGACCCGCGCCCCCTGCCAGCCCAGCGCCTTCGCGAAGGTGGCGCCCGCCACGTAGCCGGGATATCCGCCACGCACCGTGTCCGCGCCCACGATCGAGCCGATGTCCCGCCATTCCAGTCCGGCGTCCGCGAGGGCCGCGCGGGCCGCCGCCGTCCCGTACTCGACGAAGCTCCGCCCCCACTTGCCCCAGGGGTGCATGCCCACGCCGAGCACCGCCACGTCCGCCGTCATGCCGTCACCTCCGTCGGCCGCCAGTGCCAGGTCGTCCAGGTCGTCTCCGCTTCCTCGCTGAGAACTCCGGGGACGGCCTCGACCTCCATGCCCACCGCCAGATCGGCGACGGTGATCCCGGGAACCGCCTGTCCCAGCACCACGATCCGCTCGGATTCCAGCTCCACAGCGATCAACGCGTACGGCTCCCACGGAAGTTCCGGGTCGCTCACATAGGGTGACGGGGGGCGGTACCTGCTGTCGGTGTACGACCAGATCCTCCCGCGCCGGGAGAGCGGGACCTCCTCCAGGTCGCCGCCCGCGCAGCCGGGATTGCGGCAGCGGACGTCCTCGCGCGGGAAGAAGAGCGAGGCACAGGCCGCGCAGCGGGTCCCCAGCAGCCGGAATCCGTCCCCCTCGCCGCTGAACCAGCCGTCGACCGCCGGCGTGCGTGTACGCGACAAAGCTCCTCCAGGACAACGGATCTGACGGAACGTCAGAAGTGTGCCACGCGCCGCCGCGATTGGGCAGGCCGCGTCGGCGCTCGCCGCGGGTCCCCCGGCTCCGGTTCCGGGGTCGTCAGATGTCGCTTCACTTCCGGAAGGAGACGTTCCCCTGACCGTAAGACGTCGATCTCCTGATCGGATAAAGTCCGCGCGTGTCCGAAAATCAGCACCTCATTGCCAACTCCGCTCCGGGCTCGCACTGTTCGAGCTGCGGAGCGGCCTACGGAGAGGGAATCTCCGGCTGGCCCCGCACCTGCCCGGCCTGCGGCCACGTCGCCTACCGCAACCCGCTGCCTGTGGCGATCGCCCTCCAGCCCGTCTACGACACGAAGGGCACCGCCCTGGTCGTCATCACCCGCACCGTGGCCCCCGCGCGCGGCGGCACCGCGCTGCCCGGGGGCTACGTCGACGACCGCGAGGACTGGCGGCACGCCGTCGTCCGCGAACTCAAGGAGGAGACGGGCATCGACGCGGCCGCCCGCGACGTACGGCTCGTCGACGCCATGAGCTCACCCGACGGGCACCTGCTGCTGTTCGGCCTCCTCCCGGAACGCCCCGCCGAAGGCCTCCCGCCGTCGGGCGCGACGGACGAGACGGAGGGCTGGCACCTGCTGCGCCGCCCCGAGGAACTCGCCTTCCCCCTGCACAGCGTGGCCGTACGCGCGTGGTTCGAGGGCCGCTACTGAGCCCTCCGGCTCATCCCAGCCCCCTGACCCGGACGGGCTGGGACGGCTCGCTCGCGCCGGTCTCGTCGTCGCGGGCGACCACCACCTGCCGGCCCACCCAGCGGGCGACGTAACGCTCGATCTCCGGCTCCTCCCAGCCGTCGCCCGCGTCCGGCACGACCAGCCCGCCCCCCGTCCGCCCCCGGGCCGGCGCCCACACCTCCAGCCGCGTCCCGCCGTCCTCGTCCCGCACGGGCAGGACGGCACCCGCGCGCGCCAGGACCGGGATCCGCGACAGCGGGGCATCGACGAGCACCTGCCCAGGACCGTCGTACGCCTGCTCGGTCGCCGTGTCGTACCAGCGCCCGCGGGGCAGCTGCACCGCACGCCGGTCGGCACCCGGATCCAGCACCGGAGCCACCAGCAGGGCGTCGCCCAGCAGGAACGTGTCCTCGCAGTCGCGCAGCGCCCGGTCCTCCGGCGCACCCCACCACACCGGCCGCACGTACGGCGCACCGGTCCGCCGGGCCAGCTGCGCCAGCGTCATGAAGTACGGCAGCAGACGCCGCCGTTCGAGCAGCGCCACGCGCGCGTGGTCAAGCACCTCGGGCCCGAACTCCCACGGCTCCCGGCGTCCCGCCCGCATGCTCGCGTGCGTACGGAACAGCGGCAGGTACGCGCCCAGCTGGAACCAGCGCAGAAACAGCTCCGGCGACGGACTCCCGTCGTAACCGCCCACGTCGGGCCCCGAGTACGGCACCCCGCACAGCCCGAGCCCCAGCACCAGCGACAGGGACGCACGCAGCCCCGGCCAGCCGGTGGCGATGTCACCGGACCACGTGCCGCCGTAGCGCTGCATACCGGCCCAGCCCGAGCGGGAGAACAGGAACGGCCGCTCCTCGGGCGCGAGTCCGCGCAGGCCCTCGTAGGCCGCCCGCGCCATGCAGAGCGCGTAGACGTTGTGCGCTTCCCGGTGGTCGCCGCCGCGGCCCTCCAGGGCGTGCCGCGCCGCGCGCGGCAGCGTCGACTCGCCGAAGGCGCTGAAGGACGTCGGCTCGTTCATGTCGTGCCAGAACCCGGCGAAGCCCAGCGCGAGCCGCTCCTCGTACAGCCCGCCCCACCACGCGCGCACGCGCGCGTCCGTGAAGTCGGGGAAGACCGTCTCCCCGGGCCACACCACCCCCTCCACCGTCCGCCCCGAAGGATCACGGACGAAGGCGTCGACCGCCGTCCCGCTGTCGTGGACCGCGTTGCCCTGCTCGGCCTTGACCGCCGGGTCGACGATCGACACCAGCCGGATCCCGTCCCGCCGCAACTCCTCCGCCAGCGTCGGCAGCTTCGGGAAGTGCTCGTGATCGACCGTGAACACCTGGTGGGCGTCGTAGTGGTCGATGTCCAGATGGACGGCGTCCAGCGGCAGACCGCGCTCCTGGTAACCGGCGACGATCCGCCGCACCTCCTGCTCGCTGCCGAACCCCCAGCGCGCGTGGTGATGGCCCAGCGCCCACGCCGGCGGCAGCGCGGGCGCGCCGGTGAGCGCGGCCCACGTGTGCAGCACGCGCGCGGGGGTGCCCACCATCACCCAGCAGCGCAGCGGACCGCCGTCCATCCGCAGCTCGCAGCGCCCGGTCCGGTCGTGTCCGGAACCGGCGCCCTCCTCGCCCTCCCGGAGCGTCACCGTCCCGTCCCAGGAACTGTCGTGGAACACCAGATGCGCCGCGGCGTCCGCCACCACCAGCTGGACCGGCATGGTGATGTACAGCGGATCGTCACCGGGGACGAAGGCACGGCCGGGATCGGTGTTCCACAGCCGGTACGTGCCGTCCCGCAGCCGGGGCCCCGAGGCACGCCCGCCCAGCCCGAAGAACCGCGCGTCCGCGGCCACCTCCGACCGCTGCACCCAGCGCGCCGCACCCCCGCCCACCGGCTCCCACCACCGCGGCGGCTGATCCCGCCGCAGCATCACACCACCGGGCGTGCACACCTCCACCGCGCCGTGCCGCGAGACGCTGACCGTCACCCGCTCCGCCACCACCCGCCAGCCGCCGTTCGTGTCCGGTTCGAGGACCGCCCGCGGATCCGGCTCCGGACAGCGCCCCGCGAGCGCGTACGACGGCTCGGGACCGGCCCCGTCCCAGCCCCAGAAGACGGCTCCGTTCACGGCGACCGTGATCCGCAGCTCGGACCGGCTGAACCGGATCACACCACCGCCCGGCCCCGGCTCCGCGTCCTGCACCGGCCCCGGCACCCGGGCCCGCTCCGCGCCCCGCGCGGGCAGCCCGGCGGCATCGATCCGCCTCCTGCGCCACGCGGCCCGTACGGTACGCAACCCCTGAGCCGCCTTCCTCGAACCGACCACTCTTACCGAACGCACCAGGTCACGACCGTCCATGCTGCTCACCCTGCCACTCTGCGCTCCACACGCGCGTGCCGTTCAACTGCCGTTCACCCGTGCCAGGACCACATCTTCACGACACGGACTATGTGGAGCGCACCCTGGTGTAGAAGTCGATCACATGGCATCGTCCCTGTCAGCCGCGTCACGCGCACACCCCAGCCCGTGCGCGTCCCACGCACACAAAGCGCAGCAGCCCGGGAGCCGCCCCATGTCGACCGCGAACCCCCAGCCGCTCTGGCGGCCCGATCCGCAGCGGATCGCCCAGGCACGCATGACCAGGTTCCAGTCCTGGGCGGCAGAACACCACGGAGCCCCCGCCGACGGCGGGTACCCGGCCCTGCACCGCTGGTCCGTAGACCACCTGGACACCTTCTGGAAAGCCGTCACGGACTACTTCGACGTGCGGTTCTCGACGCCCTACGCGCGCGTGCTCGGCGACCGAGCCATGCCCGGTACCGAGTGGTTCCCCGGCGCGCGGCTGAACTACGCCGAGCACGCCCTGCGCGCCGCCGCCACCCGCGCGGACGAACCCGCCCTCCTGTATGTCGACGAGACCCACGAACCCCGCCCGGTCACCTGGGCGGAGCTGCGCCGCCAGGTGGGCTCCCTGGCCGCCGAACTGCGCGCCCTCGACGTCCGCCCCGGCGACCGCGTCAGCGGCTACCTCCCGAACGTCCCGCAGGCCGTGGTCGCCCTGCTCGCCACCGCAGCCGTGGGCGCCGTGTGGACCTCCTGCGCCCCCGACTTCGGCGCCCGTAGCGTCCTGGACCGCTTCCAGCAGGTCGAACCCGTCGTCCTGTTCACCGTCGACGGCTACCGCTACGGAGGCAAGGAACACGACCGGCGCGAGATCGTCGCCGAACTGCGCCGTGAACTGCCCACCCTGCGCGCCGTCGTCCACATCCCGTTGCTCGGCACCGCGGCCCCCGAGGGCGCCCTGGAGTGGTCGGCCCTCACCTCCGCCGACACCGAGCCCGAGTTCGAACAGGTCCCCTTCGACCACCCGCTCTGGGTGCTCTACTCCTCCGGCACCACCGGGCTGCCCAAGGCCATCGTCCAGTCCCAGGGCGGCATCCTGGTCGAGCACCTCAAACAGCTCGGCCTGCACTGCGACCTGGGCCCAGAGGACCGTTTCTTCTGGTACACCTCGACCGGCTGGATGATGTGGAACTTCCTCGTCTCCGGCCTCCTCACGGGCACCACGATCGTCCTGTACGACGGCAGCCCCGGCTACCCCGACACCGGCGCCCAGTGGCGCGTCGCCGAACGCACCGGAACCACCCTCTACGGCACGTCCGCCGCCTACGTGATGGCCTGCCGCAAGGCCGGCGTGCATCCCTCCCGGGACTACGACCTCTCGCACGTGAAGTGCGTCGCCACCACCGGTTCCCCGCTGCCCCCCGACGGCTTCCGCTGGCTGCACGACGAGGTCCGCGACGACCTCTGGATCGCCTCCGTGAGCGGCGGCACCGACGTGTGCTCCTGCTTCGCGGGCGCCGTGCCCACGCTCCCCGTGTACACCGGCGAACTACAGGCGCCCGGCCTCGGCACCGACCTCCAGGCCTGGGACCCGGCCGGCCGTCCCGTCATCGACGAAGTGGGCGAACTGGTCGTCACCAACCCCATGCCGTCGATGCCGATCCGCTTCTGGAACGACCCCGACGGCAGCCGCTACCACGAGAGCTACTTCGACACCTACCCCGGCGTATGGCGCCACGGCGACTGGATCACCGTCACCGCACGCGGCTCGGTGATCATCCACGGCCGCTCCGACTCCACGCTCAACCGCCAGGGCGTGCGGATGGGCTCGGCGGACATCTACGAGGTCGTCGAGCGCCTCCCCGAGATCAGGGAGTCTCTGGTCATCGGCATCGAGCAGCCCGACGGCGGCTACTGGATGCCCCTCTTCGTCCACCTGGCACCGGGCGCGGTCCTCGACGAGGCCCTGCTGAACCGCATCAAGCAGGCCATCCGCGAACAGCTCTCGCCCCGGCACGTCCCCGACGAGGTCATCGAGGTCCCCGGCGTCCCGCACACCCTCACCGGAAAGCGCATCGAGGTCCCGGTCAAGCGCCTTCTCCAGGGGGCGCCGCTGGAGAAGGCCGTCAACCCGGGCTCCATCGACAACCTCGACCTGCTGAGCTACTTCGAGGACCTCGCCCGCAAGCGCGCCTGATCGCCCCCCGGGGCACGCTCACCCCCCCCGCAGGTGGCCTCGGACTCGCCCAGGACGGCGGTGAAGTCCGAGGCGAGCCGCGCCGGCCGGCTCCAGCCCGGCGATCGTGATCCGCACCCCCGCCCCGGCCGACAACCGGAAGCGCCCCCGCCGCCACCCAGCGTCGCCGGGCCGCGACTCCACGGACAGCAGCCGGCCGATCAGATCCAGTGCCCCGTGCGCGAACGTCACGTGCTCCACCGGCACGTCGTCCGCGGTCATCGCCACCGGACCGCTCGGCTGGACCGCGTTCGGCACGGTCATCGCTCTGACCTGCGCAATCCAGCACCGTCTGGCCCGTGACCGGCTTCCGCACCCGTCATTGTCAGTGGTGCCGGTTACTGTGAGTGAGCATTGATCGACCGCTCTCAGGGGGAACCATGGCGCACACCGACCACCGGACCATGCGACGCGTCCTGCGCCGCGAGATCGCCGGCACCATCGGCCTGCTCACCGACGAACACGACTTCCGCGCCATGCGGCGCTACCGCAGCTTCACCTTCGACGACCACCTCACCTACCTCCGCCAGATCGAAGCCCTCCTCAGGAGCCGTGCCGCCGAAGGCACCCACACCACACTCGCCCTCTTCGACCCGGAGGAATACGCCGAGTTCTGCACAGCCACCGGCCTCGACCCGGACAACCCGGCCAGCCGCACCCGCTTCACCGCCGAACTCGCGGCCACCGGCGCCACCGTCCCGTACGACGGCCGACCCCTCGACGCCCTCGTCCCCGCCCTCGTCGACGAAGCGGTACGACAGGCCACCTGGGAGTACGCCAGCACCCTCCTCGCCCGCCTCGGCCCCTGCCCCACCTGCGGCGAGGACGTCGGACGCGCCGCCTTCACCCGTGCCTCCCACCTGCTGACCCGCATCCTCGACACCGCTCCGGCCGGCAACCGGCACCTCGTGTGCAGCGTCTCCGGACCACCCGAAACCCTCGTCACCGTCCTGCACGCCGACCAGAACAGCGAAGGCACCACCCACCTCGACGAGGCCGAAGCCCTCGAATTCACCAGCGTCCTCGCCCTCGGCCTCGCCACCAACAGCCCCGGCGGACTCGTCATGCGCACCAGCGCCCCCGGCATCCCCGACCGCGTCTACGGCTGGCGGCTGCGCGGCAACAACCTCGGGCCCCTCACCGCCGGCGAGGTCTTCGACGCGTACTGCACCGACGTCGAATCCGGAGACCTCATCCCACCGGAATCGGACGTCGACTACTGTGCGCCGCCCGACCTCGGCGACCAGGCGACGACATCGGGCCACCACCACTGAAACGACCAGGGGCGCCCCACCCACCGGTGGTGCGCCCCTGGAAGGACAGCCGATCACGGCCGTGGCCGACTACCTACTCGCCGGACAGCACCGCCTGAGCCGCCGCACGGGCCTCGTCCGCACTGTCGGTGGCACGCGCGGCCGCCGCGGCCCGCTCGCACTGGGCCAGCGTGTACTTGGCCAGCATCGCCCGGACATAAGGAATCGACGCCGCACCCATGGAGAGGGAGGTGACACCCAGCCCCGTCAGCACACAGGCCAGCAGCGGATCCGAGGCGGCCTCACCGCACACACCACAGCTCTTGCCCTCGGCCCGCGCCGCCTCCGCCGACAGCGCGACCAGGTCGAGCAGAGCCGGCTGCCACGGATCCTGCAGCCGGGACACCGCACCGACCTGACGGTCCGCGGCGAACGTGTACTGCGCCAGGTCGTTCGTCCCCAGCGACAGGAACTCGACCTCCTGGAGGACCGAGCGCGCCCGCAGCGCCGCCGACGGAATCTCCACCATCGCGCCGAACTTGGCCCGCAGCCCCGCCGACCGGCAGGCGTCCGCGAACGCCTTCGCATCGGCTCGGTCCGCCACCATCGGCGCCATGACCTCAAGGTGGACGGGCAGCCCCTCGGCCGCCTTCGCCAACGCCGTCAGCTGGGTGCGCAGCACCTCGGGGTGGTCGAGCAGCGTCCGCAGACCGCGCACGCCCAGCGCCGGGTTGGGCTCGTCCCCCGGCGTCAGGAAGTCCAGGGGCTTGTCCGCACCCGCGTCAAGGACCCGCACGACGACCCGGCCCTCCGGGAACGCCTCCAGCACCTGACGGTAGGCCTCGACCTGCTTCTCCTCGGAAGGAGCGCTCTTGCTGTCGTCCAGGAACAGGAACTCGGTACGGAACAGACCGACGCCCTCGGCACCCGCCTCCACGGCGGCCGGCACGTCCGCCGGGCCGCCCACGTTGGCCAGCAACGGCACCTTGTGCCCGTCCGCGGTCGCGCCCGGCCCGGTCGACGCGGCCAGCGCCGCCTTCCGCTCGGCGGCCGCCGCCGTCAGCGCCGCCTTCTTCTCCGCACTCGGGTTCACGAAGATGTCGCCGGTGCTGCCGTCGACGGCGACCACGGTGCCCTCGGCGAGTTCCCCGGCACCCGGCAGCGCCACCACGGCCGGCACACCGAGCGCCCGCGCCAGGATCGCGCTGTGGCTCGTCGGGCCGCCCTCCTCGGTCACGAAACCGAGCACCAGAGTCGGGTCGAGCAGGGCCGTGTCCGCCGGCGCCAGATCCCGCGCCACCAGCACGTACGGCTCGTCACTGTCCGGGACACCCGGCATCGGAACGCCCAGCAGCCGGGCGACGATACGATTCCGCACATCGTCCAGGTCGGCCACCCGGCCGGCGAGGTACTCGCCCGCTCCGGCCAGCAGCTCACGGTACGCGGCGAAGGCGTCGTAGACGGCACGCTCGGCGGTGCTGCCCACCGCGATACGGCGATCCACGTCGGACATCAGCTCGGGGTCCTGCGCCATCATGGCCTGCGCCTCGAGCACCGCCTGGGCCTCGCCGCCCGCCAGATTGCCGCGCGCCATCAGGTCGGCGGCCACGGCGTCCACGGCCTGACGGGCACGCCCCTGCTCCCGCTCCGACTCTTCCGCGGGAATCTGCTTGGCAGGCGGCTCCAGGACCGCCGTTCCCATGTGCCGAACCTCGCCGATCGCCACACCGTGGCTCACGCCGACGCCTCGCAGCGTTGTCTCCATCTCACCCGTCTCCGATAGTGCGGCGGGTCCCGCCGCCGCGGTGGTTGTCGTGGTCGCCGCCGTTCCTTCGAGGGCACGGTGGCGGGGTTGTGGGTCCGGGACGAGTCAGCTCCAGGAGAAGAGGACGTCGCCGGCCTTCACGTCCCCGGTCTCATTGACGTCGGAGAGCGAGGCGGCCGTGGCCTCCAGGGCCACGACGGGGCAGACCGGAGACTTGCCGGCGGCCTCGACCTCGGCCGGGTTCCAGCGCACCACGGCCTGGCCACGGGTCACGGTGTCGCCCTTGTTGACGAGGAGCTCGAAGCCCTGTCCGTTGAGCTGCACGGTGTCGATACCGAGGTGGGTGAGTACTCCGTGGCCGTCTCCGTCGACCACGACGAACGCGTGCGGGTGCAGAGAGACGACGACTCCGTCCACCGGCGACACGACCTCGGAGGGCTCACGCGCGGGGTCGATGGCGGTACCCGGGCCGACCATGGCCCCGGCGAAGACCGGATCCGGCACTGCGGCCAGTCCGACGGCGCGTCCGGCGAGCGGGGACGTCACGGTGGTCATGGGAAGCCTCCCAGGAGTGGAGCTGCTTACGGGCCGTCACTGCCTGTTCCGGACGGCACTGAGCAGCAGCGTATGTCATATGAAGTGGCGGTTCCGCATGGAAGCTACCAGGTAGTGGTCTAGACCACCAGCCTATTCGATTTGCACGGCCTTCGGGGCTCCGTGTACAGTCGTACTCCTGCCTGGGGCCAAGGCGGTGCGATAAAGCATCGCTACTCGGCAGCAACCAAACTTGTCAGATCCTAACTTGGGATCACTTTCCGCATGCCTGCGGGAGGGTGGTCAGAGGGACGGAAAAACACTGATAGAGTTTGAAACACCGAAGGGAAGCCCGGAGGAAAGCCCGAGAGGGTGAGTACAAAGGAAGCGACCGTTCCTTGAGAACTCAACAGCGTGCCAAAAGTCAAC